>BNUE01000025.1 GCA_025997135.1 candidate division SR1 bacterium | reverse complement strand
GGCTCAAACTTTCTGAATAAATATGTACTTCTTCATCCAGAAATCCAGTTCATCAATGTGGACTGTCTGACATATGCTGGCAAACTCGAAAATATAAAAGAAGAGATTAAAAAAGCTGACAATTACGCATTTGAACAAGTGGATATTAGAGATATTGATCAGCTCAGAGCAGTCTATGAAAAATATAAACCTACTGATATAATCCATTTTGCTGCTGAATCTCACGTGGATAATAGTATCAAAAATCCATTCATTTTCGTCCAGACAAACATGATGGGAACTCAGAATTTACTAGAACTCCATAAAGAGTTTGGTTTGAGGAGATTTCACTATGTTTCGACTGATGAAGTATATGGAGACCTGCCGAATTGATGATTTTTCGTAGAGACGATGGGACTGAATCCTTCTAGTCCATATTCTGCATCCAAAGCCAGTGGTGACCTGCTAGTCAAGGCTTATTGAAGGACTTTTGGTGTAAATTACAGTATTTCTAGATGTTCAAATAACTATTGACCAAATCAAGATAAAGAAAAACTGATCCCTCATTTCATCTATTTACTCCAAAATGGGCAGAAAGTTACGGTTTATGGTGATGGAAGCAATATTCGCGACTGGCTGTATGTAGAAGATCACTGTGATGCGATTTGGGAGATTTTCAACAGGTGAGAAAATGGAAGTATCTACAATATCTGATGAAATAATGAATATACAAATCTAGAAATCACCAAAATGATTCTGAAAGAGATGTGAAAATGAGATGAATTTATAGGTTTTGTCGAGGATAGGAAAGGTCATGACCTGAGATATGCGATAGATGCTAGCAAAATTAAGGAGGAACTAGGTCGAGAACCGAAAGTGAGGTTTGAAAATGGAATTGTGAAGACTATTGAGGGGTATGTTTCTGCTTAACTTTTAACTTTGTTATTGAAAAAATGGAAAAAAAGGCTGACTCAATCAACTCTCGATGAAAGATATTCTTATATTTCTGGTTTTTTGCGTTGCTCGGGCATCTGCTGGAAGTTGTTTGGGTTTGGTTTACGAAAAGCTGATTTAATCCATTCAATATTCCGACAATCACACCTCTGGCTGTGCCTTACTGACTGGGAGTAGTAGCAGTTATTACCTGCATTCATCCGATTTATAAAAAATTCAAACGTCCAAATATTCTGCTGATATTTATACTTTCGACTCTTGTGACGGCTTGTGTAGAATTCCTGTCTGCAGCTGTCATCGTAGCATATCTTGGATACAATCCATTCTGGGATTATTCCGCTCTGCCATACAACTTTATGGGTTATATTTGCCTAAAAAATGTTCTGTTATTTGGGTTGATAGCGACTCTTTTTATTCATTTTTTGTTTCCGATTACTGAGAGAATTATTCAGAAGCACTCTGTTCGTAGGATAAATGACTTATCAGCCCTGTTATTTGCGACATATGTGATTGATCTGATTATTGTGGTGGTAGGGAGATTTATATAAAAACTAAATTAAATCAGACTTTTTTATCTTTTTTACTTTCAAAATGATGAAATGAATAATTCTTGCTGGATGAAGCGGAACCCGCCTTTACCCTATTACAAAAGGGACGAGTAAACAGCTTCTGCCAATTTATGACAAGCCTATGATTTATTACCCACTGTCAGTGCTGATGCAGGCTGGAATCAGGGAAATCCTCGTCATTACGACTCCAGAAGATCAAGCTGGATTTATCAGACTTCTCGGAGATGGCAAAAAGCGATGAATTGAGCTAAATTACGCCGTTCAGCCAAGTCCTGATGGATTAGCTCAGGCGTTTATCATCGGTGAGGAGTTTATCGGAGATGAGGATGTATGTTTGGTTCTGGGGGATAACTTATTTTATGGTCAGAGTTTTTGATCTCTTCTAAATAATGCGGTGCAGACTGTGACGAATGAGAGAAAATCTGTGGTGTTTGGTTATGAGGTAAAGAATCCAGAGATTTATGGAGTCGTAGAATTAGATAAGGAACAAAATGCTGTTTCTATCGAGGAAAAACCTGCTAATCCCAAGTCAAATTTAGCGGTCGTTGGACTATACTTTTATACAAATGACGTGATACAAGTCGCGAAAAATATCAAACCAAGTGCTAGGTGAGAATTGGAAATTACAACTGTAAATGAAGAATATATGCACAGATGAAAGCTGAAAGTGGAAGTGATGGAGAGGGGTTTCGCACGGCTAGATACTGGAAGTCATGAAAGTATGCTGGATGCGTCAAATTTTGTGCAGATTGTGCAGACTAGACAAGGGATTCAGATTTGTTGTCCAGAGGAGATTGCATTTAGGCAGGGGTGGATCTCTCGTGATGAAGTCAGTGAACTTGCAAAGCCACTCTTGAAAAGTAATTATTGATTTTATTTGATGAATTTGTAATAATGACTTTTAAATTTACTCAAACTGGAATTGATTGATTGGTGGTAATTAGTCCTCAAGTTTTCTGAGATGAGAGGGGCTTTTTTATGGAAACTTACAATGAAAAAGAGTTTAAAGAAAGCTGAATTTCCACAACGTTTGTACAGGACAATCATAGTAAATCCAAAAAGTGAGTTTTGAGAGGACTTCATTTTCAACAAAACAATCCACAGGCGAAACTTGTCCGTGTAATCGCAGGTAGTGTCTATGATGTCGCTGTCGATCTGAGGAAAGGTTCTCTGACATTTGGAAAACGGTACGGAGTCGTATTGTCTGCCGAGAATAAAAGTCAGTTTTTTATTCCTCGTGGGTTTGGACATGGGTTTTTGACTCTGGAAGATGGGACTGAGTTTGTGTACAAGTGTGATAATCTGTATGATCCAAGTGATGAAGGTGGAATTCTGCGATCTGATAGTGATTTGAATATCAACTGGAATGATTATGTGGACGTGAATGAAGTGATAGTTAGTGAAAAAGACAGTAAGAATCAGAGTTTTAAAATTTTTAGTAGTTCCTTTTAATGATGAAAAAAATCCTCCTCACCTGAGCAAACTGAATGCTCGCCTATGATTTCCAGAAATTTTGCGGACAAGATTTTGAAATTGTCTGAATGGATGTGGATCAGCTCGATATAACTTCCTTGGAAGCAGTAAAAAACGTTTTGATAGAAGTTAAACCAGATGTTGTGCTAAATCTCGCCGCTTATACGAATGTAGATGAAGCAGAGGATAGTGGCAGACTATTGAATTATCAAGTAAATACGCTCGGGGTCTATAATCTCGCGAAGATCACTACTGAACTGGGGATTGATCTGATTTCTATTTCTAGTGATTATGTGTTTTCGGGAGAATTTCAGAGAATTAGTTCAGAGAATACCAGAGAATTTGGACGATCTGTGGATGATGCTTGCAATCCTGTGAATGCGTATGGGATGGCGAAAATTCTAGGAGAGCAGTTATGAAAAGCAGAAAATAAAAATTTGATTATTGTCCGCACTTCGTGGCTTTATGGCGGGTGACCTCAATTTAAGAATTTCGTGAATACGATGCTGAAACTTTTTGAAACAAAAGATGAGATTAAGGTAGTAAATGACCAGTTCGGATTGCCGACATATACGAAAGATTTGAGTTTGGCATTGCAAGCGGTGATAGAAAGGATAGAAGATTTTAGAGGTCAGATTTTGCATTTTAGTAATGGTGGCGATAGGGCTATTAATTGGTTTGACTTTGCAAAGGAAATAAATAAATTATCAACGGTTAAAATCTTACCGTGTGGAAGTGATGAATTTCCGACCAAAGCAAAAAGACCGAAGTTTAGCAGGTTATTGAATGAGAGTGAGATTCAGTTGAGAGATTGGAGAGAGGGGGTGGAGGAGTATGTGAAGTCTTTGGAGGAATAGATAGAAAGGTTAGAAGAACTTAATTGACCCCAAGCAAAGGAAAGCCGATAATACGTTGGCAAAAGAGAAATTAGGTTGGAGTCCAAAGGTGGAACTGAAAGAGTGATTGGTGAAGGCGATTGAGTATTTTAGGAAGTTTATATAAAAATAACTGATGAAGAAACTAGACTTTATTGTATCAAATGAAACCAGTAATCTTCGTTTTGAGAATTATCAAGATTTTATTAAGCAAGAATATAAATTTATAAAAAAATCTGAAGAAAATGCTTTATTCACTCTGACTCATAGAGATTTTCAACAAATCAGAAGAATACTAAAAGATATTTGAGAGGAAATTAAAAATTTACCTCTTCATTATGTTATTGTCTTTGGATCTGCATCAGATGAAGAAATAAAGTCTTTCAGTGCATATCTACAAAAGAATGATTACAATAATATTATCCTAGTTGAAACCTTAGCAAATCTTTGATCTGGAGGAGGATACAGTTTATGATTAGAATATATTTTGGGTAAAAAATATAAGAACGTTATTTTTTTAGAAGATGATGTAGAAGTGTTAGATAAAGATACCATTTTTGATATTCTGGCAAATATAGATGAAAAAACTATAGTTCACACTTTGTGCAAGAATAACCTAGATGAACATGGGAAATATAATAAATCACGATTTATCCACTGCACAGGTTATCCTACTAGCTTTTTCGAAAAAGCCTGAAATCATGATCCTAGATATTTCTGAAGGAGTGATGATTTGGATTTTATATATAGAGTAGATAATGCAGTTGTTCAGTATGGATATGAAAGAAAAATTATAGATAAATACCACATTCATCCTAATCACAAGTCTAGTGTGTTAAAAATGCGATTTATCTATATGGTAATGAGAAATCATTTGTATACTTGCAGTAAACAAGGAATTATAGCACTTTTGAAATATTTACCTGTCGTTTTTGGCTATATTTGGAGCTGAGTGTTACAATGCTTGTCAGGATATTTTACGGCATTATATGCTACGATAAGAGGAATATTTGATTTTATCTTCCGTAAAAAAACTCATACCTATAACCAGCAAATAATGAATTCTTCTTGGAGTCAAAAAATACATCAACCTAAATATAAGAGAAAAGAACGTATAAAGATTGAAGATTTACAAAGTATACTAGCAAATGTTTATCAGACTATATGAGTATACTCAGAAGATGCTTATTTACATCTTAAACTTAAAAATAAAGTTTCTAATATCTTCAAACATTGAACTCTAGATCTAAGTTATTACGATCCACTTTATCCTATAGACCTTCTCTGACCACAGACATATATTGTAGATGATATTGATTATACTGCAAAGACATGCACTCTTACAGAAATTAAAAATGGAAACGGAATTGTAAGATATATATATCTTATATTCAGCTTTATTTTTTCTGTTATTATATTTTTTATTCTGCTACCTTTCATTATAGTGAGATGAATTTTTACTTCCAAGTACAAGTTTTAGATTATTATGAAATAAAACAATGCAAGTTTCCATATATCAATTTTAATTTTCTGACAGAATTTCAAAATGTTAATTAGGAAAATCTTTGGTAAATTAAAAAAAAAGAAATGACGACCTGTTAGACAAGGTTATCAAAAAATAAATTGTAAGAAAACTTTTTATTTATCTAAATATTCCCCATGAAACTTAACTTCTGATGTGGAAAAGATATCAAAGGCTGATACCTCAACCGAGATGTAGTGGCTCTGCCATGAGTTGATACGGTCTATGATTTTGAAAAATTCCCTTATCCTTTTGAGGATAATACCTTTGATGAGATCTACTGTTCTCATATCTTGGAGCATATGAGTGATTTATGAAAAGTAATGGAAGAATTTACCAGAATAGGTAAAAATTGATGTAAAATTAAGGTCAAGGTTCCTTGGTTTGCTAGTCATAATGCACGAGGAGATTATACTCATAAAAGAACTTTTAATCTTCATAGTTTTGATTATTTCCATCCTGACCATTATTACAATAAAGCAAAGATTATTACTCTGAAAAAGAGAATACATTACTTTTCAAATAAAGGATTTTTAGAATCCGAAAAAATAAATATTATCCCAGATTTTTTCGTTAATCTTTTCCCATATATATATCAAAGATTTTTTATTTATCTATTCCCAGCAGTAGAAATTCATTATTTACTTGAAGTTAACAAATAAATTTTACATTATAAAATATTCTAAATATGTCCTCTCTAGTCTCTATCATAATCCCAGTATATAATGTAGATAAATACTTAGATGAATGTATAGAAAGTGTGATAAATCAAACTTATAAAAATTTAGAGATTCTTATAATAGATGACTGATCTACTGATAAGTCTGGTGAGATATGTGATAATTGGGAAAAAAAAGATAATAGAATTAGGATTTTTCATACAGAAAATAAAGGAGTATCTCATGCGAGAAATGTGGGATTAGATAATATACATTGAGATTTTTGTGCATTTATTGATCCTGATGATGTTGTCTCTCCATATAATATTGAAATATATTATAGTGCGATTAAAAACAGTAATAATATGTATGATGTTGTAAGATGAAAATATAAAAAGTGATATATATATAAATGATTATATCAATGAACGACATTACATGCCTATAAACAAGGAATATTGGTGGATGATGATAAAAAAGACGCTTTACATCGAGAATGATGAGTCTGGAATACACTTATTAAATCTGAATTAGTTAAAAATATTAGATTTAATGAAGACTTAATAGTTAATGAAGATTTGCTGTTTTATGCTAAATTCATAGAAAAAGCAGAAGGAATTTATGTTATTGATTTTCCTTTATATTTTTATAGAAAAAGAAATGATTCATTATGCCACTATGAGACAAAGAAACGTATTGATAATAGAGTTTTTGTAGGACGTGAATTAGCAAATTTTTATCAAAATTTATGAAAAAAAGATCTTTATGAATATTTTAAAATCTATGAACAAATACAAAGAATTGGTTATTGGCAGTGTTTTCATGAATGAAATTTTCATGAACTAAAAAATATAGTATCAAATATACTTCATAATCCATATGTTACTTTTTGAAATAAAATGTCAGCAATTTTTAAGCTTTATTTCCCCTCTTGGTTTTTAATAATCTTTTGAATAAAAGTGGTAAAATAATGCCTACTAATCTTCAAGTATTTTTGGAGTCTGATCTAATCAATCTCATTCTAGACTCTCTGATAAGTATGTGAGGATATATATGTAAAAAATTTAAAATAAGTTGGAAACTGTTATTGAGAACTTTCATCTTGATTATCCAGTAAAAATAAGTATAAAAACCAGTGTCAAATATTTACTCTCAGAACCTAAATCCATGAAAAAAGAAGATAATTTTTCCCAATATACTAATCTCATAGGTCAGATTTCTACGCTTTTACAAGATGCTAGAAATCAGGTAGTTAAGCAGATAAATTCTACTATTGTGCAAACTTATTGGTCTATTGGGAGATATATTGTGGAATACGAACAAAGAGGAGAAGAAAGAGCTGAATATGGAACAGAACTTATTAAAAGGATATCTCAAGACCTTACAGAAAAAATTTGAAGAGGGTACTCAGAGAGAAATTTACGAAGAATTAAGCAGTTCTACCTCACATTTCCAGATTCTGCCAATGACGTTGGCAGAATTCAAAATGTTGGTTGGTCAAAAATTGATTGTATAATGCACCTCAAAAATTCTGATGAACAAAAATTTTACCTAATAGAAACTGCCAAAGAAAAACGATCTCGAAAAGAATTAGATAGGCAAATCAATTCAGCTTTATATGAGAGATTGGCATTGAGTAAAAATAAAGACGGTGTGATGAAACTTGCAAAAGAATGAGAAATTATTCAAACCCCGAAAGATTTAGTGAGGGATCCTTATATTCTAGAATTTTATGATTAGATACTTACCATACATATACAAAAAAGGAATTAGAAACTGCAATTATCAATAATCTTCAAACGTTCCTACTAGAAATGGGAAAAGGATTCTCTTTTGTAGCTAGACAATGGAGAATGAGAACGGATATTGATGACTTTTATGTAGATTTAGTCTTTTATAATCGTATCTTACAGTGCCATCTGCTAATTGATCTCAAGGTTTGAAAGCTATCCTATCAAGACATCGGACAGATGTAAATGTATGTGAATTACTACGATAGAGAGATTAAACTTTCTCATGAAAATCCTACAATCTGACTTATTTTATGTAAAGAAAAAGACGATATTGTCTTGAAATATACTCTTTCACCTGAACAAGCAAATATCTTTGCAAAAGAATATAAATTGTATCTACCAGAAAAAGAAGAATTACAGCGTTATCTAGACCAGCATCTGTCAGAGATAGAAGAGATATAGTATTTTCAAAACTCCAACCATTAGCTGGAGAAATAATCTTAAAAAAATCTTGCCATTGGTAAGAAAAATTAGTTGATCTAATAATTGAATAATTTAATTCATTCAATACTCATCATGAAAAGAATAGCCATTGATATTACCGAGATATTTCACTTCTTAATCAGAGAAGTGTAATGTCTTCATCAGTTTCCATCCTCATTCTCAATTACAACGGGAAAAGATTTAATCAAAACTGTATTACTTCCGTTTTGGATCAGACTTATCAAAATTTTGAAATTATCTTTATAGATAATGCTTCTTTGGACGATTCACTAGAAGAAGTAGAAAATCTTTTTCGTAAAGAAATAAAAAACTGAAAAATTAGAATCATCAAAAGCGAAAAAAATGAATGATTTGCAAATGGAAATAATATAGGGCATAGAATTGCCAGTAAGAATAGTAAGTATATTTGTTTGCTCAATAATGATACTACAGTTGAAAAAGATTGGCTTGAAGAGCTAGTTAAAGTGATAGAAAACGATGAAACTTTGTGAGCCGTAGGAAGCCTAATTTGGAATCAATGAACTGAAAAAGAAGAAAAAAAGCTGATTTTTGAAGAAAAGAAAATTTGGACAATGAATTATATCTTTACATGAGTTTTTAAGGATATCCCATATTGAGAACTGGATAGTGGGGTATTAGACGTCAACACGATCTCTTGATGTTGTTTTTTGTATCGTAAAGAGATTGTTAATCAGCCTTTTCCTGCTGATTATTTTGCTTATGCGGAAGATACCTATTTGAGTTTAATGATCCAGATGCAGTGATACAAATTAGCTTTGTGTACAAAAAGTATAGTTCATCACTACGGAAGTGGAAGTTTTGGTAAATCTACAAATGCTTTCAAGGCTTTTCATGGGACAAAGAACGAACTGTGTAATCTCTTTGTTTTTTATTCAACTTGAGTAGCTCTGAAAGTCTTGCCTGTTTGGCTTTTATATTATTTTGCCAAAATTTTCCAAGATAGCTGATGGATTAGATTTTCTGCACTTTGCAAGGCGATTTGACGATGTATTACTCACAAAAAACAGATAAAAAATCTGAAAAAAAATCGTGAATCTCTTCAAAAAATTACTAATGCAGAATTTAGAAAACTTCTTTCTCCTCGTATTTTTGATAATGTGTATCACGTGAAATTGTCGCCTTTTAAGCTTGCAATGATGGAAAGAATAAATAAGCTTCTCCAAGTTTTTAGACCATAATTATCATAAAATGTATAATGCGTTTCTCAATCTCTATATCTTCATCAAGTTGATTCCTTACACTTTTGTCAATAAGTATACAAAAAAACAACAAGCAAGTATTGTCCAATCAGCTTTTTTTCTTCAATTTTTCTGATGAATAGACTAATTTTCAAGCAAATAGATTCCAAGATATTTTAATTCGTGCTTATAGATAATGAATTCTCCTTCATTTTCTACAATCACAATATTTCCTTGGGTTTGTACAGTAGTGCATAGTGCCACTTTTGCGGAATGATATTAAAAAGGTGATAGCAAATCTGAGAAATACAATTCCTCATAAATAGTCAGATGTCTATTTTCTTTGAAAATGTTATGGGTTCCACCCCAGCCATTCCCCTATATGCATGATATTTATGTCTCAAGGGATGAAAGCAGTATTTTTTCCAAGGTTTCGTACCAGCAAAATGGATGATTACAGGATCAGTCTTGGCTTTTTTCCGTTCTTTTTGTGAAAATAGTTGATTTCTAGGTCGCGTAAAAATATAGGGTAAAACATTGTATTTTAGTGGTAGTTCCTTCCTTTGATCTCGTAAAATAGCATTTAAGGCATCTTGATCACCTAGAATTATGATTTTATTATGTATGTCTATCCAATCAAAAATTTTGCTTGTAATAGTATGTTCTCTAAAGTAAGGGAAATTCATCAATAAAACTCCAGCATTAAAATATCAATACTTACTGGGGATATGTAGTAATTTGTTGTAATAATAAATAGCCGCGTCAGTGATGGCTCATAGTGCATTATCTCAGATATCTATTTCCCAAAGTTCGCTAATATCTTTATTTACAATAATATCCACATCCAAATAAAGCATCTTATGGATGTTTGGCAATAAATTTGCTAATTCAAGTCTAAAGTAAGTTGCTTTTGTTAGTGCAAAGCAAGTAGGTAGATGATCATATTTCTCATCACTCATTGCTATAAAACTAATTTGTACATTTGCAAATTTCCTTTCTAAATTTTTGAGATTATTGCGATTTTTTTCACTAATTCCTCAGTCCAAGATATATATATCAGCTTTATAGTCTGTTTTTAGGTTTGCAATCAAAGAAAAGATGGCTACGAGGAGATGCTCAGCATAGCCGTCATCAGAAGCAAAACAGACATTGATGGTCTGTAACTTATTTTGTTTCATGGGCGAATGATAAAAGTAAAAGGTATTTTGTTATATAAGAGACAATAAAATTTTTTGTGGTGCATAGACTTTTATAATACTCTCTCATACACTTCTAGCGTCTTCTCCACATTCTCGCTTTTCCCTACCTCTACCCTTTAATCAACCCCATCAGCCACAACGGAATCGTCCTCTCGTCCTCTGAAAGCTCAATCCCATCCTTTACAATATACACATTCTCATCATATTTCCCAGCCTTTTTACTCTTTCCTCAAATCTCAAAATTCCACACCTTATCAAAAATCTGCAGAATAATATCACCTTGTTTTGGAGAAAAAAGTTCAGCATTTCTTAATCTTTTTAATTGTGAAGCTACGAAACATTCCCTTAAAATTCCAGCATCCGTTTCCAGATTATAGGCATTGTAGAGATTCGTATTTCACAGAAACATTTTATACTCTTTTCTCACTCTATCACTGAGATTTCAGAATTTTGGAATAAGAGTAATAATTCAGATTTTATGAAGGAGGGTCAGTACGTTTTCTACTAAATTTTTGTTAATTCAGATTTTTGTTGCTAATCCAGCAAAAGTCAGTTCACTAGGCGAAGTATGCGAGATGAAATAGAGCAATCTCCTGATTTTATCTAAAGAATCTGTCTGTAAATTGATAAACATCGGTAAATCATCAAAAACTACTTTATCAAAGAGATTTTGTATTTTCATAATATAGAGTTCATCTTTTACCTTTCTAGCATACGGATATTGTCATCTTTTTATAAAATCTTCAAAATCAGTTTGCCTCAATGCAGATGCGTACTCCAATGATATTTTTTCATGATTTTTTATAATTTCCTCTATGGTGAAATCTGGAATCTCAATATTACGAAATAATTTGAGATATTCCTTATAATTCAGAGGATAAATAGTGTAAAAATCTGTTCTTCTCGCCAAATCTGCCAATCATTGATACATACTCAGAGAGCTAGAACTGGAAAAAACAACTTGCATTTTTGGCAGTCCATCATAGATATTTTTAATTTCTTGCCTCCAGTTGTTATATTTATGAACTTCATCGATATAAATCATACGAATATCAAGCTCAAAGTAGAGATATTCTACAAATTTCAGTAAAGTTGCAGGTTCTGTTCATGCAAATCTTGCATCATCTAGAGAAAAATAAAAGCCTCCAGTTTTTTTAATTCTTTGGAGCATAATAGTAGTCTTTCAAACACCTCTTTCTCCGATCAATCAAATAGATTTTTCTTTTCGAGAAATTTTATCAACAATATCTCTCTGAAAATCATTATCAAAACTCTTTAGAAGTTCTGCTTGTTTTACTTTTAGATGGTTGTAAATTTCTTTCATAATAGTCGTTATAACGGAAACTAAAAGAACTAGTATCACTTATAAATGATATTACATTATGATAGTATCACTTATAAATGCCATTATAATCATTTTTTACCAAAAATCAAGTTTTTTATCACAAAACTTCCCCATACACCTCCACGGTCTTCTCCACATTCTCCTCCCACTCAAACCTCCTCTCTGCTATCACTTCAAACTTCCCACGATAAAAATCAATCACCTTTCTCGCAATATCTCCCGCATTCGCAGGCTCTGCAAAATTCACCTTCCCACTCACTACTTCCGTCAAGGCTGCTGCATTCGTTGCCACTACTTGCTGTCCAAGAGTGCAGGTCTCCGCTGCAGAAAATCAAAATCCTTCTACCAATGACGGCACAATCACTACATCACTTGCCAAAATATAGTTTCAAAGCTGATTATATTTTACTCCAGGAATCCATACAATATGATCACTGAAATGATGTTGCTTGATAAACTCCCTTACATCATCAGCTTTATTATTGGGACTTTCTGAAACGATCAATAATGCTTTAAATTCTGGGATCTTTTTCAAGATAAGGTGTAATGCTTGTACATAATAGAGGAGCCCTTTAGAAATGCCAGGTCTCCCAAAGAAAAGCCCCACATAGTTCTTTTCCAATCAGTTTTCTTTTTTTATTTTTTCCTGTTCAGATTTAGGAAAATTATCTCTATTTCGTAAAGTATAATCAATTCCATTATAGACCGTAACCAGCTTTTGATCTGGCAGTCAAAAATGTATTCTCAAACTATTTTTTGTATAATTTGATACACAAATATATTTATCAAAAGAAAACTTAAAAATTAGACTTTCAAAAAGCTTAAAGAAAAATCCTTTCCAACCAGAAAACTTATATCGCAATTGCCCAAATATTTCATGCACCGTCAAAATTACCTTCTTTTTTGCCAGCTTTCCAATGATACTTGCTGGGATTGCTGCATTATAGGTTGTTGTATGAATAATATCCGCCCATTTTGCCAATTTTACCCCTTTGGATAAACAATAGAACATAAAATCATATCTATTATGTCCTACTCTATAAATTTCATAGTGCTCTGAGACTCTCTCATAGCTAGGTATGTCCGGTTTAAATTTCGATGTAAGCACTTTCACACTATGCCCTTGCTCTAGTAATCCATTGATCATATTATCAAATAATACTTCTACACCTCACACATGGGGCTTAAAAAGATCTAATATAAAGAGAACGTTCATAGCTATATTTTAGAAATTAAAAAAAGTTTACAAATAATTCTATCCAATTTTCCCCCTATAATCACTGCTCGAATGCGTCTTTTCCCCCAGTCCATCTCTAATCTCAACCCCAAGCTCTTCACACACTTGCACCTCAGGAATATTTCCGCTGAACCTATCTCCACCTTTCCCGAAAATCAACCTCATATCGTCTGAGTTCAGACTTTTTATCTCTTTTACAAGCTCCCTAATACTCTCACACACACTTCCATCCTGATCAATAGCCAAAAAAACCTGATCCACCGACTTCAGAGCAGATACCATGCGAATCCTAAACTTCTCATCTTGAAAAACCTCTTCTTTACCTGTCTTGAGCCTTATTTGCTGATCATTATTTACGATTACCCATAGCTCATCGCCTAATTCTTTACATAATTCCAGACATTCCAGATGCCCAGGATGAATAGGATTGAAAAATCCAGAGGTAATAACTACTGTTTTCATAATAATTATAATAAGAAATGATTTAAATATCTTATATCTCCATAATGGCTTTACACTTATAGTTTTCACATTTCACACCTTGGATGGCTACACATCCGTACACACATATTGGTTCTCATCTAGCGATTGAAAGTTCATTGTGATTTGAAATTAACTGCTGAGAAATATCTAGAAACTTTGTGTTCACAGCTTTTGTACATCCGAATGGACATTCTGCGTAAAATGTAGTACAATCCTCGTCAGTGGAGCAATAACCGTAGTTTTCTATCAGTTTTTCTATTTCTTCTTGGCTTGCATCTGCGGTTTTCCTAAATTCTTGAATTCAGATGACTTGATAATAATGGCTACCCGCTGCTCACTCTAATCGTTGTACTCGTCCGCTGAAATATAGGGTATTGCCTGGTAAAATTTCGTTTCATAGATTTATGAGGAACTTTTGGTCTAAGAATAGGTGGTCAGAACTGTCTATATTGTTTCTATTGAGGACGAGAATGCCTGTATCTACCTGGATTCCGCTGATGTCTGGTCAGATCCCAGCAGAGATGAACTCACCTGTGAATGAGATAGCATCTGCTGGGAAGTCTGTGTCGGAAGGCGTAGAAGATGATGGGATAGACGGTGTTAGGTCTACTGGTTCAGGGGTTGCAGATGAAGTCGCATGAAGATATTCTCGAGCGAAGAGGATTGCTGAAGCTATGATGATAATGAGTACGCTGATAACTGCTATTTTGGCTCATTTTTTCATTATTTAGAGAAAAAAAGAAATAAAAGTCTGATTTATATGATGGTACAGAAAAAATAAGCTTTTGCAAACGAAAATTTTCCATTGCAAATAATACGTAAATCAGTAAACTGGAAATCACAATTAGTTTCTGCTTTTTTTATCTGTTAAACAAAATATGAAACGAAAATTGTTAATTTGTACAAGTGTTGGAATACTTTTCACTCAGTCGACATTCTCATGGTTTGAAAATTCTGCTAATTCGTTCTCATTTCTTTTAAATCAGCAGGTAAGCATCGAACAATATGGTATTTTTTCACCTGTATCTCCAGTTCAGACGATCAAAAAAGCTGTTCCTGCTGGGACTAATGCTGTTCAACTGTATCGGACAAGTCAAAGTTGAGCATCAGATCGTTTCAATATTCCAGTAGATAGGCGAAAAGAGATTACTCTCACTTTTGCCCTAAATTACAATAACCTTGCCTCAGGTAAAAATCGTTATAAAATGTCTTTTTGGAAGGGAAATACATTGCTTGGAATTAGTGAATTTCAGATAAATGCAAAATATCAGGAAAAAAAAATCTGAAATGCAACATTGTATTATTCTGGTAATATATCATCAGAAACTGAAGTTTTGCTGGTTAAATATGGAGATAATTATCAATTGATTAAACAGCCTTTTATTTATAATTCTGTCAAAAATCTCTTGATAGAGCCTAGAAATATAAAGAAAAAAGGTAATTTATATGTGGCAGATTTGTATGTGAATGGAGAATCTATAGGGATATTCCCTTATTCCTATCGTTGAGATGACTGACCTGAACTACTAAACTTTGTATACAATCAGCAGAAAAATACTTTGATAGCGACGCGATGAGAGGGAGAGTGATGTGGATATTTCTACAAAGCTAGTGGATTTGATTTATGATCCAAAAAACAATTTTTAGATCTTACTATGTGACAATCTCGACCTGATGTTGCAGAAGGTGTAAAACTAGTATACAATAACAAATCATTGGATATTGTACCTAAAATCTCTTTATGAGAACTGGGAGATATGTATAATCTCAAATATGTTTACAAGACTTTAAAAGATTGAGCTTGGATAACATCTCTAGATGAATATGCTCTTCGTAATCAAAAACTAGATTTGGCTGGTGATTCTTGCATTGGTTTTGAGTATGAATTTAATCCTACTGATTTGGCTATAACTGTAAATAAACCAGAAATAATATGATGAAATGCTGAAAGTTTTCGCCGAGAATTTGATAAACTACCAAGCTTTTACAAAAAAAGGATTTAGTATTTTATTTCTTTATTTATTATAAATATGTGAATGTTTGACAATCTTTCTAAAATGGGCGATATGAAAAAAATGTATGACAAGTACAAATCGCTCGAAAAAGTACTCAAAAACCTGGTTATTAGAGCCAAGGAAGGTAAATTTACAGAATGATGAGAAGAAAAGGACTCAATTATCGTGGATATTTCAGGAGAAATGAAACTAAAAGATCTGAAAATCAATGATCTTTCTCTCCTAGATCCTTCCAAAAAAACTACTCTGGAAGATTTACTTGTCAGAACTATGCAAAAAGCACAGACTAAAGCTCAGGAAGTTGTCCAAGAAAAAACTAAGGAGATACTCTGAGTAGATACAAATGATCTAGCAGGAATGTTAGCAGGTGGGGGAGTTCCAGGTATGAACTAGAAATTATTGAGATAAATATTTAAAAAAGGACAGGTGTATCATGCAACTCTGTCCTTGTTCTTTATTGATTATTCTTCATCATCCTTTATCTTACCTGCTCTTTCGGCGATAATCTTTTTGGCTACGTGATCAGGTACTTTTTCGTATTTTGACATCTGCATTGTGTATTGAGCTCTTCCCTGAGTATTTGATCTAAGATCTGTAGAGTATCCAAACATTTCTGAAAGAGGTACATTTGCACTAATTGCAGTTGCATTACCTCTTGGCGTCTGACCTAGGATAATTCCTCTTCTACCACTCAAATCACCCATTACAGTTCCTACATAGTCATCAGGTGTAACGATTTCTACTGCCATAATTGGTTCCAATAGAATAGGTGAAGCCTTGAAAAAAGCGTCTTTCATAGCTTTGTGAGTCGCGACCTTAAATGATACTTCTGATGAATCTACGTCATGATATGATCCGAAGAATGGGATAACTTTTACGTTGATGATTGGGTATCCAGCCAAAAGCCCTTGTGCAACTACTTCTCTAGCTCCTTTGTCGATTGCAGGGATGAATTCGTTTGGAATCACTCAACCTTTGATCTGAGACTCAAAATCATATACTTTTTCATCGTTTTTCTCTAGTTTCAATACAACGTGTCCGTATTGTCCGCGTCCTCCAGTCTGTTTTTTGAATACTCATTCACCTTCCACGTTATTTGTGATGGTTTCTCTGTATGCTACTTGAGGGGCACCAGTTGTAACCTCTACTTTGTGCTCTCTTTTCATCCTGTCTACTATTACCTCTAGATGAAGTTCTCCCATACCAGAAATGATAGTCTGACCTGTCTCCTCGTCTGATCTGTAATTGAAAGATGG
>BNUE01000024.1 GCA_025997135.1 candidate division SR1 bacterium | reverse complement strand
TGTCTTTCCTCTTGATTTAAGTGGTTCTTTTGTGTAGTATTGTGTGGCATCACCTATGAAAGTAAAGATATAAAACGTAACATTTCTATCTTACTGATTGGTGGTGCATTTTGAATTATAATTTTTCTACAGATAAGTTTGTTGGACAAGCCATTGAAAGTATTGTAAAGCAGACTTTTTCTGATTTTGAATTTATCATTATTGATAACTGTTCTAGCGATGAAAGTTATAAAATTTGTGAAGAATATGCGAAAAAAGATGATATAATTAAGCTTTTTAGAAATGAGGAAAATATGTGAATATCTTTTACTAGAAATAGGCTTATACAGCTTGCGACTACAAATTATATAGTTTCACAGGATAGTGATGATATTAGTTTTCCAAATAGGGTAAGATTAGAATATGAATTTTTAGAGCAAAATGCTGATTATTGAGCTGTCTATTGAAATATGGAAATAATTGATGAAGATGGAAAAAATATTTGATTTAGAAAATACTCTCCCAAAATAGGAAAAGTAATACTGAAAAAATCTCCGATTTCAAATCCAGCAAGTATGTTTAGAAAAGATATTTTCTTGCAATTGTGATGATATGACCCAGGTTTAAATTATTGAGAAGATTATAATTTATGGATGAAAATACGAGTAAATTGATACAAGATAAAAAATGTAGATGATAATTTAATAAAATACAGAATTAGAAATGGACAGAGTAAAAGTACAAAACTAAAAGAAACGTTAAGAAACACGATTTTTATTCAGAAAAAAGCAATAAAAGTCTGATTGAAACCGACCTTTTCGGATAGAATGTATCATTTTTTAGAAAAATATTTGCTTCTGTTGCCAAGTTGGTTGATTTTGTGGCTTTTTACAAAATTAGAGCTTAAGGATAATAAATGAATCTTTTAGCGCAAATAATGGGTGGATTTGGAACTATATCAAATATAGTTGGAATTCAGTTCAAAAAGAAAAAACATATAATGATAACAATAATTCTTGCAAATCTTTTCTTTTGCATCAATTTTGCTTTATTGAATGCCTACAGTGGGGCATTAGTTTGCTTAGTAGCAATGATTCAAACACTTATAAATTACTGTTTTGATATTAAGAATAAAAAATATCCTTTAATATTAATAATTAGTTACTATGTTGTAGCAGCTATATGTGCTTTTGTTACTTATAGCTCCCTCATAGATATAATTCCAGTAATATGTGCGATGTTACTTACTACGACAATAATTCAAAGTAAGGAAAGAAACATAAGAAATCTAATTTTAATAAATATCATATTATGGATATTTTATGATATATCTGTTGGTGCGTATACAGCTATAATCTCGGATGTATTTCTTGTTACATCAACTTTAATAGCTATAATAAGATATGATATTAAAAAGAAAGTTAAATAATAGGAGGGTATTGTAATGACTAATATAGAATTTATTACTGACTCATATACTGAGGATGGTCTAAGGCTTCCAATGGTACATTTTTCTTGTGAAGAAAAAGATATATGTGTTATTTGTATTCATGGAATGTGTGGAACAATTATAGATAATTATTTTGCTACTGTTTGGGGTAATATGCTATCAAAAAACAATATTGGTTTTATATATGAACATAATAGAGGATATTCTATTGAAAACGATATAGTTATGAAAGATGGCTCATTTAAAAGATGTGGCTGTATGTATGAAATATTTGAGGAATCAATATATGATATTGATTTAGCCATCACCAAAGCAAAAGAATTAGGATATAAAAGAATTATATTACTAGGTCATAGTTATGGATGTAATAAAGCAGTTTATTATTACTATAAAAAGAAACCCGATATTCTTGGTATAGTACTTGCAAGTGCTCCAGATATGATAGAGTTTCATAAAATGGCTGAACCTGATTTTGATGAATTGCTTGACGAAGCACAAAGTTGTGGTTGTCCTGTGATTACAAGCGATTATTGACCGATGAACGAGCTTGTGCCATACACAGAAATGACGGCAGACCCAAATAATCCACAAGATATTGCAGAAAAAATGGTAAAAGTTTTGGAGAATGATGACTTAAGAGAACAGATGATAAAAAGCTGATTAACTTTTTCAAAACAATTTTCACGAGAAAATACCGCGAAGATATTTGTCAAAAATATCTTGCAATAGGGGATCGGATTTTTATACTCTAGTTGATTTATCCCTTTCATATACTCATGGTATACTCTCACTCCCAGCTCAAGACCTTCGATGAATGCCAGCTTCGCTACCGCTACAAATACCTCGATAAAGTCCCCGAACCTCAGGTTGCAGAGTCGCCAGCATTGAAGTTCTGAAGCATTATCCACGCCAGCCTCGAACTCCTCTACAAAAAAATCCAAAATAGCGGACAGGCACCAGAAAAAGCTGATTTAACTTCTTTTTTCAGTGTTGAAATGGCAAAATTTCGTGACCAATACAATCAGCTTTCTGAAGCTCCTTTTCCTGTGCAGGATTTTGATGACAGAATCGCTCTATGACAGCAGATGATTGACCGATTTTATGATCAATATGCCCCTTTTACCGCTACCAAAGTCAATGGACTCGAACAGCATATCAATTTCGACCTGCCAAACTGAGCGAAATTCAGAGGAATTATCGATAGGCTAGATTTCCAAGGCGATACGGCGATAATTGTGGATTACAAGACTGATAAGGCTATCGCACCATTGGAAACTTTTGCAGAAAGTTATCAGCAACAGCTCACGACTTACGCAATTTGGGTAATGCAACAGTATTCTCATGCCGTAAAAAAAATAGAGGGAAAGCTGATTTATCTTCGTTTCCAAAAAGAAATCACGCGAGAGATTACTTCAGAGATGCTAGAACAAGCTATCCAGAAAATCACCGAGCAAATTTCTCTGATTGAAAAGAATCTTTTCGACTACAATATGGGAAATAAAGAAGCATTTCAAGCTGTGGAAGGTCATCAGTGTCGTCGATGTGCCTATCATGTGCTTTGCCCGCTGTTTAAGCATAAATTCAAGGACGATGAAGTTATTGTCTCAGAAATAGGAGAAACTACGATAAAAAAGCTGATTGATAAGTTTTATATTCTGAAAAAGCAGGAAAAAGAGATAGAAGATCAGCTTCAAGGAATCAAAGAGTTTCTAGAGGAATATGTACAATCTCATCTGGATGAAGGGTGGAAAGCTATTTATGGTGACCAAGCTCAGCTCAGAGTAGACTACAAAAACGGATATAATGCGAAACCCGACCAAAAAGATGCAGTAAAACAGTTTCTAATCGAGCATAATTTGTTGAATCTAATGAGTATGACCATCAAAACCAATGAGCTGACCACAGTTTTAGAGTCCGATCCAGAATTACTAAGTCAGCTTTCTAATTTGATTGAATTCCAGAATAAAGTGATAGTTGGATGGGCAAAGGAGAAGAAAGAATAGAGCGGAACTGCCTTATAATATAAAAGACCAAATTCCATCTTGACTTTTTAAAAATTTTGACTATAATTAAGTTATGAATAAACCAACTTCTTTCCAAAATATCACTTCATGAGCAAAGAATCTCGCTACTATATGAGCGTTAGCTTTTGTCTTAAATGGATGTGGTGAAGAGAAAAAAGCTGAAAATAATTTGCAAAATGAAGTAGAAAAGGGTAAAATGGAAGTAATTTTAAATTCTAAAAACTGAAAGATGGTAGAATCACCTAAATCTAATATAGATAACAATAAGTTGAAAGTTCCAAATTCCCTTGATATCCTCATAAAAACAGATATTTATGATAAACGAAATAAAGAAATAAAAAATAATAAGATTAATCAAGAAATATATCGTTTTAAAAATCTAGACAATAACGGCTTTTCTGTATCTTTAAAATATAAATATGTAAAGCCAAATGCTGATAATAGGAATATTTTTAGTGAAGAATTGCAGGTTTATCCAAATAAATTAGAATTAATTCAAGCTGATAAAGAATGAAATATTGTATGAAAATATATTTACGAAAACAGTGAAGAGATTGGTAGGTTTAGATTTTGATATTTGGGCTTAGATGGTCAAATGGATAGTAAAGATTTATGGATAGATCGATTTATAGATAAATGATTTACTAATTTAGAAGGTATTTTTAATTCTCGAAAAAATATTGCTCTATTAAAAAGACAAGAAAAAATTGCGGCAAACGCACAAAATATGCACAATGAAAACAGTAAATGAAAATAATTACTTTTTCGCTACTACTTTTCACTTTCATGTTTGTATATCAATGATTAATGTGTATTGCATATCAGGACTAGACTTTTTAATGTAATTATCAGGGGTACTCTGATCGATCTGCATGTTGTTATCTATATTTATTGTAATGATGATTGTTCAACTTGTATCTATAATATTATAATCAATTCGTCATGATTTTGCAAAAATTTTAGCAGACTTTCCGTTCAATTCCCTCTTCTCCTTGCTCCTCCAGCCACTGGTTAGCTCTAGAAAAAGGTTTGCTTCCGAAAAATCCACTGTGTGCAGAAAATGGCGAAGGGTGAGGCGACTTGATGATTAAATGTTTGCTAGAATCTATCAGACTTTCCTTTTGCTGAGCGAAAGCACCTCGCAGGATGAAAACTAAATGATCCTTTTTGTCTGATAAATTTCTGATCACTGCATCTGTGAAAATTTGCCATCAAATACCTTTGTGAGAATTGGGCTGATCCTGCCTGACGGTCAGCGTCGCATTTAGCAGAAAGACTCCCTGCTCCGCTCGAGAAGACAAATTTCATGTTTTAGGAATCTCAATTCATAGGTCAGCATTTAGCTCTTTGTAAATATTCTGAAGAGAAGGAGGGATTCTGACTCCGTTTTGAACGGAAAAGCACAGTCCATGAGCCTCTCAGTATCAGTGATATGGATCTTGACCAAGTATTACGACTTTCACTTGAGCGAAAGGAGTCTTATTGAAGGCATTAAACATGTCTTTTCATGCTGGGAACACTGTTTGTCAGTCAGATTTTTCTTTTTTCAAAAAAGTTTTGATATCTTCAAAGTATTGTTTGCAAAATTCATCTGCTAAAATAGCTTTTCGAGACTCCTCTATCTGAATGCTGGATATATCGATCATGATCAGGAAATGTGTATTGAAAGTAAAACTATATCTGTATAGTGAAATGAAAAATACTTTCAATCTTTGATTATATATATCAACCTTAAAATAAACTTAAATGATTAGTCTTGCACTTTTGAGGAAATATATTATACTGCTGGAGCAGATTTATTTTTCTCTTTTTGTGCTAAAATATGACTTTTTTCGCTTATCTACATGACGCATGGACATCAGTAATTTCCAATAAATTACGTAGTTTTCTGAGTATGTTAGGGATTATTATTTGAGTTTCAAGTGTCGTGTGCCTGATGGCCGTGGGTTCCTGAGCTCAAAAAGGTATTATGGATCAAATGGCAAGTCTCATCAATAATAATCTCACTATTCAGTCTCAGGGCGGATATACTACCTACACAAACGATGATGTAAAATGATATGTCAAAGCCATAACTCTAACGCCTGAGTTAGCTGTTGAAATAGAAGATTCCTTTCCAGAGCTGAGCTGAGCAGTGACTTATGGCACGACAACGATGGGTCAGGTGACATATGACAATAAGTTAGCGATGAGCAGTTTTGCGGGTGTGCCTATCGATTATCTAGCCAAAATGGAGTTTACTATCAATGGATGATCTAATTTTCGTCAGTCTGATTTTGATGATGCTGAAAACGTAGCTGTGGTCAACAAAAACGTGGTAGATAGCCTATTTCCCGCAGGTGGTGCCTTGGGTCAAAAGATTACATACAACAACAAAGAATATACAATTATAGGAACACTTTCAGATGCAAGTATTATCGGGATGGTGTATATTCCTATCACGACTTATCGGCAGAGAATTGCTGGAAATCAGAATATCTCAGCGATAACTATTCGTCTGGAGGCTGATGATAATAATGCTCTCTGGCAAGCGAATATTCAGTATTTCTTACTGAGAAAATATGGAGCAAAACACTTGGATTTAGCTGGCTTCTCGATCTCATCGACGGCGGCGATAGGTGACGTGATTTCAAGTTCAATGGGGCTTTTCAATATTTTGCTAGGTGCAATATGATGAATTTCACTTTTGGTCTGAGGAATTGGCGTGATGAATATTATGCTGGTATCAGTCACAGAAAGAACCAGAGAAATCTGAATTAGAAAGGCGATATGAGCTTTAAATAAAGATATAATTCAGCAATTTCTGATAGAATCGATACTTGTGACGTTTTTTGGAGGTATTTTAGCGATTATATTCAGTATTTTAGTCTCTATGTTTGTGAATTCGCTGAATATTAGCTATGGTAGCGATACGGATATGACATTTCAGATGGCTGTGACTGTAAATGTGATGATAACGGCTTTTACTCTGACGTTTCTAGTCTGAATATTGAGCGGAATTTTGCCTGCTAGAAAAGCTGCAAATCTGAAGCCAATTGATGCATTGAGGTTTGAGTAGAATTTATGCTAAAACATCACCAATTTTTTCTTTCATAAATTTTTGGAGTTCGGGTAGTCATCTGAGTCAGGGATACTGTCTCAATAACTGTAAAGCTCATCTCTGGACATCTTCGAGAAATCTCAGATCTGATAAAATTTCCATAGGTATATCACTCTGTCATGACTGCATCGTACCTAGGATTTCTCACGATCAGCGATTTTCCATATCGAGCTGTGCTAATTTGAAGCCATCAGTTGTCGTCTCCATAATCTTGAGTCTCTGATATGTATCGCCCGATTTTTTGGCAGTTTCGAGGAAACAATATGATTTCAGGTTGGAACGTCAAATTCTACCTCTGAGCTGATGAAGCTGGGAAAGTCAGAAGCGTTCGGCGTTTTTGATGATCATCACGGTCGCCTCTGGAATATCCACTCAGACCTCTATCACAGTTGTCGAAACTAAAATCGATATTTTGCCAGTCTTGAAGTCATTCATCACGTCATTTTTTTCGCTAGGTCTCATCTTTCCGTGAAGAAGTCAGATTTTTGATTCTCATAAATCAGATAAAAAGGCTGAGATCTCTTGATACTGGGAGATAGCAGACTTCACGTCCTCCATCTTTTCACTTTCCTCAATAAGAGGAGTCACGACAAAGACTTTCTGTCACTGGGAAACCTTTTGGAGAAGCCAGGGTTTGAGGGTCAAGTATTCTTTTTCTGAAATAACTTTGGTATCAATGGGGATACGACCTGATGGCAACTGGTCAATCACGCTCACATCAAACTCACCGAAAAAAGCCAAAGCCATAGAACGAGGAATTGGAGTCGCTGTCATCTGAAGTATGTGTGGAGAATTGAATTTTTTGAACATTGCACGCTGTCTGACTCAGAATTTGTGTTGTTCATCGATACAGACAAATTTCAAATCAGCGAAATCTACATCTGACTGTAAAACTGCGTGAGTACCGACGATAACATCGATCTGACCTGAGGCAAGTCAGCGTTTTATTTCTCTTTTTCTGTCTGGCGATATGGATCATGTGAGTAATTCTACTCTGAGTCCCAGAGGAAGAAGAAATTTAGCTAGAGTTTTGTAATGCTGAACTGCCAAAACTTCGAGTGGAGCGAGCAGAACAGACTGAGCCTTTCGCACCTGAGCAGTATAATACATAATCACGGTCGCGACAATGGTTTTTCAGCTTCAAACATCTCACTGTAACAGACGAAGCATCGGTCTGCCACGGTAAAAATCCTCTAGAATCTGGACGATAACTTTCTTTTGGGCTGTCGTCAGCTGAAAAGGGATAATATCAAGTAATGGCTGGATAACTTTCCGATGTGGGGTCTCCTGTAATGGAGGAATGTCAATAGTTCACTGATATTCTAGCCTATTTTGAAGAGAATAAAGCTGAATGCGAAGCAAACGATCGAAGAAAAGACGGCGTAAAGCCTGATCTCTGAGCGGATAAGAGTCTGGATAATGCAGATTCTGGATAGTTTCGATCACTCAGAGCAGATTAAAATCTGACCTAAACTGGTCTGGGAGATATTCGTGAAAGTACTGATCAACTAATGGAAGATTGTCTCGGATTTTCTGGGCAAATCGTCATGGTTTGATGCCCTGCATCTCCGAATAAATAGGAAAGATCCTACCCGAAGCGAAACTGTCTGCCGTACTGGAAGAATCTGTCGGTTCAGGGATATTTGATGGTGAAGAAGCTGGTACAATATCTGGATGAGAAAAAGTCAATTTACCAAGTCTTAAATGAGGTTTGCCGATGATAATAAACCAGCTATCAACTATGATTTTGCTTGCAAGAAAAGCTGAATTGAAAATGCTAATATAGCCGATATTTCAATTCTCGTCCTGAAATTTAAATTCATACATCTGTTTTCACCTGGCAAATCGCTGTTTCCTAGAAAGGATCAAGCCTTTGGTCGCTGTCCTCCCCTTCTCGTCTATTATCAGTTCATCTAAGGGTTTTATCTGTGAGCGATCCTCATAACTGCGAGGAAAATTATTGAAAAATCAATGGAGATCAACTATCCCATTTTGTCTGAGTATCTCAACATAGCGAGATGTAGTGTGAAGCAGGCTTTTGAGTTCCATTATCTTGACTATAGATTTTTGACAGGGAAATGCAAGAATAAATCTGATGAAAATTCAGCTTTCTTTTTCTCTTCTTTTCATTATACTTAAAGTAAGCTAGACAAACTGCAACTCTACTGAAAAAGTGGGGAGGAAAGTCCTGACATCACAAATAGGGAGGCAGCTCACGGCTGTTGGATGGCTAATTACCCAAAGGAAAGTGCCACAGAAACGTAAACTAACCCAAATTTTTCGTGAATGCGGGTGAAAGATGCAACGTGAAGATGGCTTGTTCATTCGAGTCTACTTCTCCTCAGTCTATTTGATGAATAGGCGAGTGGTAAACCCCTTCCTGATGCAAGCTTATCTCGCTTCAAAAGCGAGGCAGTGCATGAACCAGCTATACGCTGGGCTAGATAAATCGCAGTTTAAATACAGAATCAGGCTTATTGTCTAGCTGATTTAGATTTTTATATCTTTTTTGATGTATATATGAGTCCAGAAATTATCTCAAAAATAGAAAAATTAAAAGCTGAATTAGATTCTTTTAGACCTTTCGATCAATCTCAACTTAAGAATTTGAGAGAGTGGTTTCGCATCGGTTTTATACAAAATAGTAATGCAATTGAATGAAACTCTTCCACTCTTTCTGAGGTCAAAGTGCTACTGGAAGATGGAATTACTATCGGCTGAAAAACAGTCAGAGAAATCAGAGAAACTTTGAATTATGGAGATGTAATGTTAGGTCTGGATAACCTGTTTTCGGATCAAAAATTTAAAATTACAGAGTCTTTTGTACTCAAACTTCATCGTGATTTGATGAGAGGACTTTTGGAGAAAGTGGAGTGCTGAACGTGGAGAAAAATCAATATTTACGTGACTGGTAGTGAAGAAGAATTTCCTTTGCCTAGTCAAGTGCCATATTTGATGCAGGAATATTTCAGTTCTGAGTTTGTACTACCTAAGACCATCCAAGATGTGGCAAAAATTCACTTTGATTTTGTAAAAATTCATCCTTTCGTAGATGGAAATGGTAGAATTGCGAGGTTATTGATGAATATTGGTTTGATTGGTATTTGATATTTTCCTATTGTTATACCTGTGGCTGTGAGAAATGAGTATATTTCTTCTCTAAAAGATAAGCATTTTGAGAGTTGGTTTGATTTTTTTGTCCAGCAGGTTTATGAAAATCACAAAGATTATGTGAGGTTTTTCTCAAATAATTAAAAAAAACCGTTCAAAGTAAACTTTTACTAGGTTTTCATTACTATTTTACTTATATGTAGGTAAGACCAAAGAACATTATTATAAAGATCAAGCAAAAGGACAAGATCGAATAATTAATTACGGATTTCTTGGACATTTCACCATCGTCATCGATTATCATCAATCCAATACCAGTCAAAATTATGCTAAAAACCAGACTTATTATGATATTCATTTTTTATTTCCTCTAATATTTTTGTTAGACATCCTGTATGTATAGTTATTTTACAGATTAATTCAATAGAAAAATTAGTCTCTCGCGAATAACTCATTGTTCTTGATTTTATAATTTTAATTGATATACTAAAGGCACTTTATTTTGATAAAAGTTATATTATGACGGCTATTTTCAATATCGCAACTATGAAAAAATGAGATTGGTATGTCGCCAAATGTATCGATAATAACATTACTTCTCAGGGTAGAATTATGGAAGAAGCAATAGCAAACATTAAAGAAGCATTGGAATTGTATTATGAAGATGATCCAACTGAAACAACTGTTGATTATGCTGATACTTTTTTATCTACTTTAAAAATCGACTTTCCATGACGAAAAAATACTCAACATTATCAGGAGAACAAGTTATGAGTTGTTTGCTAAAATTAGGTTTTACGTTTGTCCCTCAAAAAGGAAGTCATGTAAAGGTTTGTAAAGTGGAAGACTGATTAAAAAGGACTGTCATTACCCCAATACACGATGAATTAGCTATTTAAACATTAAAAAGTATATTGATACAATCAGATATTAGTGTCGAAAAATTAATAGAAAATTTATAATCAAAATGCTCGTAGACGCACATACTCATATCAATTTCTCACCCTTATTTGAAGACTGGAGGCTACATCTTCAGGCTTTTCAGGATGCTGGATGAAAAATACTCATAAATGCGGGAGCTCACCAGGCTTATAATGAAAATTGAGTTCAAATAGCCAAAGAAGCGAAAACTTTCTTTCCAGACTTGATCGTCAAAGCGACCGTATGAATTCATCCAGATGATATCGATATTTTCCTCCCCTGACAGATGGAGTCCCCCGAAGGGGGGAGGGGGTTATTTCTCGCAACTATTCAACAGCTTCGCACTCTCGCAATTTCCAATCCAAATGAAGTCGTCGCAATATGAGAGTGCTGAATTGACCTGCACGGCGATGATGCAAAACCGCTAAAAGATCAGCAAGAGATGTTTCGCCTTCACTGTGAATTGGCTCGTGAACTTGGATTACCAATCGTTATTCATTCCAGATCAGCTTTTTCTGAAACTTTGGAAATTTTGAAAGATTTTACTGATTTGAAGATATATTTTCACTGTTTCGGTTATTGACCAGAAGAGATTGCTATACTTGAAGAAAGATTTCCAGAGCTACGAATTGGGTTTACCAATATCATCACTTATAAAAATGCTCAGTCTAGCAGAGATGCACTGCTATCCCTAAAAAAGGCAAAAATTCTGACTGAAACCGACGCTCCATGGCTTCCACCTCAGGCTTTTCGTGGACAGATGAATTATCCTCATTATGTGTCATACGTTGTCGAAAAAATTGCAGAATTACTTGAAGTTTCAACTGGTGAAGTGAAAGATTTGGTGGAGCAAAATGTAAGAGATTTGTTTGATTTATAAAAAAAGGACAAGATTTACCTGTCCTAATGTTTTTTAGTTAACATATACCTTTATTATACTTATTTTT
Source organism: candidate division SR1 bacterium (assembly GCA_025997135.1). GTDB lineage: Bacteria > Patescibacteriota > Gracilibacteria > Absconditabacterales > Absconditicoccaceae > UBA3291. Next base: position 6,084 of record BNUE01000024.1, on the reverse strand, counting down.
TACAAAAGTCAATAGATATTTTCCGCTGAAATATGCTGAAATAAAAAAAACCGCCATCTAGGCAGAAATTTAAACTCGGTGGGGGAGGGATTCGAACCCTCGGTACCTATTACAGTACGACTCGTTAGCAGTGAGCTGACTTCGACCACTCATCCACCCCACCTTGATTTTTAATTATTCAATTATTAAATTTGGCTCCGGGTAGACTCGAACCACCGACCTCGCCCTTATGAGAGGCGCGCTCTAACCTGCTGAGCTACGGAGCCATTCATTACGTAAATTTCTTATATTGAAAAGCTGTTGTATTTCAAGAGAAAAATAGTAGAAAGAAAACTGATTTTATCCTATGAATTATTCAATGCCTGAAGAAATGCTCTGAAATCTCGAAAGCTGAGAAGCTGGGAGTCTAGATAAAGTCAGTGAGGAAGCTGCTCAGAAAGTCCAAGAAGAGACGCGTCAAGCTAAAATAGTGGCTCAGCAACTGAAACAAGATAAGGCACAAAATGCTGAATTTTCGCAATTTTTAGCGTTTCTACTACAGAATATTACGAGTGATGAACTAATCAAAGCCTTGTATGACACTTTTTTCATCACTTTCAATCCAAAAACTGGTGAAACATTCCTACGTAAAAATATGAATACCGTAGTTGTAGTCTGACTTTTTTATCCTTTTTTCGTTTCGGAAGCTAAAAAATTTAAAATAGATAAACATTTCCAAAATCTACTTCCAGAGCCAGAAAATATCACAATAAAATGATATGTCGAATATCTGAAGAAACTGTCAGCCACTTATCATGACAATATACCAGTACCTCAGGAGGCTTTCGCGAATTTATTGTTTCTGATTATTAAAACGTATTTTTCAAAACTCTGAGAGGAATTGCCTAATGAACAGGAATTTTTAGCTCTTTTGAATGGGTAAAAAATGACATACGACAGTAAACATACTGAAATAGTAGCTCCAAAAGAGGGTTATGATGCTGTAGCAGATCAATACTGACAACATCATCGCCACCTGAATTCTTTTTATGAGATCAATTTTTTGCAGTTATTACCTAGGAAATCTAGCTTTGACATTATAGATTTGGGGGCTGGAGATGGCAGAATGTTTTATCAGCTCAGAAATATACCGCACTGAGAATATGTAGCTCTCGATATATCTCAGGAAATGCTAAAAAAGCACCCTCGCTGAGCTAAACATTTGGTAGCTGATTTGGAAGAGAGATTTCCGCTGGCGGATGAGAGCTTTGATGTCGCTGTGAGCTTCTTTACTCTGGAACACGTGGAAGATGTGGATAATTTTTTTTCCGAAGCTTATCGTATTTTGAGAGATGAGGGGAAGCTGTTTATCGGGCATTTTTTTCAGAGAAGAGAATTTACGTGGAACTTGCATAGCAAGGTTTTTAAGATTCAGCAATTTAAACGTTCAACTGAAGAAATACAGGAAAAAGCAGAAGAAAGCTGATTTTCTGTCGAAGTGTTGCATTCACTGGATAAAGGTGTTCATATCGGCGATATTATTATCTGCACGAAGTAGGAAATTTCGTTATTTCGGATAGAGACATGTCGAGAGCAAGCCTATCCCTACAATCGGGAATTATAAATTATGAAACACTGGCTTCTAATAATTTTGTCTGGTTTTCTACGACCATTTTGTCCATAATATCTTCGATGTTTCATGCCATAATGTTAGGAAGATTAGATCGTGACTCGTGAATGCGGTGATCAGTAACCCTATCCTGAGGAAAATTGTAAGTTCTAATTTTTTCTGATCTATCACCTGTTCATATCTGGGTTCATCTGAGTCCCCTCTCTTCTTCTGTTTTTTTGTCTAATTCTATCTGATAAAGGCGAGATTTGAGGACTGCAAAAGCTTTTTCTTTGTTTTGCATTTGGGATTTGGAGTCTCCGATATTTACGATAAGTCCAGTCGGGATATGATGTAAACGAACTCAAGTCTGATTTTTATTAGCATTTTGTCATCCTGAAGATGATGCAGCGTAGGTATCCATGGTAATATCCTTGGGATCAATCTGAATATCAACCTCCTCTGCCTCTGGCATCACGGCAACGGTAACTGTGGAAGTGTGGACGCGGCCTTGGCTCTCTGTGTCTGGAATCCTCTGAACCCTGTGAACTCAGCTCTCAAATTTCATCAGAGAATACACATTTTTACCTGAAATTTTCACCATCACAAACTTTATACCTCCTATATCTGTCAGTTGCTCCTCCACTATTTCAGGTTTCCAGCCCATCTTCTGGGAATATGCAAGATACATTTTGAGTAATTCTGCTCAGAATAATGCACTCTCCTCCCCTCCTGCAGCTGGACGGATTTCAAGGTAGATATTTTTGTCATCATTTGGATCTCTGGGTAGAAGCGCGATAGTCAGCTCCTGATCAGCTTTTTGTATCTCTTGTTTTGCTTGGTCTAACTCTTCTTGTGCCATCTCAATCATATCTGGATCAGTTTCGGCGTCTAGCATCTCTTGTGCTGATTCTTGGGTTTCTAAAGCTTTTTTGTATCTCAGAGCGATATTGTAAGTGCCTTCTAAACTGGAAAGTTCGATATTTACGACTTTAGCTTTTTCTGGGTTCTGAAAAGTTTCGGGCTGTAAAGCCAAATCTCTGGTTGTTTCGTATTTTGATATGATTTTATCGAGTTTCTCGAGCATGATAAGAGAGAGAAGAAGTTTTAAAAGTCTGAGTCTAGTATATAGAAAAACTTTTTGTTTTCAAGTTAGTCTTGCATTTATGTATAATTTGGGTAAAAAATGGGTAATATTCTGGAAAGATTACGGGTCAAGCCCGCAATGACAGTTGAGAAAATCAGCTTTTTATTTCTTATTATATATAATTATGGCTTATCCTACCTATCAACCCCGTACGAAGAAAACTCTATCATGGTCCAACACTAGGATAACGCTACTTCAACGATGTGAGAGAAAATATTACTTCAATTATTATACTTTTGCACTCAAAGATCAGTATCCAGAACTATGGAAAGAGACACTGATCCTCAAAAAGCTGAAATCACTGGAAATGCGAATTGGTGAAAAGTCTCACTATTTACTCTCTGATTATCTGCATCTGCTCAAAAAATGGACACTCAATGCTGAAAGTATCACAGATGAAGAGCGTGAAACTAAAATTCAAGAGCTAAAAAACCAGATAAAATCTGAAATGGAAGAAGAATTTGCTAAATCCCAAAGCACGGATTTTCATGGTTTAGAAGGATATTTCGATGGTTTTGGGCTGTCTGAGCATTTTTATGGTGAAAATGTAGAAGACCAATTGCCAATTGCTATCCAGAAAGTACAAGACAATCTCGATCGTTTCATAGCCAGCCCACGAAATGGGAAAATTGAGAATTATTTTAGTAGTGGGCATCTGGTATATGTAGAGCATCCTAGAAATTCCAATTTTGAAGCAATGAAAGTGGATGTATCCAAGATTGAAGGACTGAAAGATATTACTGTGATGGCAGCTCCTGACTTTGGAGTTACTATTTCAAATACTGATTATATAATTCTGGACTGGAAATCTGGTAAAGAAGATATTACCGCTGATGAAATATCAAATCAACTTAAGGTTTATGCACTCAAAATGCTGATCAAAAAAGGTAGCACAAATATGGAATGAATCAGAATTGAGGCTCATGAAGTGTATTTGCAGAGTATGAATAGTCATGGAGGCATACTAAAACAGCAGGATATTGATGATATTATCACCAGAATTCAGACGGATGTAGCGGCTCAAAAATCGTTTCTCATCGATGAAGATCCATACAAAAATGAACCTGTAGATTATGTTATTTTTAGAAAAACTACAAATGCGAAGAAATGTGAGACTTGCACGTTCAAGGATGTATGTCAGAAACTGGAAGGATAGGGTAAATTTGACAAATCAGAAAATATCTGTATAATTTGAGTTGTGGGTTGTAAAACGCTGTGTTTTTTTGGTTTAAAAAAGGGACGGTTTATGTGTCCGCCCTTATGTTTTTAGATTATTTCGCTGGATTGAAATGCTCGTATAATGTCCTTTCGATAGCTAAGTCCTGAGGCTGTGATTCTCGGTCAAGTTTGATGTCTAATAATTCCGCTACTTTATTTAGGATGAAGAATTTTTCAATGCTCTCCTTGGCTGCATCATGGATGTCATCTACAAACTTTTTCCTCTGATCTTCTGTCATTTTCTCTAGGTACTCTTTTACTTTTTCTTCACTTCACAATCTCTGCTGGAGAGAAGACAATCTACTATGAAATTCCTGAGAAATCATAGTCTGTGGGATAATCACTGAAAATGAATCTTTGCGAAGGGTAGAAATATAGTTTTCTACGACTTTTACCAGTTCTGTCTGCTCTTTTTGCTCGAGTAGAGTCTTACGAATATAATCTTTTAGAGCTTCCTCGGTTTTGAATTCTGTATCTTTGCCGAAGAACTTTTCGATATTGGAAGGTGTAAAATCAGGTAAAATCTGCTTTTTTATGTCTTTTATGGTAAATCTAATTGTAGCTGGAGCTAATCACTCTTTGGCATGCAAAACCTCAGGTAATGACTTGGCATCGTATTTTTCTGAGATGGCGTCGTCTTTTTTGTGAGAGATGAAGGTTTTTTCTCGCCGTTTGTTTGCTTGAAATTCAGTTTTACCCAGATATGTAGTGCCTTTGTCTAGGACTTCACCTGATTTATCTAGCCATTCTAGTGCGATTTTGGAGACTGTGTCTAACTCTATGGTCTCACTATCCTGATATTCCGCATAATTTTGTCTCAAATTCAGAAGTGCTGACTCAATCTCAGCGTCCTCAACTTTGGTTTCAATCTTTGCCATCTGAGTTTTTTGCCGGCTGGCATCTTTGATTTCTACCTCAGGATAAACGTCTAACCTCAGGGTCAAAACGTGATTGTCGTCTTTGGATGAATGGTCGAAACCGTATGGCTCGCCTAGAAATTTGATGTCTGCGTTTTCCTTCAAAATGTCCTGCAAGGTATGGTGTGCGATATGCTCAATAATTGCATTCTCGAGATGCACAGGATTGATATTCTTTTCTACGATGTCCATAGGTGCGTGACCTTTTCTGAAGCCGTGTATCTCCATATCTGCCTGATAATGTTGCAATACGTGCCCTTTTTCGTGAACTTTGTCAGCGTCTGTAAAAGTGATCTCTATGTCGTAATGAGATTGGTCTCATTTTGTCAATTTGTAAGCCATCTATCGAATGAAAAAAGAAAAATAAAGCTGACCTGTGGTTTCAAGTCAGTTTGAATTGTAGCAAATTGCTGGTTATTTTCAAGAGTGTTTTTAGTCCTCCGTTTTTTATTTGTAAATATCTCACCTAGAATCTGCATCATAAAAATATATCAAAATCTTATTTTCATACTTTTTATACAAAAACCTATACTTTCAAATCCTCAGTCTATAAGCCTTTTCCTCTCATTCATAAGGTTTTATGTCTAATTTTTCGAACTCTCAATTAACCATTAAACTTACTTTTAACATAAATCTAGCTGTCAATTCGGTATGTTTAGATAAAAACTTCAATACTTGTTTAGAATATTCTACTTTATACTTCATATTTTGCTAAATGATTAGAGATTAAATTTTGGAATTCATCTGCTGTTAATGCTGACATATCTTCTATCAACAAAGTTTCTCATCTTTCCATTTCTTTCATAGCTTCTTGATAAGCTTGTCTATTTTTTTCCGTAATTATAACTTCTCCATCCTTATCTAAATCCCAGTCTTCATCATTAAAATCATTGATAGGTCTGATTTCTATCTCTTTTTCTGCTATCCTTACTGTGATTGGGCTGACAAAACTACTTAGCCATTCAGCAATAATAGACTTTTTGTCCAAAGTAATTACATCTGTATTCATTTTTTTTATTTTATAAAGATAAATCTAACAACATCTAATTATACCCAAAAACATCCAAAAATCAAGTCAAGTTAGTCTGGGAAAAATTATAATTCAAAATGCACCACCAATCAGTAAGATAGAAATGTTACGTTTTATATCTTTACTTTCATAGGTGATGCCACACAATACTACACAAAAGAACCACTTAAATCAAGAGGAAAGA
>BNUE01000023.1 GCA_025997135.1 candidate division SR1 bacterium | reverse complement strand
ATACACCTACTCCACCTTCACCTCCGTCTTGGGTCTGATGATGAGGTTGATGAGGCTGAGGAATGTCGATGGATAGCTGTCCAAACTGAGATTATTCTAGTTCGTATTATGATAGACAGTGCTGATCTCCTAATTCAAATACACCTACTTATCCATGATATGTTCCACCGATAAATTATCCATCAAATAACTGAAACACCAATTCTAATAACTCAACCACCACACAATACTCAAAAGAATTACAAGACGCTCATCTATTCGCATATCTATATTGATTGACTGATCAGTCAGATATAACCAAAGCATGACTATTCAATCCTATCACTAGAGCTAATTTTGCACAGATGATCTCAGATTATGCAATCAATGTACTAGGCAAATCACCTGACTCAAATAAAGATTGTTCTAACTTCGTATCTAGTATTGCCTGATATAAGTCTTCATCCCTGTATTCTTCGATGATCGCTTCCTGTCAGCTCGGTCTAATGGGACAGAATGGAGCTAATCCAACATGAGTAATGAAAGACTTTCTACCAAATAAAATAGTATCTAGAGCTGAGGCTGCTACTGTACTTTCCAGACTTTTCTTTGGCAAAACATACAATATGGCTGTGCCAAATCGGTCTGCCGCTCACATATCAGCACTCAATCAAAGATGAATAATATCAAATACTAACGCTAATCTCTCTGAAACAAAATGACAAATATTCTTGGAAATGTATAGAGCACACTTATTAGACCTAGATAAATGAGCCAAAACAACTTTTAATATCCCGTCTAATAGTGTATTCACTAATGACTTAGACTGAATAAATCTGAATCTAAACTCTGATGAAAGAAATATTCCTAGCTCTGAGCTGAATACACGTACAAATCAGCTTTATAATCTCGTGGATCAATTACTTTCTAGATCAAAATCCGCAAATTATACAGCAAATCTAACCCTCCTCAAAAGCATATTTATAAATGCAGCGAAATATAGTTCAAAACCACTTATTTCTGGTTCTGCAAAACTTCTTTTACAAAAATGGACACGGTAAAAAACATGAATGATAAACAACTCCGTTAATACAAATAAAAAAAAGAAAAAGCACCCACTGCTGGGTGCTTTTTTCTAATAAACATTATCGCTGAAAGGGACAAGCCACTTTCCCTACTAGAAAACGTTCTCGTCAACTACTGTTTCATCAGCTGGGATCTCATCATTTGTCTCATCATTTGATGGCTGAGCAGATGGAGCAGTAGCGATAGGAGCTTGTTCTCCTTCTGGACGTCTATAAACTTTTGTAGGGTCTTCTTTTGCGAAGTCTACTTTTATAGTTCTACCTCGTACTTCCTTTCAATCCATCTCTTTTTGAGCTTTGGATGCACCTTCTGCATCTGCAAATTCTACAAATCAGAAACCTTTGCTTCTATTGGTCTCTCTGTCTAGATTAACCTTTGCGAATACGATCTCTCCAAATGGAGAAAATTCCTGTCTGAGGTCGTACCCTCTCATCTGTCGATTTAATCATCCCACGAATAATTTCGTCTGGCTGATTACCATTTCGTCACTCATCACCTGTAAAAAATAAGAATAAAAAGCTGTTCTACAATGAACCGCGATCGCCTTTATATCCTTTTCTATATAAAATGCAAACGATTTGTTGCTTTTTTTGAATGAAGTGAGTATACTTTGAATAATTATTAAATTTTAATTCTTAAATTATCATAAAATGCCTGATCAGACCACTCCTGTAAATCCTACAAATCCTGTAAATCCAGCCCCAGAAGTTGATAATTGACAAACTACTCTTACAAATCCGCTCACAGATGCTCCTGCAGAGAATGTTTCTCAGATTTTTTGAGGATGAGATGAATTTAATACGCAAGATATGGAGCCTATCCAGAGCGATAAAACTTTTACCAGTGATGAACCTAAAATTATTGATAACGTGAGTGAATTTGCTGAACCTATAGATGAGGTTAGAGATTCTGAAACAAGTTCAGAATGACTGACTGATAATTTAGAAGTAACACTCGAAACAGGTCAGAATTCTTTTTCTAATTCCCTGATCTGAACATTTCAGCTAATGTATGATAAAGTTGAAGAGATTTTTGAACTAGGAAAGGTTGAAGAGTTTTTCCCTATTTTATGAGGTAAAAGCACCAGTGAAATTATAAATTATAATGTTTATCTGATAAAAGATGACGCAGAACAAGAGATTTACATTAAGAAAATCATTACAAATCTACAAGATAAGAGTGAAGACGAGCATTTATTGCAGTTTACATATCGCCTGAGTGATAAGACTCTAGAAATTTTGGTAGATGAGGAAAACCTCTATCAGTTCGAAGAAAGCACTGAAAATAAGGAGCGTGACACAATTCTCATCAGAGAAAAGATGGATAAATTTAACTTTTTATTCACTGCATACTTAGATGAGCTAAAGAAAGCTGAAAATGACAAAAAACAAGCAGAGGTAAAGAAGCATCAGCTACAGGATATTTTCAGAAATTTCTAGACAAGATTATAGGTCGAGCCTACAAATACAAATTTAAGTTTATTTTAAGGTTGATGATTATAATACAAGAGTTGATTGATGGTTTAATAGCTAATCTATCATATTAAACCTAGGGAAAAACGTGTATACAATATTGTAAAAGGATTCCACTACTTTGTCGAGTCCTTTTTCTTGGTTGATCATCTTGTCGGTGAGGATTCATTCTAGGCGGAAAAGCTCAGATTCTACCTGTTTGCCTACTGTCTGGAACTCTGCACTAGATGCTGTATCTGTATTTTCATTTAGCTGTCTAAAACGCCAAAACAGCTCTGGCAGTGATTCAAAAAAACGAATAAAAAGCTGACCTCATTTGGTCTTATGAAAGGAATGAACACGGTCGGTAATATACGTATTGATAAGATTATTTACTTCAGATTTTTCCTCTGCTTTCATCTGTGAAAAATGTATTCAAAACACTGGATGCTGAGCCAAATCTGAAAAGGTAGGAATAAATTTCCTAGATTCTTCGATATTTGAGAGTATAGTAAAGAGCTGTTTCGTCTGGTTTTCGTCCATAGATAATAAGTCGTGAGATAAATATGCGTCAGTTTTATAACTTATCACTATCTTTTCAAGAGGAACATTCGCTAAAAAGTCGATACAAAAAAATAATCTGGACTTTTGATACAATTACTGTATAAAAAGACATATTTTATATAAATTATCTCTTTATCATGAAAAAAACGAAAAAAAAGCTGATTTATGTCATTATGGCTGTATTTTTGATAATTATGGCTGTATTTTTGATAATTATGGCTTGTTTATATAGATTTTTAGTTATTAGAGACAAGACTTCTCAGTCAACTGAGCAAACTCTTTCAGGTCCTGAACAAATGGAAGTACAGGTACAAACTGGTGAATTAGATCTTCAGCAACAATATCTCCAAAATATGCAAGAATATTTCGATGAATGAGAGAATGCGTATGAAGATATGAGATGAGAATACGGATGGGGTAGTGGTTTTTAGATGATAAAATTATAATAAATGGAAAAATATCAGTTTTTACAAGATACTGATCAAGAAATTATAGTTGATTTAAAAAAAAATGCAAAAAAATCTGATTCAGTTTATGCTTTTTCCCTCAAAAACGCAACTCTCGATCTTCACTTGAGGTGTTATGAAGAGTGAATTAGGGCTCAGATTTTTATTTTTATTCCTTCTTTCAGTCCTAACATTGAATGATACAATAGATGATATGAGAGTAAGGTTATAGTAAAGGCAGATATTTCTTCTCCAGATGTGTATCTCAATATCCATTGCATATCTATTCTTTCACTAAATTCCAGTGTAAATGTTCAGGGTGAGATTAATATTTCAGCAGGCTTAAAAGATGTCGAAACTCACCTAATGGAAGAGGTTGTTCTGCTCGAATGAGCCAAATATACACAGCTCAAGCCAATATTAAACGTTGCATCACCATCAGTGAAAGCCTCTCATTGAGCCAAGATTCATAGAATCAATAGAGAACACTTATTTTATCTAGAGAGTAAGGGTTTCGCCTGACAAAACGCATTAGATTTAATTTTACAATGATACAAACAGCATATCTTTGATCATTTCAGCGATTCAGACAAAATAAAATCATCTCGACCTTCTTCTCGGACAGATTGTCCCGTGATTGATACGGATAATCTAGTATCTAGATTCTAAATTTTACTTCTTTATATCCCGTTTTTATGACCAAATATTTCTCTTTACTGCTAGATTTGCTCAATATATCAGACACAGAAAAAGAAAGACTAGACTGAATTGCTGAAATCATAGCTCATCATACAGACAAGAAACTGATAATTCATCATAGATTGGGTTTTTTATTTCACCAGTGGCGGGAATATTTACACGATAGATTATCTCTGGAAGATTTTTTGGTGACAGGAGACATCAGCTCCCAACAGCCTATTTTATATGATGATACACTTTCCGCCTCAATAGATTTAAAAGAAACAGATTTAAAACTGAATATCATCCAAGATTGGCTCGAACCTGATAGTATGCTTCTTATCGATGAACTCAGATTTTTTGCCTTATCTAAATCTGAACAAGAGCTTTTACAGTCCAGAAGCTCAGAAATGCGTGTTATAATGCTGATTTGCTAATAAAAAACTGAGATTATGTAGATATAATCCCAGCTTTAGTATATATATTTTCTTAGTATTTTTCATATTTTGCCATCACTAAATCTGTATCTACTCTATTTAATAAGTCCTGAACTACTCATACGATAATAATAACTCCAGAACCAGCAACGATAGTTGGCATACCTCATAGAGCAGTTGCTATCTGAGTAATGAAAGGGATTGCATTGAGTATATAGGTGTATACAGCGATCAATGCCAATCATAAGCCTCATCGTAGACATAAGTGCATCAGTATTCCATTGATGTATTTTGATGTCGCTTTTCCAGGTCTAATACCAGGAACATATCATCATTTCTTCTGAATTGAATCTGACATCCTATCAGGAGAGAAAGTAATCAAAGTATAAAGAAAGGTGAAACCTACGATAAATACGACATATAATATGATAGCTAATAATCCTGGCTGAGTAGCATAAATATTGAAGTTAAGCTGTATCCAGTCAGCTATCGCCATTAATCTTTCATTTGCTGGCTGAAACTGGGTGATTAATTGTGATAATAGATATGGAAAGCTGACGAAAGCCATAGCGAAGATGATAGGCACCATACCGACAGGATTCATAGGAATAGGGAGTATAGATGACTGCTGTACTTTACCAGATTTGGTATAGATGACTGGGATTTCTTTTTGAGACTTGAGGATAAAGATAGATAATATCGTCAATACCAGCACTATACATACCATAAATAACACGATGCCAACTACATTTTCTCAGCTTCCAAGTGATGAATATGCTTTTGACATAATTCATGATACAATAGATGCGAAGATAAGTAGAGATATACCATTTGAAATTCATTTTTCCGTGATCATTTCTCACATCCACATCAGTATCAGAGACCCGACAGTGAGTAAGAAAGCAGTCCCCAGCACTATCAATATATTTGAAGTATCGATAACCTGACCTCAGAGCATACTATTCATGATAAAGCACATACCTATACCTTGGATAAATGCCATAGGAGCAGTCAATCGGCGAGTATATTGGTTAATCTTTGCCCTACCTACATCTCACTGCTCAGTCAGTTCTTCCAGCTGTGGTAGTACAGAACTTAGTAGCTGTATGATGATAGATGAGGTGATATAAGGCGAAACTCCGATAGCTATAATAGCGAAATTGGACAAAGCTCCTCACATCAGCATGATCAAGTATCCAAATCCAGCTGCAGCCGCAGATTCTCCCATGCCTTGCATCAGTATATCCACATTTACAAATGGTATAGGGATGAAAATGAGCAGTCTATACAGTGCTAACATCAGCAGGGTAAAGCCAATTTTTTTCATCAGCGTCTGATTTGACGTGATTTCCTGAAATTTTCTAACAATCTTTTTCATCGTTTAAAAAGGTATTACATAGTAAAGCGTGTTCGGCTAGTGTAATCTTATTGAATTTTTCATCCAGCTTTTTCTATCTTTTCTTTTGCTGAGGCAGTAAATTTATCCATCCCAGTGAAAGTAATAGCTTTTGTAAATTCTCCATTTCACAAGATTTTAACTAGAGAATCCGTACTCTTTAGCATTCTATTCGCTTTCAATATCTCTTTTGTAACCTCAGTAGTAAATCTGTCATCTTTTTCAATACTAGACAAGTTGATAACTACGTAATGATCTACGAGTTTGTAAAATCTCTTAAAACCTTTTGCCTTTGGCATTCTCATAGTGATAGGAGTCTGTCCCCCCTCGAAAAATGGTCTAATCGTCTTTCCAGTTCTGGCTTTCTGACCTTTTAAACCTTTACCTGAATAATTTCCTTTTGAGGCATTTCCTCTACCAAGCCTGCGAGCTTTAGCCTTAAAACCTTTGGATCTAGTGAGTTCGTGTAATTTCATTACTTTGACAAAAAAATAAATAAAAGCCTGTATTTACAGGACTATACTGATTAGCGACTAAATTTCAAGAGAGAATACTTGAAAAAAACTTGGAAAAGAATATAAACAATTTTTTAATCCATCTTACACTCGTTTCTATGGCACATATTACACAAGGCTCCATCAAAACATCCCAGCAGATATCCAATATTCGTGAATCTGGCAAATATCTCAATGAACTTCTCCTCATCCTTCGTGACAAGACAAAAGCCTGAATAGCTACGATCGAACTAGAGTTTATTGCCGAGCATTTCATCCAGACGCACACTTTGTCCTGAGCGTTCAAATGATATGATTGATTTCCAGCCAATTTATGCCTATCTCTCAATGATTGTGTGGTACACGGTATCCCAGATGGCACAATTCTCAAGAACGGAGATCTGCTCAAAATCGATGCAGGCTTGATTTATGAGAGGTGATACTCAGACTCAGCTATTTCAGTAGTCGTTTGATGAGAGTTCGCTAATCCTACAGCTTATGATTTGATCAAAACCACAAAAAACGCTTTAGAAGCTGGCATTCAGACCATCCAACCAGACAAAGATATGTTCTCATATTGAGCGACAGTCAATGAAATAGTAAAAGAAAGCTGATACAAAGTTATCAAGGATTTGACCTGACACGGAGTATGAACTGCTGTTCACGAACGTCCCTACATCTTCAATTATCCTCATCCAGATCTACGCAAACAGTTTTACAAACCAGGTATGGTGCTATGCTTCGAACCGATAACTGCCATTATATCAAATAACTTTTATGAGAAACCCTGAGATGAAGGACTATATACAGTTCATGGAGATCTTTGAGCCCAGCGAGAATATATGTTGCTGATTACAGATGAGGGATATGAGATCTTGAGCGGTGTTATAGACTTCGAGTAATTTTCTCATACAAAACAGGTTGCCAAATAATTTTCAAGCAAAATGGGGGACTAATTTCTACTGGAATTTGCATACTTAATTATTAAAAAGAGACCAGTTTTTATCTTTCTAATATAAAATATGAGTTTTCTTCAGATTTTCCTTATCTGTTTTTCTATACTTTTCCTAATTCTTGCGGTTGATCTGAGGAGTAGGAAAAAGATCCAGCCATTGACCTGCTGAATTATTATTCTGGGTGCGACTTTTGTATTGATTAGCTCATTTAATATAGAATTTCTAAACTCAGTTTCCGCCAAATTTGGAGTCGCAAGGGGGGCAGAATTGATAGTTTACTGCAGTATAATCTTTTTGGGACTGATGTTTTTTCATCTGATGAGCAACGCTCAGAGACAAGAACTAGATCTCTCGAGATTGATTTCACAGATGGCTATCAATTCAGCCTATGACGCAATCAAAGATTCCCTCCAAATTTATAAAAACACACAAAATCTGGATGATTTCCTAGTCCATATGAGGGTTTACAACGAAGAACAAACACTTTCAGAATGCATACAAGCAGTGATAAAATTCTGATTTAAAAAGTTTATTTTTATCAATGATGGTAGTAGAGACCATTCATTACAGATTTTACAGCAGCTTCAGATAGACCATCCAGACTGCATTTTTATCATTTGTTCCCATTCCATCAATAGGTGAGGCTGAGCCGCAAATAAGACCTGATTCACCTTTATTCAGCAGCATTCAGACGACCTACACATAAAATACATTCTGACTTTTGATCCTGATGGACAGATGGATATATCAGATATGAACCACGTTTTGAAGCTTATAGAAAAGGAAAAAAATACTGATCTTTTCGTTGGTTCGAGATTTATTCCAGGAGGTTCATCTGAAAACATTCCAGCGATGAGGAGAATTATTTTAGCAATTTCCAAGTTTGTGACTAGAGTCTTATACGGTACCAAAGTTAGTGATCCTCATATCGGATATAGAGTTTATCCGCTCTCCACTATGCAAAAAATCCACTTAACAGCAGATGGAATGCACTATGCCAATGAGATAAATGAACAGATAAAGCAGCTAAATCTGAAAATGATAGAATTTCCAGTCCATATCAGATATACTGACTATAGCTTAGGCAAATGACAGAAAAATTCTAACAGTATTAAACTCGGATTAGAGATGCTCCGAAAAAAGTTTTTCTAACAAAATAAAAAAACGGAAGGCTAGGGATTCGAACCCTAGGTCCGCAGTGCGGACACACGTACTCCAAACGTGCGCTTTCGACCACTCAGCCAGCCTTCCATTTAAATGTAAATTAATAGATTAATACACTACATATCTATCATCATATCCAGCATAATAACTCTTTATTTTCAGCACATCTCATTTTCTGAGTCATTCCTGCTCCAATAAATCAATAAATCATTTTTGTTGCATTTGCTTCCAGAATCGCAGTTCTGCTTCATCATTTCATCGTGGAATTATGAAGGTAAGTCTGCAAATTTCAGCATTCTGAATCAAAAACACATTGATATATTTAGAAGTGATTTCCTCTAGATAGTCGTGTTCTATCAGTCGAGGCTTTTCAATCTCTGTAATATCAGTGATCATATCATACTCTTCATCCTCAATTTCGCTATGAAATGCCTCAATTTCTGGCATCTTTTGCTTGGGTAAATGCTGTAATAGGCTCGCTAGATGCAGTTTCCATTCATTTACTCACTGCATCGTTCCAGCAGACGTTACAAATATATTATCCCTGATGAGATGCTCAGAAATCTGATCAAACTGACGATCAGATAGATACGTGGCGAATTTAGCGACTAATTGTTTGATATATTCTTCCTTTACCTCTTCATCAGATATTAGATCATATTTATTTAGCGTAAAAATGATTTTCTTTGAGAGGAAAATTTCATCATTTACATACACATTAAAAGCTATCAAATCTGAGTTATTGATTCAGTTTTCTTTTTCTTGTTCAAATGCAAAATGATATTCGTTTACATCTGCCAAAAATTTATCTTCAATATAATATCTCATCTCATCGAAAAGCTCGAAAGTTTCATCAATTCATTCTTCATACCTAGCCATATCCATCACCATTGCAAAAACTCTAGACTTCAGCACATGACGAAGGAAGTCATTCCCCAGCCCCTTCCCCTCACTAGCACCCTTGATAATACCTGGTATATCGACCATATTAAACCTAAAATCTCACACAACTATTGATCCTAGATTTGGCACTAGAGTCGTAAAAGGATAGTCTGCAACCTTTGCTTTGGTCGCCGAAACGCAGTTGATTAGTGAAGATTTTCCGACTGATGGATTTCAGATTAGTCAGACATCACCTAGGAGTTGGAGTTCTAGAGTTATTTCAGATTTTTGCCCTGGTTCTCACAGCAGAAACATAGTTGGATACTGGGTAATCGCATCTTTAAAATGGATATTCCCTTTACCTCATACGCCTCATTCCAGAGCTGTCCATTTTTCTCCATCACGTGTGAAATGATGTAAAATTTTGCCAGTATCTGTGTCTTTAATAATCGTTTCGACAGGTACGATGAGGGTTAGATTATCTGCATCTGCACCGTATTGGTCTTTGGTTCTGCCGTCTTCACCATTATCAGCCTTAAAAGATTTTTTATATTTATATTCCAGCAGTGTATCTTCATCTTTACTTGCACACAAAATTATCGCTCCACCGCGTCATCCATCACCACCATTGGGTCATCAGTGCGGAATATTAGGAGCTCTGCGACCGCTTGCGATCCCATTTCATCATTTACCAGATTCGACCGTTATTTTGACTTCGTCGTAAAATTGCATTTATTTACAAAAGATATAAAAAACTGACTATTTAACCTCTTTAACCGCTATTTTACCATTATCTTCTACTTTGTTTATCTCTACTTTCAGATGCTGACCGACTTTGTAGTGAGACGTGAGCGGTCATACTGGCTTTTGAATTAGATTTGTCACGTGAAGAAATCAGCTTTTCCCTTTTGGCAGACGGATAAACATATAAGAATCTTCTACTTTTCCGATTTCGCCATTGAACTGCTGACCTACTTCCAAATCTGTGACTATCTCTAAGATTATAGCCTTCACTTTATCAATTACTTCCTGATCTGGATGTGTGAGATAGCAGGTTCCATCGTCCTCGAAATCTATCTTGATATTATTATTTTCTTCGATAATTTTATTTATCACATCTCCACCCTTTCAGATAACCTCTTTGATTTTATCAGCATTTATATGAAATACTTCGATCTTTGGAGCATATTTCCCCACATGTGGTCTAGGAGCAGGCAGAGTCTCGAGCATTACATCCATAATCTCATTATATCCAGTGAACGCCTGGTCAATCGTTTCATACACAATAGAAAGCGGAATTCACTTGAGTTTCGTATCGAGCTGGATGGCAGTAATTCATTCACGAGTTCCTGCTACTTTGAAATCCATATCTCCGATAAAGTCTTCAGTTCCCATCAAGTCATTCAATACTAAATGTTTCGTAATATTTCACGCATCATCATGATCTGTAAATAGTCCCATCGCAATTCCTGCTACTGGTTTTTTTAGTGGCACTCCTGCATCCATCAGAGAAAGCGTAGATCAGCATACTGATCCCATAGAGGTAGATCCTCCAGATGACAGACATTCTGAAACCACTCTAATTGTGTATGGAAACGCCTCCTTCTCTGGAATCATCCTTTCGAGAGCCTTTTCTGCGAGTCTTCCGTGTCAGATTTCTCTCCTTCCTGTCCCTCTAATTCCTCTAGCCTCACCAGTTGAGAATGGAGGGAAATTATAGTGATGAAAGTATCTCTGCTGAGTGCCATCATTTTCCATATCATCGAGAATTAGGTAATCTTTTGGTCATCATAAAGTAACAGTCGAAAGAACCTGAGTATCTCATCTCCAGAAAAGCCCAGTTCCGTGAGTTCTCTCGAATAATCCAGTCTCACAGTATAGCGGACGAATATCCATCTGAGTCCTGTCATCTACTCTCTTTCCTGTATCCAGAGTCCTTCAGCGAATAAAGTATTTACATGTATTGAAAAACGCCATTTTTACCTTCGCTTCTGAATATTCAGCATTATTTTCGTCTTCTATCTCAGCTTTGAAATGCTCTACACACTCCTTCTCATACTGAGAAAATAAATCATTGAAACTAACTTTTGTAAAACCAGTCATCGCCTGCAGTTTTTCTTCACCCAGAAAGTTATGAACAGCCTCTTCCAACTCGTGAGATGGTTTATTGAAAGCAACAGTCTTAGTAGAAATAGAAATCTGAGCTAAGTACTGCGTTTGGAAGTCGCAAGAGCGGTCGATTTCTTCCTGTCCAATCTTGAAAGCCTCTTTCATCAGTTCTTTACTGACTTCATTAGATTCATCTTCGATCATATTTATCGTTCATTTTTTTCCAGCTACCACGAGGTTTAATTCAGCTTTTTCTAACTGATTATGAGTTGGATTGACTACGAAAACACCGTCTACATACGCAATTTGAGCCGCTCCGACAGGTCAGTCGAAAGGTATCCCAGATGCCATAATAGAAACTGAGGTTCCGATGATTGAGATTACTCAGAGCGGATAATTTGGATCCATCGCCATAGGAGTCGAGGTGATAACTACGTCATTGATCATGCCCTTTGGAAACATAGGTCTAACTGCTCTATCTGTGAGTCTAGCATTCAATATCGCCTGATCAGAAGGACGACCTTCACGTCTGCGATATGCTGCACCGCCAATCCTACCTGCCGCTGAAAAACTTTCTCTCATCTCGAGCATCAGAGGAAGGAAGTCTACGTCTGGAGATTTGGGTTCTTTCGCCATCACAGTGGAAAAAAGCACAGCTGTATCCTGAAATTTGAGCGTGATAGAAGCGTCTGCCTGCATCGCGAGTTTTCCCTGATCAAAAGAGATCTGCTTGCCTGCTCGCTCGAAAGTCTGCTGAGTGTCTGTAAATTGGTGTCTAGATGTCGCCATTCTATTTAAAGTGAAAAAATAAAATGCAAGAGAGAAAAAGAGAGAAGAAAGCTGATTATAACAGCAAAAAACCCGCATTGAAAGTATGAGCTTGGAACTGTTATAATCACTTCCAGTATCCTCTCATTCTACCTGCAGATTCCATTATATGATTTTGTATACAAAATGCAAAAGAAAATTTAAGGGACGACAACATCTCATTCTTCAGTTATATCTATAATATGCCTTTCATCTCTTCTAACCATATCTTTGGGCGAGAATTTGATATTATGATCGTTCAATGCCACAAAAAGTGCTTCTTTCTCTAATTGTTGCTGTTTCGACAGTCTAGTTTCTTGATTTTTTTCCTGCTTTTTTTCTCGACCTTTATTTTCTGCTTCTATTTGTTTTAATATAAAATCTCTAACTGGCTCTTTATTAGAGAAAAGCGTGCCTTCAGACTCTATTGCTTGCTCAATTTGTTTCAGATCTTTCTTTAATTTTAATATACGTTCATTGTGTATCTCTTCTGGACTTTTTGGCACAACAGAAAAATTAACTCCAGTTTTATTTTTTGTAGAGTTTGTAGTATCATAAGTCTCTTCTTCGTATTCCTGTAAAATACAGTTTCGAGTTCTTCTTCACATAACTTTATTTACAAAAGATATAAAAAACTGATTATTCTTTATTATACTCATTTTTTCACAAAAGTCAAGAGAAAATGCAAAAATCGTCCATAATCCATCTTGAATTTTAGGGTAAAAACGACAAACTTAAATCAGATTTTTATCTTTTATATTTATTATATTATGTCCAAAACACTAAACAATCTAATTCAAGCGTATCTTGGCGAATCTCAGGCGAGAAATAGATACACTTTTTACGCTACTCAGGCAAAAAAAGATGGTTATGAACAGATTGCTGAGATTTTCAGCACAGTTGCTGACCAAGAAAAAAAGCACGGCAAGACTTTTTACGAATTCATCGTTCGCCTAAATAAAGACGCAGATCCCGCAAACAAAGCTCATCTCACTGAACCAGTAGATGTCCTCGTTCGTCTAGGTACGACTGCAGATAATCTCAGAGATGCGATTATGTGAGAAAACGAAGAAGCTACAATCCTTTATCCAAAGTTTGCAGATGAGGCAGAAGCAGAAGGTTATCCAGAGATTGCAGCCAAATTTAGGGCAATAGTACACGCAGAGGAGCATCATAGGATGAATTTCGAAGCATTACTTGCATTGGTAGAATCTGGCAAATATTTCCAGGGCAGAGGCGTGAAAACTCGAGTATGTCGTGAATGTGGATATATGGTGATAGCTGAGGAGGCACCTACTGTTTGTCCATCATGTGATCACGCACAGGCTTATTTTGAGCTTTTGCAAAATGATTTCTAGCTTTCGGTATGCAGATAACTATCATCACTCTATTTTCAGAACTTTTCGACTCCTTTCTCTCTACTTCTTTACTTGCTAAAGCCCGCGAGAAGGGAGTTTTACAGTTCAATTTCGTCAATCCTAGAGATTTCTGCGGTGATGATTTTCAGCATGTAGACGACACGGTTTATGGCTGATGAGCAGGGATGTTAATCAAGGCAAAACCCGTGATAGATGCTGTTCAGTCAGTTATTTCACAAATCCAAAAAACAGCAAAAAATCAGAAATTTCACATCATTTTTCCTTCTCCAGCAGAGATTATTTTCGATCAGAAATTAGCTTACTGACTCTCAAAAATCGATCATTTAATCTTCGTATGCGGCAGATATGAGGGGATAGATTATCGCTTTGAAGAGTATATCTCTTCCCAGTATGGATCAGCTTTTTCCAAAGTTTCATTGTGAAAATTTGTACTTTTAGGCTGAGAAGTGGCGAGTATGACGATGATAGAAGCTATATGACGCCTAATACCTGGAGTTATCAAAGAATCTGAGAGCCGACAGGATGAAAGTTATAACCTCAAAACAGGTATGACAAATCTAGAATTTCCTCACTACACTCGTCCAGAATCAGTATATGGATTACATGTGCCAGAAGTACTTCTCAGCTGAAATCAGATAGAAATCGAGAATTGGAGGCAAAACAATACAAAATAATTACTTGATTTTAAACGCTTCTTCACTAGGATTAGCTGATACGATAACCAAAATATAGTCTTTTACTTGCTCATATTCTTTCAAATGTCCGATAATATACTCACAAAATACGCTGATATCTTGCGTGAAGAGATAAATGTCAAGGAAATCACAGACTTCTCATCAGACCAGCCGATAGTCAAAGTATTCAAACCTCTGTGAGGTCAGCTTTCTGCTAAATTCTGAAAAGATACATGACAGATTATCTCAAATGGGAAGCAGTGAAACGTACGCGAATTGACTGGCTGAGATATAGAGATTTTTTCTCCATCAGGTGAAAAACGAGTTCTCAGCGACTGAGATTATGAAATAGTTTACGAATGATTAGATTGAGATGATATTGCAGTTGAATGAAACGTAATCGTAAAGCTCGATTTAAATCTGACAGAAGAGCTCAGGAGAGAGTGAATAGCTCGTGAAATCTCTCGTTTCCTCAATCAAATGAGAAAGGATGCAGATTTTCCAGTGGATGCCAGAGTTTCTATGATATACAGCTCCACTGATGTGAAGTTGTTAGGCATTATGCAGGATTTTTCCTCATTTTTTATGGATGAAGCATTACTATCATCAGTAAATCAGTGAGATGTCTCAGGTGATATAGTGAGTGAATTTAGCAGTGATGATCAGTTGATTTTGTTTAGTCTACGCAAATAATGGATTTGACTCAAATTGTACCAGAGGCTAAATCAGAGATTGAACATTTTTTAGCCGATTTTCCAGACTGAACTGTCGTTATTCGATGAGCTACAGCGACAGGTAAGAGCTGACTTTCCGTGGAGCTGAGCCAATACTTCGATATGGAAGTAGTATCTGCAGATAGTAGGCAGATTTTTTGTTTTATGGACATCGGCACAGACAAAATAGCCAAAAAAATCAGATCCACTCTCCCGCACCACCAGATAGACATAATTGATCCTGACCAGAACTATACAGCATGACAGCGAAAGCAGGATAGTGAAGCCATAATTGAACAAATTCTTCAGCATAAAAAAGTCCCATTCATCGTCGGTGGTACGGGGCTCTACATCGATACTATCTACAAAAATTTCACAATGCCAGAGTCTGCTCCAGATCTAATTTTTCGTCAGCAACTTCAAGATCAGGAGGATTTACAACCAGGTTTTTTACATTCAGAGTTGTCCCGTATTGACCCAGTCGAAGCCTCGAAACTTCATCCCAAAGCTACCAGATATATTATCAGAGCATTAGAAATTCATCATTCTACCTGATCTACAAAGACAGATACCTTCATCCAGCAGCCCGTGAGACACCCGCTTCTGATGCTAGGACTCTGGAGGGAAAAAGAGCAGTGAAATATGTTGATAAATTCTAGAATTAAACAGATGATAAAAAACTGACTAATTGACGAAGTACAGTCTCTGCTTTCAGTAGGTTATTCTACCGATCTTCAGTCTATGAACGGCATCTGATACAAAGAAGTCATTTCATATCTTCACTGACTTTACAATCTAGAAAAGATGGAAGAATATCTAAAAAGAAATACCCATCATCTAGCCAAAAAGCAGAGGACTCGATTTAGGAGGTATATCGCCCAGTGAAAAATAAATGCAAGAGAAAATGTCAGGTATCGTGTATGGAATTTGTGATAACTTGTTTGTTTAGTTTCATACATTTAAAAATAATTTCAAGTTAATCTGAATTATATTTCACTCAGCCAGTAGAAATTTTATAGAGCCAACCGTAGTCAGTCCTCCCAATAGCAAACCAAACTGAGCGAACACCGCTGTGCGAAACTCATTTTAAATCAATTGAGTGTGGAGGCTGCGGTTTCGCTTCGTGTTCATATATCCAGCACGATAACTGCTAGAGGCTCGCTAAAATTTCTTGATTTTTCTTTGCTTCGTTTCTTTGTATCCAGACAAAGAAATGAAGTCTGGGGGTCTGGGGGTGAAACGCACCCAGTTTGAGAAAGATATAATCAAAAATAACAACACGTTTAAAATTATACCTATTTTTTACACTATTTTTTTCATCTTCTCTTCCATTTCACGCTGTTCACTGAGTTGTTTGTACCGATCTCAGCGTCAAAATCTAACTTCACGAGAATCAGCTTTTTTATCTGCTTTGGATAGATTAGTCCTGCGTAAACGTCACTGTTTATCTGTAGTGATCAGATATTCACGATACTGTACACCATTTTTACCTGATGGTGATGGAGCAGTCGATGATCAGATAGTATTTACATAGTAATTTCCATCACGCAATTCGACACTCAGCACCAATTCTACATGACTTACTTTGAATTTTTTACCTTTCCCAGCGACCATTATATCTCAGCGTCTTACTTCAGGCAACGGAATATCTTTAATAGTCTCTGGATCTTTATACATCGCATCAGCACCGCGTTGGACATCATCAACTCATAATTTCTTCAGAGATCAGTAAATCAACCCAGAGCAGTCAGATTTGTTTTTAGACGAAGAAGTATCAGCTCCCATCTGATATTGTGCTCAGATAGATTTTTCAGCTATCTGGATTACCTCCTCTACATATTTTTTAGTCATCATTTCGTCATATAACTGCTTTATTTCAGAGTTATTTTCTAGATTGTCGATGAATTGCTCTCTGAGATCAGGAGACATATCTTCCAGTAATTCCAAAAAAGAGGAGACTCTTTCATCTCATTCATTATAAGTTTCTTGTACTGAGTTATGTGTCTCTATTCACATTTTATACAGCTTTTACCTGTTGATAAAGTAAATTTATTTCAGAATTATTTTCTAGATTGTTAGCTAATTCAGCTTTTTGCTCTGATGTCGCTTTCTCGAGCTGTTCTACCATCTTTGCATCAATAGTTTCCTGCTGTTTTTCGCTAGATTCTACAGCATTTCTATCTTGTATATTTTCCATTTTCTTATTGATTAAAAAATAAATCATCTAGCAGTTTGTCTGCATCTTGGTGGTCTTGAACTTCTTGTGCGAAGGCATATCTCTGCTGGTTTTTCATTTTCTCCAGTTGACTCAGAATCTGGTCTTTCTGCCATTTGTTTTGCATCGTAAGGATCTCTGCTTTTATTAGTTTATATAGCTTCTCTATAAATGTTTCATCACTGCTCTCTTTCACCAACATCAAAAATCATGGAGCCTTAGACCAGTAGCCTTGTAATGCTTCGAGTATCCTTATGAGCATAGTCTTATGAAAACTTGTTGATCCCATTGTTTCCATCTTCAAAATAAAATCATTTTATTGTCATTGTAGATATGATTCGCAATCTAACACACTATATTTTACTCATTTTTTATCAATAATCCGATTTTGGCTTAATTTTCTAGAAAATATCTATTGACTTTTTAACTTTTTTGAGTATAATAAAGAATAAACTACATTAAAAGGTGAATATTATGATCCAAGGTGGCAAGAGTATAAC
>BNUE01000022.1 GCA_025997135.1 candidate division SR1 bacterium | reverse complement strand
GAAAAATCCTAACTTCTAATTTTTTTACAGCTTGATAATTAGGTTTATTGTACGAATTAACGACAAACGTATTTTTATCCAAAATGCGAAAGTTTATTCAGATTCTATCTGCCAAGTTATACATTGCAGACAAATCATCTACATTTACATCATGAATTGTCAGTTCTGAGTTATCTGCTCACGCTCATATTGCGAAATAAGTACCTGCCTCAATATAATCGCTCACAATACTAAATTCAGCATTATCTACCTTTTTATGTTTCACTGGTCGAATAGTCAAGGTATGATCTACTCATCGTGATATTTTAGCTCAAATATTATTTAGGAACTCCACCAAATTTTTCACATGAGGTTCTGTAGCTACCTGATAAATTGTAATTTCATAGTCCACCTCAGGATCAAAAGCCAAATACGTAATCAACGCCTCTACTGCAGTCACAGAAAATTCTTGAAGCATAATATTTCTCTTAGGTTTGTGTGCTATTTTATAGATTTTATATTCTCCATCACATAATATATCAATCCCTGCCTTTGATAATGCGTCATCAAAAGTATCCAACGGTCTCTTACCAATATTACATCCTCCAGAACCAATAAATCTCACTTCTCAATACTTAATCAACCCCAGTGGAATGAGTAAAATAGATGCTCTAAATTTTTTTGCCAAATCACTCGTTAAATCGAAATAATTATTAGATGTTTTGAGGGCAGTTTCAGCCAAAGCTTCTAGATTTCTAACATCTGAAATATTAGGTACATTATAGAGTTTAACTGCATTATCTGTGATATAGTTTGCTGCAATAATCGGCAATGCAGCATTTTTTGATCCTGAAATCTGAATATCTCACTTGAGATCTGATGAATATGAAATTTGATACATCTCTAAAACACGACAAAATATATAAAAAGACAAAAAAACTGATCTTTACTTTTTATTTTTTTACCAATCTAGGAACCAATATCAACCACAAATTATTTTCAGATCTTGCAAACTTCCTTAAACATATGCAAAATCTTACCATCTTGCACAATAACAGGTATGAAATTTCTCCAAATAAGCGGAATTTTTTGGTTGATACACCAGCGATTTCGAGTTTTCCCAGCAAAAGTATCTCATGACTGAGGATAGCGAAGAATAGCTCAAATTCGACTATCTTTAGAAATTTGCACAGTAAGTCATCCAATTTCAATAGGTCATAATGCAGTAATCGGGATAGAAATATTTAAATATTTTTCCCAAAAATGTTCTCAAATTTGTGCTTTTTCGACATCCAAAACAATTAAAGATCATCCTGCGATAGAAGATTTAAAGAAATACGAATTCCCGAGCTGTTTTCGTCCAGTGCCAGATCAATGAATTCGAGAAATCCACTCTTGAAGCTGAGATGAACGCAAATTATGGATCAGATTTAATTTTTTTCGTATATTTACTAGATCTGCAGAGGTTTCTGGCAAAGGAAAATAAAAAGCCGATTTCACACCTCGAGAAGCGTGAACTGGAAAGCTTTTACTCTCAAATCCGTATGAAAACTGAATAAGATCTAAATTCATAGCATATATATTTTTCATAGATTCCAGAAACTTAGTAGGTTTTCCATCATAAAATTCCAATTTATCAAATATTTTTTGACGCAAATTATTTCTCTTAGATATCGAAGGATCGAAATTAGTTTGATCAGTGAAGAAAGGTATTTTCTGTTGATCACATAAATCTAGGATTTGTTTTTTGGACACATAGAGCAATGGACGAAGAGCTGGGGTCTGATTTAGTAAAATATGAGATTGTATAGTCTGCATATTACAAAAGCCATCTCGTGAGCAGCCACGCATCAGATTAAGAAAAGTTGATTCAATGCGATCATTTAAATTGTGTCAAAGAGCCAATAAACTATTATTTTGAGCACTACAAGATGAAATCGCCTGCCTAAAACAGTCATAACGCCAGTTGCGAAGGTCTCTCTCCGTAATAGGCAAATTTACATCTCTCTCAAACAAATGAATTTGGAATCACACAAAAAATTGAGCGACAAACTCAGCCTCCATTCCACTTTCTGGTCTAATTTTATGATTACAATGTACAATATGCAGATTTGAAAGCGAATAATTCTTATCATTCCACCACATAATCAATAAACAAGCCAATACCATACTATCACAGCCAGCAGAAACAGCAATAAAAATCTGTTTATCAGGGTCCAAAAGTTTAGTAAATACAGGGAAAACCTCATCTTGTACTCGAGATGGGAAAGCAGTAATCGGCATCTGACAAAAAGCATGAAGAAAAATTTCAGGAATCATTTTAATTTATTTTAAAGTTTATGTATTATAATTACAAGAGAGAATTACTTTTATTTAGCTTTCACAGCTTCACCATCTTCCAATCTAAAAACCTGATCTGCATATTTCAGTATATTCTGATCATGCTCAATCATCAATATTGTATCCCCTCTCTCGAGAAATACCGTAAGAACTTTCAATAATTTTTCAATATCCTGCATATGAAGTCCAACTGTCGGCTCATCCAGAAAATACACTGAATGTCCACGATAATCTTTAAGTAGATGTTTTACTAGTTTTAAACGCTGAGATTCCCCTCATGATAGAGTATGAGCTGACTGACCCATTTTGAGATAACCCAGTCAAATATCACACGTCAGCTGAAGTTCCTCCGTAATATGATCCAGCTCATGGAAATGCTCCAAAGCATCTGAAACATACATTTCTAGCACTTCTGATATAGTTTTACCACGCCATTTTATAGTCAAGATTTCTGGACGATACCTCTTGCCATGACAAAGCTCACAAGGAACGTATGTATCAGGTAAGAACTGCAATTCTATCTTTTTATATCCATATCCATCACATGCTGGGCAGGCTCATTTATCAGAGTTAAAACTAAAATACGAATCGGAAAACCCATAATATTTAGCCTCTGACGTACCAGCATACAGCTTTCTAATCTTATCAAAGACATTTATAAAAGTTGCAGGACAACTACGCGGAGTTTTACCAATTGATGTCTGGTCTACATAAATTGTATTATGTATTTCTTCATATCATGAAATCTTCTCAACCGCCAAATCTTTATAAAATTCTTGAAGAGCTAGATTTTCTAGATGACGATACTCATCTGCCCTCATCACAGGTGCAGCTAAAATTTCTTCTCGCGAAAGTCATTTTTTGAGCATCTGCAAGCGGATATATGACTGTACAAACTTCTGTTTATCATTTAAGAAACGGAAAAGTGTAGTGTACATCAGTGTTGTCTTTCCAGCTCACGATCACCCAGTGATGATAGTGAAAGCCCCCAGATTAAAGGTAAAATCTACATTATTCAGATTATACTTAGATGCCTGATGTATTGACACTTTTTTATTGGATGGTTTATGATTAAATGGCACTTTTATCTCTTTTTCTCAGCGTAAGTACTGAGCAGTCAAAGCATCAGAAGACAAAAAATCTGAATACGTACCACTAAAAACCAGTTCCCCACCGAAATCCCCTGCTCAGGGTCAAATTTCTACCACTCGATCAGAAGCCTGTATAAATTCTTCATTATGCTCGACCACAATAATTGTATTTCACATAGTTTTTAGCTTTTTAATAGCTTTGATAGCTTTGTCTATTTCTGCAACATCCAGTCCAATTGTTGGCTCATCCAGCACATACACGATACCAGTCAACTTATTTCCTAGCTGTTTTGCTAGACGAAGTCTTTGAATTTCTCATCACGACAGTGTATCTATCTGACGAATAGTCATCAAATACGAAAGTCCCAGTTCATCAATCGTAGAAATGCGGTCCAAAAGTGGCTTTGTTATACGTCAAACCAAAAGTTTTGAATGATCTGTATTCTCACTAAAAAGCGTAATTATTTGGAGAAGCTGAGAAAACTGAATTTTTTGTAGATCTCGAATGTTAATCTTGATCGTTCAGTCATCAAATGGACGAGCGAAAGGGAGATCGGTCAATTGCGTGAAAAAGGAGTCAAAACACGATAATTTTCTGATTTCTTTTGCTATTTTTTCTGGAAAAGTTAAAAACACATGCAATGATTCTTTTTTTAGTCTAGAACCATAACATCCCTCACATGCCCTCATCTCCAGCATCGCCTGAAAATCCACAGTAAGCACTCATTTTGCATACTGTTCTTTGATGATTTCTTCCATTCACTGATATTTTATATTTAGCTGTTTTCATTCGCTCGGAATACGGATAAGCTCATTATCGCCATAAACTACAATATGTAGAAACCATTCTGGCTGATCTTTTCGTGGTTTAGTAATAGACATTGAGTATTTTTCTGCCAATTTACGCAGAATAGCCTGTCCATAATTGGAGTCTCTCCACGGCAAAATCGCAGATTCCAGTGGAGAATTAGTATCAATAATTTTATCAAAATCAACTTTCAGAACTTCTCACATCCCATGACAGTGAGGACAAGCTCATTCTTGACGATTTGGAGAAAAATGCTGAGTCGTAAACTCTGGATACGTAATATTACAGTTCGGACAGAACATTTTATCAGTAAATCGCTGAATAGAGGTCAGAAGTTTTTTTTCCGCATCTCAAATGGCGTTTTTCTCTATCTTATCTTTTTTTGCAATAATTTTTTTAGATTTTTTGCTATTTGAGATTTCAATATTAGAAGTTCAGAGTAGCTCAGAAGACGCTCATCACGTAGCCGATTCATCCACATATTTGACAAAAAAGCCATCCTCAACCCAAACTCCAAATTTTTTACTTTCACTGAGAATTTTAATAATATCTTCTTTGAGTCTCGGCATTTTCTGCTCTTCCAGAGTGATACGATCATAGATTCAGAATACTTGAATAGGGAAATAGCCGTTTGGAACTGATGGCTCTTCTAGATAAAAGTACTCTATTGGCTCAATATTGGTTTGTGAATCTTCACCACCTGATGGAAGTAATAAATATCTAGTAAATCCTCCACCCTTTTCTACCTTAACTCTATTTTGTTTCGCGAATTTTGCTAGATCATCTGTAGTATTTATAGATGAAATCTCTTTTAGTAGATAAATTTTTTTGTTCAAATATTGCTGAGAAAGAGTATACATAATTTGTTCGATCGTCTGCGGTTTGATAGGATTTCAGCAATTATAACAGTAGCAATCTCATGTTTTCGCGAAGAGTAAACGAATATAATCATCCAGCTCCGTAAGAGTTCAGACCGTACTTCTCGAATTTCAGCCTTTTTTATTCTGTTCTATGGCTATCGCAGGAGATAATCCAGAGCAATACTCTATATCAGGTCTCTCTCATAAATTAAAAAACTGGCGTAAGTATGCCGACAAACTCTCAATATAACGAAACTGTCATTCTTTGTAAATTGTATCAAAAGCGAGAGATGACTTACCAGAACCAGACACTCCAGTAATCGTAATTATTTGATTCTTTGGCAATTCCAGATCAATATCTCTGAGATTATTGGTTTTGACTCACTGAAAAATTATTTTATCATTTATCTCCACATAATCAGATATTTTTTCTAAATTTTTATCTGTCATTTTCACATTTTTCTTTGAGTTTTTCTGAATTATCATGAGAAAAAGAAAGCTGAATAAAATCAAATATCCAGTGTATGATTACTGGCTAAAAATGCAAGAGAATAATTTAGTATTGCATTAATTATATAAATATGTATTTAGAAAATGTGAATTTTATTTTTACTCCCATAACGGAGATCTTATTATGACTTTTTTGAACCCCAAATTTAGATATGTAGGTATTGACTTTGAAACAACAGGTTTAGATACAAAAAACGACTCCCCTATCCAGATCGGAATTGTAGAGCTAAATGCTCAATGAGAAATCATAGATAGCTTTGAGAGCCTAGTCAAACCTGACAAAGAAATTTCTGAACTCAAAAATATAGTTAGTTTTATCACAAAAATCAAAACAGCCGAACTGGTTTTTGCCCCAACTATCGCTGATATTGCTCAGGAAATTCAGCATTTTTTTACACCGAATACTATCATAATAGGACATAATATTAGTTTCGATATATGCTTTTTAAAAAGGATCTTACCTAATGTAGAATTTTATGACTCTTTTGATACTTTTGCACTATCTCAGACACTAATTCCATATCCTCCTAGTTATGCACTAGAGATTTTGCTATCTCATCTATCTGAGAAACCTCTTTTTATCACTCGAAAACAAAAGTTTGGATTAAATAGTGAAAATTCTACAAAAGAGATTTCTTCACTTAGCTGAGAGAATCACGCTTTTCACGATGCTTTTTATGATACAAAGTCAGCATTAGCTCTGTTTTGTTATCTAATAGAGTTTATATACGAAATAATAAACAGCACCCCAAATATCAAATATTTTTTTACAAAATGACAAGCGACAATATGTGAAATACTTATATTATCTAATACGCCAAATAACCCCTGAACTCAGCCTTTTTTACCTCCTCTAAAAAAAATAACTCCTGCAAATACATCTCTTGCAGAATTTCCATACGATATTCAGATAAATAAATACACTAATATGAGTAGGTACTATGTAGGAAGTCTAAATTTCAAAAAGCTACTACTTTCTCTGACTTGTAATAAAAAAATAATGTTAGTCTTTGCCAATAAACCTAAATTAGATATTGCAAAAAATATTTTCTTCGATACTGGACTCAAAAATATATGATTTGCCAGAGAAGAACAGACTATTTCATGAGAGAAATTTCATAATTTTCTGGAGAAAGATAGTTTTGAACAATTTGAAATTTATTTCATTTTAAAATATGCTACACATCTATTTTACGGTTATGGAGTACTAGATCTAAACAGTAAAGGCGATTATTTGGTTTATAATCTGATAAAAGATGAAAGACTAGTTATCAATTACCCTATAGTATTGACCACTCACCATGGATTATATACAATACTAGAAAATGAAGCTCACGCATACACAGATTATGACATTGTCTTTTTCGATCTAGAGTGGCGATACAAAAATTACAACAATTATCTATCTAGGAGCTGTGATTTATATTATATACAGAATTTTCTAGATATGATGCTGTATAAATATAATTTTTGAAAAGAGCAAAAAGATAACACTTTACAAGATTTTGACACATTTTGGACAATGTTTATGGGTATAATTTGGGAAGAATGCAAGAAATTATTCTTATGACGTGCAGATGACGATTTGACAGTCAATCCAATCAATGGGAACCTAGATTTCTATCAGACAAATAAGCTTTTACCAAAATTACAAGAATTTGAACAATCACTTCAAAATATACTTTCTGAAACAGATTTTTTGACTCTATGGAAACAGATTAAGCATTTCCTAGAAATTACAGAGACGATAACTAAAATTACGAGAAAAACATATTGAAATGGATCAGAATCAGGTTTTTATTTTCTTTTTGCTGAAGAAGCTAAATTTACAAATCGAGAAGAATTTAAAGAAATTTTTCAGAAAAATCACGCCATATTTTTATCCAATATTGAACAGCAGTATACCCTGCTAAAACCTTGAATAACTGACATAAATGATGAAAAAGTCTTTGAACGTGCAGAAACAGTGTGAAAGTTAGAAACCTTACTGCAAGCAGCGACATCACAGTGAATAAATAGCATTTTCATCGTCTCAACCCAAAAAGAAGAAAGTAGAAAGCTGTTTGAAACGATGCAAAAATTACAATCTGTGCATGGATACGAACTCTTGGTCGAAAACATCACCTGATGAGCATGAAAAAACATACACAAAGCCAAGAGATCTCAATTACATTTGATGATAGGAGGTTATAATTTCCTGATGATGTGCTATGCTCAGAAGTTAAAATTTGATAAAATGTTTGTCCGAAATGTTAGATGAGCTCAATCAAATGGCATTTTACAAGATATGAAATGGTATAAACGGTAAATTTTGATCACCTTAGATTTGACAAATCAAAAAAAATGAATATAATAATGCATTTATTTATTTAATTTTAATAATATGTGAGGACTACATCCTGAAAATTACAATTGAGAACCAGATTATGTATATGAAGCTAAAAGACAATGAGAAAAAAATTTCAAAGAGAATAATCCAAATATAAAAAGTGAGTGATTAATCTATGAAGTTTGTAAACTAGTCAATGATGAATTAAGTGCTTTAAAAGAAAAAATTACGTGAAAAAACACATCAGAGAAAAATAAAAAAATTCTAAATTCAGAACCTCGAGACGAGACATATCGCCAACAATTATATCTCAGGAAAGGTCAAAGGGATTTAGATATTAAAATGATTCAATTTCAGCAAGAAGAAAGTAAACAAGATCACTATTCAAAAGAAGTTTTACAAAAAGAAAAAGTAATACAAGAGATAGAATCAATGAAAAAAGTATTACAATCACAGATAACATCATTGGAAAATATACGGAAAAAAATGAAATGAATACAGCAAGAACTCAGTCAAGAGGTGAAAAAGAAAAAACCTCGAGATGAAAAAAAATTAGAGAAAATAAGAGAAAATCGAGATAATTTTTTCAATAAAGAAACAGATCTTAGACAGCAAATTGATAAACAAGTATCTCATCGAACATTTAGCTCTGATTGACCAGATAGGAATCATCCATATTACAAACAAGAGTTTATTAAAATTTACTGAAACGACGATTTCTGAAGAGCTGAATACGAAAAACGATTCAAAGAACCTTTTCCATCTCAAAAAAAGAAATCTTTTCAAAAGATTCAATCTAAGCCTACTAAGCCTAAACAAAAGCGATCTAATAAATCAAAAGATCTAAACATCCCAGCCCCAAAAATAACAAACAAACCAATTACAAAAGAGGATATCTTAAAATAATTCCATATTATTTACTTTTACCTTTCTTCTGTCGGAAAACCAAGTAAAGAATTGGTAAAATTCCAACAGTATTAAAAATCAGAATACATACAAATCGCGGTAATTGCTGATTTTTGCCTGCTTTTCGCAAGGCGATAGCTTTCCATATTCATTTTTCTGGCATACTCATACATAAGCATCCAAATAATAATAGCAGTAGAAAGCACCTCAGAAACTGCACTTAAAATCTTATACGTTTTTGGTCTGTCAGAAAGCATGCCCTTATCCTCACAAACAGGATATCATATTTATTTTTCTTTTACAAACGTATTGTAAACAGCAAAGGTTGTATAGCCCTCTTTTTGGTAGAATTTTTCGGTGTATACTCCTGTTTCCGTGAGTCAAATAACTTCATCTACGCCGCGGGAGGACAAATCATTTTCCATAAATGCAAGAATAGACTTTGCAAAGCCCTTGCCACGCCACTTTGGCAGTGTGGCAACATTGTTCACAAATGCCAACCCACCTTTATATGTTGCCGTTGCAATGCTTGTGGCTTTGCTATTTTCAAAGTGCACATAATGCACGCTTTGCCAGCCGTTTTGCGATTTGCCAAGATTTTTTGCAAGCGTTTCACGATACAGGGCTGATATCTCCATATGGATCGTTTGGGTCGTTTGTTGAAAAGCCTTTCATGATAAGGTCGATGATAATATTTTTATCATTGCAAATTTCAACGTCATGCTTAACCTCGGTCTTCTTGCCAGATAGACTTTTCTTCATCCAAGAATCTGTGAAGGAACTCTTATACCCCCAGTTTTTTTCTGCAATGTCTATGTCGGAATAAATTGCAGGCACAAGGTTTCTTTTCAAAAATGCATCTTCAATCTCTAAAAGATTTAAAAACTTTTTAGGCAAAACCACGTTCCAAATTGTGTCGTCGATAATGTCGCCAAAAATATATGTGGCATCTTTCGTTTCTACAATTTCGCCAACATACAAGTTTTGCAATGCTTCAAACATCTTCTTCAAATATGGATTTTCCATACTTATACTTTTTTAAAAGATAAAAACAGTTTACTATTCTTCATTTCTAGGCTTCATCAGTGGGAACATCACCACATCACGCAGATTATCCTGTTCTGTCAGAATTGCTAAAATCCTTTCTAATCCCATTCCAAAACCTGACTGTGGAGGCATACCATATTCCATAGCTTCCACAAATGCATCGTCTCCACTAGTAGTTTCTTCATCTTCACTTTCAGCTTGTTTGTCGAAATTTGCTTGCTGAAGAAGTGGATCTACGAGTTCTGAATAAGCTTTACAGATTTCTCGTCAGTTAACTAACAGCTGAAACTGCTCTACAATATTTGAATCTTTGTCAGATACACGAGCCAGAGGTTGCATAATGACTGGATAATTGTAGATAAAAGCAGGTCAAATAATCTTTGGACGTAGGACTTTTTTGTACAGATAATCTATCAAAGTAGTAGTTCCCATCTCATCCATTCATTCAAATTCAATGCCTTTTGCTCTAATATCTGAGCGGAGTTTATCAGCATCTTTTTCTCAATACTGTGAAATATCTAGTCCAGAAGCCTCATTTACTCACTTAGTATAATCAATTCTCTCTCGCGGAGTAGTAAAATCTACCTCCTTTTCAATTCATTCTTTGTCTTTTACCTTCAGCTTTTTATTTATTTTTAATTTTTCGAAGAGATAATCTAGCATCTTCTCTGTGAAACGCATATTGTCTTCATAATTTCGGTAAACCGCATAATGCTCGACCTGTGTGAATTCCTGTAGGTGAGACGGGTCAGAACCCTCATTTCTAAAATCCTGTCAAATCTCAAAAACCTTTTCAAATCTACCAACTGTCGCCTTTTTGAGTGAAGTCTCAAAAGCAATACGTAAATATACATCCACATCATAATCATTATGATGAGTGACAAATGGGCGAGCTGCCGCACCTGAAGCTGCATTATCTAATATTGGAGTCTGAATTTCGATAAATCATTCCTGCGTGTAAAACTCTCTCAAGGTCTGATAAAACTTGGATTTAAAAAGGAAGCGTTTGTATGTCTCAGGATTCATCGTCATATCCAGGTATCTCTTGCGATAAAGCTCCTCAGGATCTGACAAACCGTGATATTTTTCGGGTAATCAGCGAATAGATTTGGACAAGAAAGAAAATTCTGACACAAAAATCGTCAATTCGCCTTTGTGGGTACGAAATACTTCTCATTTCACTCAAATAAAATCTCCCATATCCACCATTTTTTCCATAAATTTATACGCAGTCATCTCCACGGCATCGTCATTCTGAGGCGTAGCCGAAAAATCCAGTCAAACTGATAGCTGTCAGCCAATATTAATTTTACAGTTATCCCTATGAAACATCAGCTGAATCTGTTCCGTACTATCGAGCAAACGAGCAAAAGCCAGTTTTCAGTGAGAACGATAAAGGGTTAATCTACCAGCAGTGCTAACTTGAACGACTGGGCTCGTAATAATAGTTTCTATATCGCGAAGGTCAGCTTTTTCATACTGTTTTATTATATCACTTATCAAGTGGGTTTTATCATAACTCTGTGCGAAAGGAATCACTCCCATCGCCTTCATTTTCACGACTTTCTGGATTCTGACTTCTCTTTCTGATAATTGTTCTGCCATTGGTAATTGAAAAATAGTAAAATAAAGCTGATTTAAAGCATATCATTTCAATCCACAATTTCAAGTCAAAAATTACTATTGACTTTTACAAATTTTTGAGTATAATAAATGATAAATAAAAAAAATAGGTTCTTTATGAAAAATAAAATTAAAACAGCAGAGTGGAGATCTCCTGCTAATATAATCACATATTGTAGGTTCCCCATTATCCTTTATGGAGGGATACTAATATATGAAGGAGATATAGGAATTGGATATTTACTATGTCTAATCGGCATATTAACTGATATTCTAGATGGAAAAGTAGCTAGGAAATACCATTGCGAGACAGAATTAGGCAAGATACTGGACCCAATCGCTGATAAATTCCTATTTATAGTTATGGGATTCTCTCTATGGTATCAACGACTAATTCCAGAATTTCTCTGTTATGCACTCATAATTCATCTCACATTTTTGAGTGTTGGATGGATTTATATAAAAAAAACAGGAAAAAAAGCCGAATCAAAATCCAATATGTTTGGTAAAATAACGATGTGGGCAGTTTGTATCAGCTTTTTATTACACTTTTTGTTCCATTACATCTTGCCACTTATTCTTAGCTGTATAAACATTATATTATCCAATGATTTTCATTTTACGATCACAATACCACAGCCATGGATTGTGTTTAGTGAGTTGATTGGATACTATTTTCATTGGTTAACCAGTATTTTACTGATTGCCTCACCAATACAATACGCATTTAGAAGCTTTCAAAAGCACAAAAAACAAAGCCTACAATAAAAGTAGGCTTTTCACTTTCTTCAAAAAAAATTTATTGCAAATCATACCTACTTTATTATGCTTAATCCTGTTTTATAAAAATAATAAACCTCAGATGACATCCGACTGAAAATTTCAATTAGAATCCAGTTATCAACCTGCTGGTGATCAACCTAAAGCAATCGCCGAAATTGTACAAGCTTTTGAAGACTGAAAAGATAAGATTACTCTACTCTGAGCGACAGGAACTGGGAAAACATTCACCATCGCCAACATAATCCAAAAAGAGCAAAAACCGACTTTAATAATTTCGCACAATAAAACTCTAGCTGCCCAACTTTCTACCGAATTTAAACACTTTTTTCCACATAATGCTGTACATTATTTTGTATCATATTTTGACTATTATCAACCAGAAAGTTATCTGCCAAATTCTGGAGTTTATATCGAAAAAGAAGCAACAATCAACCAAGAAATCGAAATGTACCGCTTGGCAACTATGGCATCTCTTCTATCTAGAAAAGATGTAATCGTAGTTGCATCAGCATCCAGTCTATATGGACTATGACAAGCCAGATTTTTCAAAGAAAATTGCCTTCAGCTCAAAGTTTGAAATAATTACGATTTCTGAGAGGTAAAAAGCCAGCTTCTCCATATGCAATATAAACCTGTTCACTGAAAAATAGAGCCAAGTATGTTTGATTTACAGGGTGAAAGGCTAGATATCTATTCCTCTACTGAAAAGCATGTTTACAGATGTATTTTTGACGAAGACAAATTAGAACATATTGAAGTTAGAGATTATCTCACTTTTGAACTAATAAATCCCGTTTCACAAGTCATACTTCGACCCGCCACGCAGTACTTACAGGACACATCAGATTTAGAGACTATTTTATCACAAATGAATGCCGAAAAAGACCTCAGAGTCAAGGATTTTACCAAAAAATGAATGCTAGTCGAAGCTGAGAGAATCAAAAAAAGAGTTGAATATGACATCAGAATGATCAGAGAAACTGGCTTCGTAAACGGGATTGAGAATTATTCTCCCTATTTCGACAGACGCTTACCTGGTGAAAGCCCAAATACAATTTTTGACTATTTCCCTGAAGATTTCCTATTGATTATCGATGAAAGTCATATGACCATACCACAACTCAATGCAATGGCACAATGAGACAAAGCCAGAAAAACAAATCTGATTAATTACGGTTTTCGCCTACCAAGTGCCATCGATCATCGTCCACTCAGATTTGAAGAGTTAGAAGCTATTTTATGATGGAAGAATTTAGATGAGATCAATCTAGACGAAGCCAGCCTTGAACTAAATTCTTGAGCCAAGACACAATCTGGTAGAAAAGAGAACCAAATTGAGAACCTGCGTAGTAAACTCAAGATAAATAGTAAAGCAATTTTTCTCTCAGCCACACCTTGAGAATACGAAATTCAGCTCAGCGACCAAGTTGTAGAGCAAATTATCAGACCCACAGGATTATTAGACCCCATCTCATATATTTATCCCAAAAGTTGAGATTATTCTACTCTACTCGCATCTTTTGATAAATTGCTAGACAAAAAGCCTCATCTCTCAGAGTTTTTTCATGATGTAGATGAAAATGAAGATGAAAAAGAAGTACTTTTAGAGGTATTTTGAGATGACAAAAGTTTAGCTTCAAATTAGAAATAATTCTCTGTTTTAATTTTCTGAAATACTCCTATGAAATCCCCTCTCACTACTCTCCCCAACATTTGACCAGTCATAGCAGACAAACTAATAAAAATCTGAATTACGACTCCAGACCAGTTCCTTTCACGCGACCCCTACGAAATCTTTTATCAGCTAAAAACCAAGATCGATCCTACTCTCTGCCGCTGTGCATTGGCAAGTATCATCTGAGCCTCAAAATGAGTAAAGCGAAACACTATCCACAAGTCCTCTGCTATAGAATTTGAAGCCAGATACCCAGACCTTGAACGAAAAACTACACGAAAAGGATGCTAATAATTCTCTGAAATTATCCCTTTTAATTCTCTGATATTCTCCCCCGTGAAAACCCTAGCCATAGAAACCAGTTGCGACGACACCTCTCTCGCCATCATCTCGCACACACAGTGATGAACTTTTAAGGTTGAAAAACTTATCGCCTACTCTCAGATCGCAGATCACACAAAATTTGGCTGAGTCCTCCCAGAAATAGCTTCTCGCCTTCACTCAGAAAAAATTATCGCCCTCCTACAAGAAATCGGATGGGACGAAATCGCGAAAGTCAACTTCATATCTACCACTACTCACCCCTGACTCCCTGGTTCACTAGTCGTCGGAAAATCAGTCGCCACCATGCTCGCCGAATATTTTCACAAACCTCTCGTCCCAGTCAATCACATACATTGACACATTTTTTCCGTATTATTAGACAGAAAGCTGACAGACATAGCATTTCCGATGGTCATTCTCACCGCATCTGGCGGACACAACGACATTTATTTAGTAGAAACCGAACAACTTGGCAATCCAGATCAAAAAAGTTTTGCCCCATGTCAGGTGGGCTCCCCGAAGGGGTGGGAGGTTATTAAAAAAGCATACACTCTCGACGATGCCTCATGAGAAGCTTTCGATAAAGTATCCAAAATGCTCGGCTGACCCTACCCTGGATGACCACGAATTTCATTGCAAGCAAAAAAAGGCTGACCCAACGAGAGATATCACTTCAAACGCATTTTTCTGCCCAAAGATGCCGACTGAAACTACACTTTTAGCTTTTCGTGAATGAAGAGTCAAGTTTCTTTCCTACTCTGAAAATTAAAAAACGAAAATAAAAATCTGACTGAAAACGACATTTCAGATATAGCCTACGAATTCCAGGAAGCCACCATCGAAACCCTCGCAAACCGCCTTTTGAAATGCAGAAAAGAATACGACGCAAAAACCATCGCTATCGCAGGTGGAGTCTCTGCAAACGACAGATTAGTAGAATATATTGAAAATTCTCTGAAATCATCTGAAAAAATTCTCTGAAAATTTTCATCTCCGAAATTTCTCTCCCCTGCCAAAAAAGTCTATTCCACCGATAACTGAGCCATGATCTGAGTAGCATGAATCCTGCATCAGCTAAATATTCTATAAAATATTAGAATTTACACAAAAAACCACTTGACTTTTGGAAAATTCTGAGTATAATAAAGAAATGAATAAATTTGATTTTCCTCATATTTCAGCTCCCACTCGCGAAAAGTTCACTCACTTTCGTGATTTTTGAGCTAAAACGTTGACTGGATTAGCTTTATTTTCTGTTTTAAATGCTTGCTGACCTGAAAAGAAAGTTGATGATAATTTGCAAAATGAAGAAGAAAAGGATAAAATAGAAGTAGTTTTAGATTCTAATGATAATAAAATGATGTGAAATTCTTCAAACAAAGGAAACATAGATAATAACCAGGATAGTAACGAAAGTTTTCCTATAACAAAGGATTTTGAGACACTTATGGGGGATTATATCTATCCTCAGTGGAAAAAAGGTGCTGAAAAATATAGTAGATATGCAGGAATTGAAAAAAAATGAGATATTGAAATCTTATCTTTTCCCATTGATTTAAAAAATTCTGATAACAAAAACGTAGCTACCGAAATAGTTATGTACGTAACTAAAAAGATGATCATTATCAATGAGATAAATAGTTTAGGAAAGATAATTTCAGATTTACGTTATCAATCAGGAATAAATGAAAATGGTGAAAAATGAGTATCTATGCTACAAAATAATAAACCTAATCGTTTTTACGCTATGACTGAATTTCATAATGAAGGAATAAAAACGCCACAGAATTTTTTTAATAAATTTATAGAAATCTCAAAAGAATTATATTTTATTTCTTCCGATCTAAATACTATAAAGGGTGATTTTACAAATACTCCTTAATCTCTTATATTTTTATGTTATTCTATTCAAATTGGGCTTGCCAGGGAAGGGATAGTCAGTATTGTATTGTTTTTTTCGCTTGTATAACTTCCATTTTCGTTGATTCTAAGTTTTTCTAAACCATTGCCTTGCTTTATAAACAATCAGTCTTCAGTTTCAAAAATAAATGTTTGACCTGTATCGTCTTTAATATATCAAGAATATTGTTTTATAATTTTTTTGCCGTTTATCTCAGTAATCTTAGCAGCTTCTTTTTGCTCTTGTGTAGTAGAAACCTCATTAAGTAATTCATTTATACGATTTAGATAATTGGGGTTATTATCTTTATCTAACATATTATTAACCGCTATATCTATAGGGATTCATCATCAAGGGATAAAATAGGTTAGAGCTGCAGAAATCACACGTCATCATGACTTTGCAACATCTGTGGTTGTTACTTTTTTATCGTCTGTTGAATTATTTATTACCTCTTGAGCTAACGTTACACTACCAGATATTGTAGGTCATACCCATCGACCCGATCATCAAGTTCCAATAGTTATTCATACATTAATCATTAATTTGACTAGACCTAGTCTAAATTCAGCATCTTCGTTTTCAGTTAAAAATATCGTAACATCCCGTTTTTTTCCAAACGCACATTCTCTAGCAATTTTTAATTTGTCACTTAGTTGATCTGACGAAAATCAATAATCTCATCATAAATCTCTTATATTATTCTGTATCTTTTGGGTAGTTAACTCATATTTGTTTCTGAGTTTGTGTTCTTTAAATTTTATATTCTTGTCTATTATTTTATTTATTTCTTCTATATCACCACCGCCAAATCACAATGCCATAGCTGCTTGTCCTTGCAAACGAGCATTATAAGTATCTAATTCATTTTTCATTTGAGTATCTAGAAGTTCTAATGCTTTTTTGTTATTATACAGTTGCTTCATATGATCATAATGATAAATGGCCTTTTTATCATATTCCACTCAGAATATAGAGTAAAATTCATCCGTAAAAGCTAATTTTCACTTTGGCACAGCATTTTGTAGTTGTATACTATACTTATCTAACGATGATTTTTGATTTTGAAGAAGTTCTTTTCGATGAGAATAGTTCATTCATATCAAACTAGATAATCCTTTGTCATACCATCATTTCGCATCAATCTCCTTTATCGCAGTTTTATATTCTTTATTTAAAGTTCAAAATCATTTTTTGACTACATTGTATGCTCATAGTGTGTTTTGTATATTTTCAGCGACAGTTACTCTATTATTTAAATGTATAACTTCAGCTCCAATCTTTTTATCTTCTTGTTGTGTTTTCCCTTTTAGAGTTCATGATAATCTCTTATCAGAAGCTTTTTTTGCTTGGATTTTTGCTTTTGTTAGCTGATTTTGCTCTATAGATTGTTTTTCTTTAAATTCAGTATCATATTTCTTCAGTCTATCTCAAAATCCCATTCCATCATATATTTTTTTCACTAAATCTGGTATCTGATACTTTCTATTAGGTTTAAGATTACTTAAAGCATTTCAAAAAGACAACATAAAACTGTCCATGTTTAAAGTATTTAATTGCTGACGTGAATTCCATCACTTGGAATTATCTTCAATGTAAGTCTTGGTTCAATTTGTATCTGTATGATGATAAATTTTGAATTTAGATCATTCATAATTGAGACATACTGATCCATCTCTTCCTATTTCTAGACTTGGAGCTGGATAATTTAAGTCGTTAAGTGCTTTCACATTAGCTCTAATTCTTGAAACTGTCTGTTTTTGCTCTTGTTTGAGCTGATTTACCTGGTTTAAAGCTAATTCTTGAGTTTCTGAATTATAAAATTGCCTCGTCTGAATATCAGTTTCAGTCTGTGCAAATAACCTTTCACTTTTCGCTATATCACTCTCAACTTTTGT
>BNUE01000021.1 GCA_025997135.1 candidate division SR1 bacterium | reverse complement strand
GTCCAGAAATGTAATCGGTAACTACTATCCCTGAATGTGAACCTTCTGTAGCTGTAATATCTAACTGATAAGTCAAAATATCACCTGTATGTGAATAGCTCGAACTAATCGCTGTCTTGGTGATGTCGAGAGACCTATTGTCCTCTGGAATGTCTGCATCATCACAGTCTGGCTCCTCTGTCGTCTCATCCTCTACACAGGCTAAGTTATGCAGATTTTTGTTTGCTGGCTTCTGGTCTAGCTGAACCTGATATGTGAATGAAATAGTCTCTCCTGAGAGTAATTCTCCATCTATAATCCATGTAAGTATATTGTCATTTATCTGAGGCACCACTGGGACATTGATTCAGGCTGGTGTAGGCGGAGTTTTCGTAAACGTATCTCCTGTATATGATACATACTGTCCAGAAATGTAATCGGTAACTACTATCCCTGAATGTGAACCTTCTGTAGCTGTAATATCTAACTGATAAGTCAAAATATCACCTGTATGTGAATAGCTCGAACTAATCGCTGTCTTGGTGATGTCTAATGAGCTAGGCTCCGTGATAACTGGGACTCATGCGATTGTACAATGCTCACCATAACAGTCAATAGCACAAGCTCTATTTCAGACTGATTTCTGATCTGGTTTTATAGAAGTCACTTTGGTCTTGATAATAATAGAAAAGGATTCTCCATCTGATAAATCTCATACAAAGCCAAAAGTTATACGCTCATTGAGCATCGAATTATTATTTGGATCTGGCTCAATGCTCTTTTGTGTAATAGTTATATTGGCAGGTACGTTTTCTGGCTCCCAACCTACATATTCCTGTCCTGAATAAGTCTGATCATAAAATTCTCAGAAATTCATATCTCAGCTAGCTGTAATCGTAAGTCTCCATTCAATAATCGGATCTATATCTGTAGTATTGATTGAGGGAGTGATTGCGGTCTTGGCGATCAGGGTTTCTGGTTCGATAACTGGGACTTCTGCACAAGTTTCTTTGTCCGTGAGGTTTTCCTCTGAACTAGAGGCACAGTTCACTATGACTTTTGTGAAACAGGCTTTTTTTTCTGTTGGTAATGACTTGAGAACAGAATTAAGAGCTATAGAAACTGACTGACCTGGTAAAAGCGTATCTACATAACAAAGCAACTTCTGACCTATTACGGCTGTCTTGAAACCAAAATTAGCTTCTACATCCTCGAAATAGCAAGTGACCTCTCAGTGAGGAGATGATGGATTCGTCCGAGTCCCTGATGAAATACCTTCTATGGAGAACTCTGAAGAATTAGGAATAAACTCTCATCCAAAAGCATTGATAACAGTATCAGAACCAGTATTTGTCCACGTAAAGATCCACTGAATTTCATCTCATATATTTTTAACTGAAGAGGTAGATGAAGTCTTGGTAAATTCATAAAACGTATCATGGCGTGTGACATCTGCATCATCACAGAATTCTCTATCAAAGATATCGTAATCTGAGGCTGTCTTGTGAGTCCAATCGGCGATATAAGCGTATGGAGATAGACAGACAATATTCTTGATAGTATCATCTTTTACTAAAAATTTATTAGTATCAAAAGTCTCATTGATAGATGTGGTAAGGTTGATATAGAAAGACTGACCTGCCTGCAACATACCTGTCAAGAACCAGAATATTTGTTTTGTGTCTTTATTCTCACCTGGGTCTAAATATGTAGCTGTATCTGGGTAATGCATAATACCGAGACTAGATACTAATTGGGATGCCACTGGATCTGTTACTTTTGTATTATCATTCACTAAACCATTGGTCATATCTGGGGTTAAAGATGGGAAAGTAACTGTAGTGCCATCTGGCATAGTGATACTAGAACTGGAATAATCCATCTCTGATGGGATATAATCGATAATGTGTTTGCCAGTCAATGATATTGTTCATTGAGCAGTAACTTTAATTCTATAAGTGATAGAAGTAGTCCCATCTGTGATAACACCTCATGCTGGGTCTATCACTTCTTTTTCGATGGTCGGAGGTAATGGCTGACAAGTAAGAGGATCACATCATGTGCCAGTAGTTGGATCTGCTGGATCGCAGACTTCACCATACTGTGGCTGAACGAGTCCATCTCCACATCGGCGAATAACTATATTTGCACATTCTACATCTGCTTGCTTTGTAGGCTGATTTACCTGATCGGTAGGCTGCCATAAGAAGAATGTCCTAAACTGAACGTCATAATTTGGGAAAGTAGTCGGAGTATCAGGATGACCTATTACATGAAAATTTCCTATTTTGTACGTTAATCATCTATATGTTGTATCTTTCTTGAG
Organism: candidate division SR1 bacterium; assembly: GCA_025997135.1. GTDB lineage: Bacteria > Patescibacteriota > Gracilibacteria > Absconditabacterales > Absconditicoccaceae > UBA3291. Next base: position 15,791 of record BNUE01000021.1, on the reverse strand, counting down.
ATTCCAGTCTGGATGCTGTATACTCGCACCAGGTAAATGCTCAGCAGTAGTCATAGTCGGCTCTTCAACTCATCAAATCATCCTAGCTCTATTTACTGTGGTAGAGTACTGATTATTTGCCTGAAATCGAGGAATATTGATATGTAAGATGGCATCTAATCAGTTATAAGTAGTATTATTTAACTCGATATACGAATTAGTATCTACAACATCTGGTTCTGCCTCCCATAAGAAAGATGTCTTATTGGGCTTATAACTAGATAAATATATACCATAATCTCAAAGATATTTTTCTCCTTGTGTAGTTATGGAGCATCACAAGTTTGGAGAAGACTTATCTATCTCTGATAGATTATTTAAATTAGTAACTTTACCGTTTCCACTGTAAGAAGGAGCGGCCAATGAGATCGATAGTCATAATAATGACATCCAGATCACTGATACTAATAGCTTGTTTTGTAACTTCATCTCTATAAAATTATAGTATAAAATTTATTGTATAGATTATGATTTAAATAATATGTTATTCTATTATATTATCTCACTCTCCACTAGGTGCAACCTCTTCATGTTGCGTTTCTCCTCTACCGACGATAGAGACACCGACATTACGATTGAAAGTATCTATAGCTGACTCTACCTGAGTGGCTGTATGTAGCTGATAAACTCATGGAGTAGCAGGGGTCGTGGTAGGGGTAGGTTTATTTGTCTTTGAGATTGTCGCTCATAGCACTCTAAATCAGATGGACTCATTGGCACAGTCTCAGAGCAAGTAAAGTATAGGACTAACATTGACTGTATAAGTCTTGCCTCACAGAGTCCTAGATTCTCACATCAGTAATCCTCTGAGAGTATTGTCATCTATAAGTGATGAGTCTAGAGACAGATATGATGCAACCTGATTTCTCACGACATCTCTCTCGGCATGATTTACTGGAGAGAATAATGCTCAGCCCTCTGGTACTCATCCAGCACCAGTTGATGCCTGGAATAGTCGAGATTTTGCTGTATTTAGTTTGGATGGTAATTCTGATGCGATATCTACCTCGAGGAATATCTCGCGATCTTTCTCTTCTAATAGATCTGTACCTCAGAGACTCGTCATATACATACCTGCTCCAGCTCCAATCTGAGGAGTGTAAAAAGCTGAGAATCAAATCACACTCGGATCTGTCTTCCTACTGTATTTCCCGTTTTTGTCGATCTTGCGTAGCATCGCTTCTGTAACGTCTGAACTGGTCAATAATCCTGTTTGATCGATTTTTTTGAGAAGTGGATTTTTCTGATGATTTTTGATTGTTTGAGTTAAGTTTTTTCAATTATCGATTTTGGTCGTCTCCACTCTGGCAAATAATTGCATCATATTGTCTAGAATCTGGTCTTGTGTAACTTTATCTCCAGCCTGTATCGCATCTAAAATTGCTTTTTTGTCTGCTGGATACTCTTTATCAAAGCTAAATAATGCCTCTAATGTAGAGTGGGATGGAGATGATGTAAAGGCTTTGTACTGTTTTGGAGCTTTTTTGTCCAAGCCACTCAGATATTTAAAGAATTTCATCTTGTCTTTCATCTGCTCAGGGAGTAGTCCCAGACTAGATAGTGCTGAATTATCAAATACAAGTTTATCAGTGATCTCGTCTAGTATCTCTACAGTCTCCGTGACTGTCTCTGAGGATGGAGAAGATGAGAATGTCTCAAACTCTGACCAACTCTTAGATTTATATGTCTTTTTTCAGTCTTTATCTACTGTCTCTTCTGGCAAAAGCTGATTTATATTGTTCAGATGAGTTCATCCGAGAGTATTGGATCAGATGAGCAATGAGAAGGTAGAGCCATTTAATCTGTCTCATCTCTTAATGCCAAACTGTACAGTAGTCGGCACGTAAATTTTTGCCATATCTGGCTGTTCAGTATCTTCAGACTTAAATATCATTTCTGGTTCTTTGATGATTTTATCTTCTAGCCTTCATATCCAATTAGATCTTCCTGCTCATCTCATACCCTCGTCAATGTAAATATTTGCGATATTATTGAGATTGGAGAATAAATGAACTGGTATCACTAATGCAGCTTTACCACCAGTATTTTTTGAGTCTGGATCTCCAGGATTTACCAATGAGAATTTGAGAGAGTCTGGAAGTTTGTCTACTCCATACATATCCTGGAGTGAACGATTCATATAGTCTACTGTCGCCTGATCCATAGATTCTGATACTTTCTCTCACTCTACACCTCTGAGTGAATATTCTTCTTCCGCCCTAGATAATGCGGTATCAAATGCCTGTGCATTTCAGTACTTGGTAAAATTGAAAGAGAATGATGGCAGAGTAACTACGCCTGCTACGAACTGAACTCCTATATTTGCTCATGTAAGTTCTCGACCTTTTTCCTCTAAATATTTATTCATATCATTGTGAGTGGAGAGTAGGAATGCACGTCTGATCAGCTGTCTAGCCTGTGCCTGCTGTATATCTGTCATAGATTTATATCATGGGAAGGTCGCGATCATATCTTTTACTTTATTTGATATCGTCTCGAGATCTTTTGGATCTGAATTTGGATAAAGTGTATGTAAGGCTTCTATAACAGTATCATCTGGAGCAGGGGTAACTGTTTCTGAAGTGGTTGTCGCTGCTGTCAATGCGGTCTCTAGTAGACCATCAATCTCTGATTCCAGCTTTTTATAACCTGTTTCTAAGCCTGCCTGTGCATCTTCGTGTCGTCCGAGAGAAACACCATAGGTTGGTAAAAATCATACCATAGTGATATTTCCTGCAACCTCTAGATAATGCTTGGAAGAATATGCTACATCAGACTTGGAATTTCAGAGATCATATCAGAAATCTAGTCATCATCATCGAACGATAGGCGATAAGAAAGTAGTATTTGCATAAGCTGATGCTCATATTTTAAAATCTCATAACTCTTTCTGGAAACGTTTATTGAGCCCAAGTCCAATCATAGGCGCAAATCATGCAGTACTAGCTGCGAGTCCTATATTTAGGTCTACATTTATGTCTAGGAACTCTGTCAAGGTAAAGCTAGATGCTGCTCCTACACCATAAACAGCATGCTTTGTAACCATCTCAAAATCTTCGGCTACTAGATTACCATCTGCATCACGTACAACAGTTCCATCAGGATTTGTCTTTCGAATAGGTTCACCAGTTTTCTCGTCTATTTTGTTGGATTGTGTACTGACAGATGTCAATTTATATGAGCTCCATTCTCAGGTTTGTGGATCTTTGGTTAATCCAAAAGTCGAGATGAGGAGACCTGCTGCCTGTACTCAGATAAGTGCCTTGTGTTCTGAGAACCAAGTTCATTCTGGACCTACTGGATTTCCTTTGGTGTCATAGAAACCGTGCTCAATCATAGATTTCATGATAGCGTCATCAATCGCCTGCTTGTCTGTGTCAGAAAGGATTTCTGAGAGGCTTTTGCCCTTTTCGTCCATGGTGAACTGTCTCTCTACGGCTTTCTGATCAGCTTTTTCTCCTGATGTCAGTATGTACATAGGATCGTATGGTGATGTGGTAAGGACTCTCTGGACCAGTTTGGTATGATAAGCATTGGAAGACATCCAAGCATAAAAGTCTGAACCATCCTCTGCTGGGAGGTCGAAGCTATCTAACTTGAGCTCATATGCTGAGGTCGGGTTTTTTGTGTATGCAGGTAAAACTGTCGAAGAAGCATACGACTGGCGGATATATTTGGATAGGTTTGATAAGACTTTCTGCTGAGGAGTAAGTCATCAGAGCTGATCTTTGTAAGGTCACATCAGGTCATACATATCAGCAGCCTGCATAAATATCGCAGCAATCTGACCTCCTCCACGAGTTCCATCAAAATCATCCACAATCTTCCTACCGTCTAAATTTAGATCAGAAGATAGAAATCTGACTTTATCATAATCTGGAGCTGTATCTCGAGGAGCAGTCGTCGCAAGTCATTCTGTGACTAGCTCAAATCTAGCTACTGTCTGTGTAGCCATTTCTCGGGCTTTGTCTCGATCGTCATCTCCACGCATACAGAGTGTCTGTAGCTGGGCTATATTTGGATAAGTAGGTGCGTTTTTATAATCAAATAATTTCAGCTTTCTTTCCTTAATTTTATCTTTGTCTAAAGGCATAGCATGATATGACTGGATAATACCTTCTAGAGACGCTCATCATAGCATCTTCATCAGCATCTGCATATATCTCTGAGAGTAGAGAGTTCATTTCATAGCATCCTGATGAGATCCAGCATTTGAATTAACTACTTGTTCATATAAGTTCTGAAGATTATGCAAATCTGCTATACTCTGTAGGGTTTCGTATGTCATATTATATCCAGTAGCTGTCTTTGATATTTTCAGGTTTGCAGGTGCAAGACCTGGATCTTTTATCGGATTATCGATATCTTGCTCTGGATTACCATCTGAGTCAAGTAATGGATTACCATCTGAGTCAAGTAATGGCTGGAAAGTCACTCCCAATTTTGATGCTTCAGTAGCTAATGATGCAAAATCAGAATAATCTTCTTTGACTTTTATCCTACTGTTTCACTTGAGTATATCATAAAGCCATGGAAGCTCTTTTTTTAGATCATAGGTTGTCAAATACTCACCAGATTGATATCCAGTATGTAATAGGGTAAAGAGAGCTTTTAAGCTCTGTTCTAGCTCATCTTCTGGAATTCATTCTATGACTTTCCCTAAAAGATTCATCATGGCTGGATCGTTTTCTCATACATACTGTTCAGCTCACAGGAGAGCATTACCTTTATTCACTTCTGATCTAGCTCAGGTTTTTAAAGGATTAAGAGACTCTACCCAAGTATTACCTGATAGCTCGAGATTATGGTTCTCATTCCAGAGACTGCCGAGATAGTCGTATCGAGCACTATTACGCTTAAGCATATTCAAAAGGGCTTCTTTTACTCATCAATTGTTCTTTACTAATTCTGGATTAGTCTCTATAGTCTCTGGAGTATAAAGCTGGAATCCTCTAGAAAGAGGCGACGTGAAAGTACCTTGTTCCATAGTTAGAGGAGTTACTTCTCTTGCCTGTTTTAGATCTGGTTTGATCTCTAGATTTTGTGATTCTGGGATAAGTGTTCAGTTGATTTTCACTTCGATAGTCGTGGAATGATGGATTCTCTCTCACTCTAGAATAATTTTTTCTCTAGGTTTAGTTCGTGGTAGATTAAAATAAGTTCACGGTCACCATTTACCATCACAGTCAGTTCATTTATTTATGTTTGATTTTTTTGGGTTGTTTTTACTTTTTGTGTAATTTGCGTAAGCAGTGGATAGACCTATCATATCTCGTAAAGTAGAGTTTTTCTTGGCAACTCGAACTCATTTACTATTTTTCTCTTCAATTATACCTTTTTGATCCTTGTATGTGTTTGCATCATTTAAGGCTCCTATTGGGATTCTCTGAGATGAAATAACTTTTCATTTACTATCTTTTTTATCCTTATAATAATATATACCATCTGATGTTAAGTCACCTCTGGACATCATAAATGCTTTAGTCTCATCTACCTTGTCTAATAAATCGTATAAAGCCACATCTTTAAGATCGTTTTCAAAATTTGACATTCCTAGGAATAAAGCCTGAAAAACTGCAACATTAGCTGTTCACGCCTGAGGAGCAATCTTATCTTTGGAAGACTCTGTCCCTATAATTATATCTTGTAATTTTTTATTATTCAATATTTCATTAGCTAGATTTGAATAACTTAGAGGTTTGCCTGCTGCTACGGTTTGATCTCTTAAAGTGCTTAGAGCATTCTTAATTATCTCAATAGATCATGCTCAATTTATTTTATGTCAGTCACCACTTTTTTGAATAGTTTGTATTGTAGCATCTATATCAGTATCTGAAAGAGAGATTTCTTTGTCTCACCAGAATTCTATCCAATTATTTATCTGCTGTAATACTGCAAATGGTTTGTCAGCTTCTAGAATATTTATAAAATCTAGGTGATTTTCTATCGATACATTATATGTGCCGTTAGGTATAATGTATAGATTTCTATCATATTTATTAAATAGTTTCTTACCGTCTTGTGAATAGCGATAAAACTCATATCCCGTCTTATACTTAGTATCTAGATTATTAGTTGTGATAACTTCATTTATCTCGTTTTGTGATAATAGAGTAAAAGTTTCTACGCTACTTTTTCATAACTCTGCATATAACATTGACTGCTCTCCATTATGCACAACTTTTATCTTACCTTTATTTGGTTTTTCATATATTTCTACATCACTATTTTGCTTCTCAAAACCTTTACCTTTAACTGTACTAGATATGTTGCTATATCATCACTCTTTAGAGCCCTGGTTAAAAGCTCCAGATGGGGTAACTAATGATCAATATGCTTTTCTCTCTTGTGGAGATACTGATTTTCTTTTAACATCCTTTTGATCGATTTGTCATCTATAATACTCATCTACATAAGTTGCATAATTGCCTTCTATCTTAGCTTTTGCTCTCGCTCCTTCTAGATCAGGATTTACAATATTTAATATGGGATCATAAGAATATCCATTTGGCGTCTCTGTACCATATTTAATGTCAGACTTTTTGGACTCTAACTGGGATAAAATAGATGAGAGTACTATATTTGCTGCTTCTTTACTATATTTATCAGAGATTTTATTAATTTCCGATTGGATAAATGTCTCAATTTCTGAGGGAGATGGATTATTGGATTTTGCTCGAAAATCTTTGAAAGACTGGGAAGAGAATAATTTTTTATAAAAATCGTTTAGAGATCCCTGCAATTTATCTAATTTTTGCTGATTTTCTGCGTTGGCTTTATCGAAAGCTGTTGTCACTAGTTTTATGTCTGAGATTATTTTATCTGACTTCTGTTTTAGATCAGCCCCTCTCTTATTTAACGCTTGTACTGAACTATTAAATATATTGGCTTTTTGATTAAAGGCTTGAATATTTTCTGGAGTTTCATCTACTCAGACGATGGCAGCTTTTTCTGCTTCTAATTCAGTAGCTTTTGCATTAAAGTCATTGACTTCGGCGTTATATGCTACTTCTTCTGCCTGATAATCTGATATAGCAGTTTGTAAATTTCCTGCATTTATCTTTACATCAGTGAATGTGATATAACTAGAAAGTACAGGATTATTCTGAATCTCATCAATTCATAAAGTCATGTCTATCTCAACTGAATGTTTTTCGTCTCTATCTACCATTTTTTCAGCAATATATATCTCTGTTCTCCCTGAGATTATTGGTCTACTTGGATTTAATATTTGTACGTTTTTAGTTTTGAAAAACTCATTGAAAGTATTCTTTGCAGATTCTGTCTTAGCATCTATAATATTACTGGACTTAATAATTGATTTATCTATGTCTGCTGCTGATCCTATATCTCATAGTGATGGTTTATTGATACCAGCAGGAGCACCAGCCTCGACACGTGTCGCTCTCTGGACATCCACAAAACCTGGACGAATCGCGTCTTTGGTTTCTCTGTCTGTGAGAAGGGCTGTCTCTCTATCTTCTTCTGAGCGATATTCAGCTCAATTTAGCTGATTTAAACGATTGATAAGTGCCATAATATACATATATAGGATATAAAACTAACACTATTATATATGTAAAGCACAAAAAAGGATAAAAAACTGATTATTTTATCGTTTTTAATACTTGACAAAATATGATAATGTATGTATAGTATGTTATAAAGTCAACACATTGCAAAAAAATCAAGAAAATTTAGCAAGCCCTAACAGTTGTCGTGATGAAAGGAATGAATACGAAGCAAACACTGTCTTTCTGAGCAATAGCGAAGAATCCAGACCTAGTTCCTTTAAACTGGTTCCTTCGTTTCACTCAGGATGACGACTGAGTAGAATGTGCTGTTTAAAATAAATAAAAAAAAGACGGTTCACGGAACCGCCCATACAATTTGTCACGACAAATAATTTTTTTACCCAATCAATAATTTACCTATATTTCCAAGTGCCTGATTGATCTCATCGATAGCCTTTTTTCATACTCATTTCATCAGTAATAATTCAGCTTTCTTTTTCTTTTCTAAATCTTCGACATAGAGAATATCGTTTTTGATCAGTGCGTTTCTAGTCCTCTCAGAGAGCGGAAGAGCATCAATTGGCATAGTCTTGATGCTAGATTCTGTATGAGAAACCTCTCTCTCGACTGGTAATTCTTCGTAATCTACGAAAGCTGTGCGATCAATATAGATACCGTCGAAAATGAAAAGCTGAGCATAACTAGCCAGAACTTCACCTGCGAACATAAGCATCTGCTTGGGTGAAACGTTGCCAAATCCAGTCTTGATCTCAATCAGGAGTGTGTCTTTGGTGCTTCCTGAGAAGTCTTCAATAACCTCTTCAACGTCGTATTTGACATAATCCACCAGTTTGAAGTCATTGTCGATGAGTAAGTTGTTGATTTCAGTAGATTCAGATTTTTTTTCTCTAGATCTGAGAAACTCCAGTGAATAATAGCCATAACCTTTTTCTATCCTTAGTTCCATATTTATCTCTGTGCTAGCATCCGTAATCTCGAATAGGAATTCATCTGGATTGAGAACCTCAATACCAGCAGGAAATCTAAGTTTCGCAGCTGTGTATGTCCCGATACCTTTGAATCTCTGAGAAACTCGCTGAAGAGCGTCAACATTTTCATCCACTGTAAAACGTAATTTTTTGAAATTTAGGAGCATTGTGACTACATTTTCCTTGACTCCATCTATCACATAATACTCGTGAGGTACTCCTCTTATCTTCATCCCTGTAATCGCTCATCCTAGATTGTAAGCCAAAATTATCCTTCTCATCGCATTTCCCAAAGTGTGTCCAAAGCCACGGGGAAGATTTTTAATCTCAAACCTCGTAGTAGACTCGTCAATTTCCGTTGCCATAATTTTTGGCGTTCCTATGAAATTTTGAATGTCTAACATATTTATTGGGTAAAGATATAAAAGTTTGTGTTTTGTAGTGTATCAACTTATGACTCTCCCGATAAGTCGGGATAAAAATTAAGCACGTGCGTAAAATTCAATAACTTTCAATAAATCTGCCTGAGTCTCAATCTCGCCCCTCTGTGGCAGAGAAAGCATCTCAACTGAATACGCATTTCTATCAACTTTGATCCGAGATGGGATTTTTACTGAAGATTTGGTATTGGATGAATAGAGTGGAGAAGCTGTGAATTTATCACGGAGTTTGAGAATATCTCCTGGCTTGAGAAATGTAGATGGAACGTTATGTTTGATACCGTTTAGATTGAAATGACCGTGTACTATCATCTGACGAGCCTGCATAATAGTCTGAGCTAAACCTGAACGAAGGATTATCACATCAGCTCTGCGTTCTAGAAACTGGAATAAAGCCACATCATGAGAAATATTGTGGTTTTTGGCGTATTTGGATGCTGTATCCTTTACGATCTTGGAAAATTGTTTCTCCGTCATCAGGTATGATCTCTTGAGAAGCTGTTTATTTCTCAGAAGTTTACCATATTCTGAATGTCTAGTCATACTAGCTCAGTGCTGACCTGGAGTCGTACGTCTAGCCTTGATATTATATTTTTCAGATCAGAAGAGATTTACTCATTCTCTCCTACAAAGTCTAAATTTTGCTCATGTGTATTTCATAGGGAATAACGGAAGATATAAAGATAAATGTTTACCTCACCCTTTATGGGGTAATATTTAAGATTGGCTTATTTATATAGCAAGATGTTTAGATACTGAAAGCAAGCTCAGTATGACTGGAAGATGTTAGTTTCTCTTTGGTCTCTTACCTTTGCATCATCCAAACTGAATTGGAGTATTTTCCTGGATGTAAAGTACATCTATAATTCAGATTTCATTGATAGCCTTGAATACGCCATCGCGAGCCATCCCAGTTCATTTGAAAATCACTCACATTTCCTTGAGTCAGAGAGCCTGAGCGTCTTTTAGAAGCTGTTTTGTGAGAACTTCTGCTGCGTATGGAGTAGATTTTTTGGACCCTTTGTATCCGACTTTCCCAGTACCTCCCCCACTAACTTTGTTTCACTCAGTATCGATGAGGTTTATCAAAGTATTATTGGATGAAGTATGAACATGAAGAATTCATGATGTGATTTTGAGGTCTTTTTTCTTAGACTTTGCTTTGGTTGCTGTCGCCATAATTTAATAATAAAGATTTAAATACGACACCTCAATGAAGGTGATTTTTAAATATTTTGTAAAAAAGGGTTATTATTTTTTGAGAACAGGTCTAACCTTGGATCTACCCATAAGTTTCTTGGCAGTTCTAGCGTTTTTTCTCGTGAGTTGTCAGCGAACTGGCAATCAAAGATTATGCCTCATACCGCGGTAGCACCTGATTTCTTTTAGCCTTTTGATGGCTGTGGCTACTTCTCTCTTGAGATCTGACTCTAAAACATAATTTTTAAGCTCGTCAGAAATCTTTTTTTGGTCGTTTTCATCGATTTCAGCGACTTTTTTCATAAAAGGAACGCCAATTTTATCGAGAATTTTGCGAGATCTAATCCTCCCAATCCCGTAAATATTGGTCAATGCTATCCAAATAGACTTATTGTCAGGCAATACATGTCCGTGTAATCTGAACATCTGGTGTTATGTGATCAAAAAAGTAAAAATTAACCTTGTCTAGATTTGTGACGAGGGTTTCTCTTGCAAGTTATGTACAATCTTCCTCTTCTCTTGATGATTTGGCAGTACATACATCTCTTTTTGAGTGAGCTAACGACTTTCATCTGTGATAAAACAGTAGTAAATAAAGCTGAATTCCCATCAAATAGGTTTTCTGCATACGTGCAGTATAATATAAGAAATCGCCGAGCAAATGCAAGAGAAAAATGCAGTTTTTATGAAAATCGCAGAAAATAGCCAAATATTGCTCTTGACTTTTGCGTTTTTTGGAGTATAATAAGAGATTGGATCGTGATACATGATTGATTTATGGGTATTTTTTAAGGTTAACAATCAACCCATGCAATTTGATTTTTGTTTATAATTCAAAGCAAGAAAGTTGATTTTGTAATAATTATCTATATAATATGATTATGATGCAAAACGTGAAAGACAAACAGAAAAAAAATCCAGATCAGCTTTCTATTTCTCTTGATAATGGAAAGAAAGAGAGTTTTGCTGATGGCGAAAATATAGGAAACGTAAAAAAGGAGGTGGAAACTGGAGCTACGAGGTTAAAGTCTGACGTGGAGCTGAAAAATTTACAAGAGAAAATAACTGAAAAAGAAAAAAAGAAGATAAAAAGCAGAATTGATAAGATGGGAAGAGCTGAATTTAAAGAGATGATCGAAACTCCAGTCGAAAAATTGAGTGAATACGAGGTGAAATTTGCGATGCTGAGGAGGCTGAATGAGATGAGAGCTGAGTGGAATAAAGAAAATGCGTGATGAAAAGCTAGACTGAAACCACTAAAATATGATAAAAAGCTAGAAAAATTTGCACAGGATTTTGTAAAGGAGAAAAGTTGAACTCCAGTAAATAGAGAAACTGAGCATTATAACCTGAGCTGAGAACCGACTCCTCTGAGGCTGAAAAATGCTGGACTGATGGAGCAGATAAATCATCATGAGGAAAATCATCCGAGAATAAAATGAACAATCGCTGACTGGTGATACTGAGAAAATATAGTCGCAGAGAGAAACGGCAATCTATGAGCGGTAAGTATCGAAGAAATGATGCAATGATTCAAAGATAGCACTGAACATGCTGTACAACTATTCAATCCGTATGTAAATAGCATCGGAATATGATATTTCGGATGAAGTGATAGATTGGTGCAAGTTTTCGCGGATTTTAAATAGGATTATCTCTTTCTCTCCGTATGAGTAGTTTCTTTTTTGGTTATTACATCTTTTTCAAACCTCAGGACTGATGTAGTGTGAACTTTTTCTCATGGATTAGAGACTGCAAAATTAAGCTCAAAGATAGGCTTCCCAGATGACGTGAGTAAATTGGTCAGATTAGAACCATCTGAAAATGTGCTGTCAAATTTATCTCAGATCGATACTAGATTATGAAATAATCTCGCTTCCAGAAGCTTTTTATGATATGTAATTTGTATTTTATCAGAATGGAAAGTACGGGCAAGAAGGTTTTTCGTCTCTGATGAATTGATCTTAGACTGAAACTGACTCAGTAATGATGTCGCCCGAGCAGATTTGGAAATCTGAGGCTGGAATGAAGCTATATCAACGTCCATTTTGTCTATCTCGCCTTGTGCTTTGGCTGCATCTCACTCATATCTAGCTGAAGAAATCTGAACATTAAAATCGATAGGTTCAGTCAACATTGCTCACTCTTGGCTTTTTGTCTGTAATAGAGAGATGAAAGCTGATATAGAAGTATCTGACTCTGCCTGCTGTTCTGGAGTTTTGGTTCGTTTTCCTGAGTCTAAAGATCACAATCGTCAGCCAGCATAAGGTGTCTCGTAAACCACCACTTCTACAGATTCCTCTATTTTTGTTGTTTTGCTAGTTTTCGGGGTGTATAACTGGTATGATACGTTATTTCTTGATGTCATCGCTGTGAAGGTGAGATTCAGCTTTTTGTCTACATTCGCTGGCAGATGGAGAATTCATTTATCGTCCTGAAACGCTCATAAATTCGCATCAATATATTGTAAATTTCGATCTACCTTTTCGACTCAGTTTTCTTTTTTATATGTTCATATTATATTTTTACCATTTAAAGTTAGAGTCATCTCATTTTCGAATCAATCAAATCCAGTCGGGATAATACTGATTAGATTTGGTTTATCTATAAATAATGGGATATAAACTGAGCTTTCTCTATAATTCTCCTCTGGGTACTGTGTCAAATGATAATTGTCCAATGTATCATCTATACCCTGCAGAGTAGGAGACGCATTTCAATTTCCGACTGATACTGTATTAAATTCACTGATAGTCTCTAGCTGTTGGTCCGCTCTATACATATTGGCATAAAGCTGATCTATTTTAGTTTCTCTCTTTTCTTTGATTATTGGCAATAATAAATTGTGCAACTTTGGCGAACAATACCGCTTTCATTTAATTTGTTTGAGATGTGAACCTTTCATCTCTATATCGTATGATACTTCTACCCTTTGTGAGAGAAATCAACGTCATGAAATATTCATTCAGAAAAGCTCTTCTAAAGTAGGATATCATGGTTTATCTCATTTTAGATTTAAGTCCTTTATTATATTTTTGTCTAAAGATATGATATCGGATGTTATTTTAGTAACTTCATCTCATGAGAAAGGCTCTGATAGTACGAGAATATTCGCAATTTGCGATTTCTGGATACTATCTAAGCGATAAATATCATCCATAGAGATAGATAGTAAATCCTGTGGGGTATTGATTTTTCAGAAGTCCTTTAGTAGCTGTAGTAATAATGAGGTTTTTTTTGTGTCTAAATTACCTTTTTTATATGATAATAGCGTTTGTTTTATTGAGTTTTGATCTGATATAAACTCTCAGTAAATTGATCTTTGTGTATCAGAAATATCTGTCTGTAAAGTTGATTTTCTTGTATCCACAGCTGTTTTAAGATCAGATAAGAAGCGAGATATGGGTTTAAGCATCTTTGATCATGGCTGATTGCGTGGTGGTATTTTTACTCATAAAAGCTCAATCTGTACTATTTTCCCTTGATCTAATGCGTTTCTATCTCAGTCTCTACGTATACGCATAAATCGTCCATTTATATTGTTAATTGTTTCCTGAATTTTAGTAATTTCTTTTATTTTTCGACTTCAGCCTTTTTCTACTGTTATTTTTTTGAGTGTGTCTTTTTGATTTTTTGAAATTTCTAGTTGCGATTTAGGATTATCAAAAGTCTGAGTTGGTAGCTCTCTATCTATAGATTCGGCGATCATAACTGTGTCCTGAGATATTTCGTCAAAATTAGATTTTTGTGAAGCAGGGATGTACTCAGGATTTTCTGAGCTTTCTGACTGCTGTGTTACTTCAATCGGTAATTCATCTGAATTCATTTTGACAGAAAAAAAGAAAAATAAAGCTGAAATAAGTATACAGTTTTTGCTTGACTTTTGCGAATATTTAGAAAAGCTAGGTCGGATTTAGACAAAAAATCTCTTGACTTTTTCGTTTTTTGGAGTATAATAAGAGATTGGATGTTTTAAATTGTAGATATTATGCCACATTTTGTATATCAACTTGTAAATTTATTTTGATAAAAAATACTTATTTGTAAGCGTCTCATCTAGTATCTGCATCATAAAAATAGATAACTAATATTTCATCGACTATTTCACAAAAAAACCTATATCATCAAATTCTGAGTCTATAATGATTGTTTTTTCATTTTAATGGGATTATGTCTAATTTTTCAAATTCTCAATTTGTGAGAAGTTCCATTTTCTCTAAAAATCTTTTTCTAAGTTCTACATGAAATTTAAGAAATTTCTCAACTTTATGGTGAAATTTAATCGTGTATAGATTTTTATTCATCTAGCCATTTATCAAAATCATCTAAAGTTTTAATCGTGTTCATGTCTAGTGTTTTCCAATTTTTACCAACCTTTAAGTCTTCCATAGCTTCATCGTATGATTGTTGTAATTTTGATGTAAATTCAAGATTTTCTAGTGGTTTAACCTCAAAATCAGACATTCCATCTACAGAAACGATATATTTTTTGTCTCAAGTTGTTATTCTCTGTAGAAGCATAGCTAAAGTAGCTGTTTTGCTGAGAGATATAGTTTCAGTATACATTATTATGTTTAATAAATGATAAATTGATACTGTTTTATATTATACTCTATTTTTCAAAAAAATCAAGAGGAAATTAGTCCTAAAGTTAGATTGCGGATCAAGTCCGCAACGACGCTCGTCTGTCAGGACTGAGTGAAGATTAAGCAATGGTTATTCTGATGAGAGGATCCCTTTTGGTGCCTCTATTTTTGTCGGCTACAATCAGAATTTTTTCTCCTTTTTTTATTTTTTTGAGTTTTAGTAGAGTTTTAATAGCTAAATCCTGATTTTCGGTGGTGTGAGGCTGGAATTTGTCGAGTTTGATGCCCTGAATGGCGTAAAAAAGATGCATTTTGTCAATAGTGGATTGTTCAGTCGAAAAAGCAAAAACTGCTTGATTTGGCTTGTAGCCTGCGATCATCTGGGCGAGATTGCCTGAATGAGTGAAGAGGATGATATTTTCGATCTGGAGTTCATCTGCGAGCATAAGAGCGTGTTTGACGAGATACTTCTTGCCGACCGAGATTTCATCAGTTTTGAGAATGTCGATATCGGTATGAGGATTGATAAGATGTGTCTCAGCTTCTGAAATGGTTTCCCTCATAATCTTCACGGTCTGGACTGGAAACTTTCAGATAGCTGTCTCATCTGATAGCATAGTCGCATCCACTCATGCGATGACGGAATTGTAAACATCTGACACTTCAGCTCTGGTAGGAAGTGGATTTGTAGTCATAGATTTGAGAAGTTCTGTCGCCATAATGCATGGTTTACCGTATTGTCTGCAAATATTGATCAGGCGAGTCTGCTCGAAAGGAAGCTCGGTGATTGGTATTTCGATACCTAGGTCTCCTCTAGCGATCATGATGCCGTCTGAAACTCTAACAATCTCCTGAATATTGTCGATTCACTCTTTGTTTTCGATCTTGGCTACTAAAGATGGAGAATTAGGAGAAGAATTTCAGAGAATTTTATCAGATAATTTCAGAGAATTATTTAGTTTGCTGGATTGTTTGGCTAGAAAAGAGCGGATTTCTTGTAGATTTTTTGCATTTCTGACGAAA
>BNUE01000020.1 GCA_025997135.1 candidate division SR1 bacterium | reverse complement strand
CATTAAAAAAATAGACATAAATATGCCTAAATTAGCTAGAATTATAGTAAATACAAAAAGACGCTACAAGCTCACTTGCGAATTGCGAATTGCGAATTGCGAATTGCGAATTGCGAATTGCGAATTGGTCTGTCAAGTTATTTTTGACATAGTTTGATAATAAACATCTGGATAAATCAGCTTTTTATGTCTGTTTTGTATGATTATTGAGGCTGATTTCAAGAGGAAGTTTTCAGAAAAATGTCTTGAAATCTAAATAAAAATAATTAGGATAAAAGTGTGCAGGCGTAGCATAATTGGCTAATGCGTTTCCTTGCCAAGGAAGAGACTGCGGGTTCGAGTCCCGTCGCTTGCTATGAATAATAATAAGAATATCAAAAAAAGCTGACCTCACGATGAAGATCAGATTTTTTATAGCTTACCCAACATATAACCGCAGGGTTCACCAATACAAGAAAGAAAATGGGCTGAAGATGTATACTCCCTCTCATAACCTGAGAAGGTAAGGTTTGTTTTTTTGATTGTCAACCTCCCGATAAATCGAGATGGTTTAAGTTGTAGAATAGTAGTCTATCCCCACGTTCTCGTAGGGATGCCTTGTTACGACTTAACCCCAGTCACTGATTTTCTCCTTAACCCACATAGTAAGTCTTCAAAGAACCTCAGCTCCCATGGTTTGACGGGCGGTGAGTGCAAGGAACAGGGACATATTCACGGCAGTATGGCTGACCTGCCATTACTAGCAATTCCAACTTCATGTACTCGAGTTCCAGAGTACAATCCGAACTAAGGGTAGGTTTAAAGATTTGCTCCACCTCGCGGTATTGCTTCTCGCTGTTGCTACCCATTGTATTATCTATGAGGCCCTAGGTGTAAGAGGCATGAGGATCTGACGTCATCCTCTCCTTCCTCCTGCTTACGCAGGCAGTCTTGTTAGACATTCTAACTAACAATGAGGGTTGCGCTCGTTTCCAGACTTAACTAGACACCTTGCGGCACGAGCTGACGACGACCATGCACCATCTGTGTAAAGCTTCCGATTGCTCGAAATAGTATACTTTCATATACGACACAATACATGTCAATCCTAGGTAAGATTCTTGGCTTATTATCCAATTAATCTAGATAATCCACTGCTTGTGTGTTCCCCCGCCTATCCCTTTGAGTTTCATACTTGCGTATATACTACCCAGGCGACTTGCTTAACTCGTTAGATTACGGCACTTCAACCACAAGGGTCGAAACACCTAGCAAGCATAATTTACGGTCTGGACTACCGGGGTATCTAATCCCGTTTGCTACCCAGACTTTCATCCCTCACCGTCAATATGTGATAGTTAGCTGCTTTCGCTTTCGGCGTTCTTTCCGATATCAACGCATTTCACCGCTCCACCGGAAATTCCACTAACCCCTCACTAATTCTAGATATACAGTATCCATTCCCTTTCCACTGTTGAGCAGTGGGATTTGAAAACAGACTTATATATCAGGCTACGGATACTTTACGCCCAGTAAATCCGGATAACGCTTGAGACCTACGTATTACCGCGGCTGCTGGCACGTAGTTAGCCGTCTCTTATTCTTGGTGTACCGTCATTCGTCTTCCACCAAAAAAGAAGTTTACACACCGTAATGCTTCATCCTTCACGCGGGATCGCTGCATCAGACTTTCGTCCATTGTGCAAGATTCCCCACTGCTGCCTCCCGTAGGAGTATGGACCGTATCTCAGTTCCATCGCGGCCGGACATCATCTCAGACCGGCTACCCGTCATAGGCTTGGTGAGCCATTACCTCAACCAACTACCTGATAGGACGCACCCCCCTCCTGAAGCGATAAATCTTTCCTCACATTGGAATTTCACCATCGTGAGCATATTGAGAATTAGCTACGTCTCCGTAGTTGTGCTCAACTTTAGGGCAGGTTAGGTACGCGTTACTCGCTCGTTTGCCACTAATTCTACTATGAATAAATTCAACGCAGAATTCGTTCGACTTGCATGTGTTAGGCGTTCCGCTAGCGTTCATCCTGAGCCAGGGTCAAACTCTTCATAAAAAGTACACATCTTAGCTCAAATTCTTTCTTGTATTGGTAAAGATCATACCGCAGTTTCCTACGGCACCACATGAAAAGTGGCTTCTGCAAGGACTCTATCCCTACAAATGGTAGCACTCATTTACTTTCCCAGCGGGAATCCCACCAGTATCATCAACTGAAGTATGCTTAACTACTGTATTCGGAATGGGAACAGGTGTTTCCACACTTCACATCAGCACTACCGTTTGTAAAGACAAAGATTATTTATTAACGTTGCAAGGTATAATATAAACATTTCCTATATGATTTCAAGAGAAAGTTATAGTTTTTTTATTGTAGGTAGTCTGTGGATTTTCTAAATTTTTTGGGGACTTTGTTTAAATTAGGCTCTAGTTTTTAGACACTAGATTTTAGATTAGAAAAAAAGTCTGGTTTAATTATTAATTTGTTTGACGTGATTTAGTGAAAAAAAGATAAAAAAAGCTGATTATCAAGTTATTTTTGATAAAGCTTAGCTAATGCCAAACTGGTGTAAAAATTTTCTCACTCATTAGTTGACAATAATAATAAAACAGCTATCCGGTAGTTCAAGGAATATCTGTAGTTTCATTAGTTTATACTTATCCAAAAGTCCACTCTCGCAATGGGAGTGGATTTTTTTTATTATTCCATAAAACCAATAACTACCTCATAAATCTCTAGTAGATCGTCTTTGCTAAAACCTAACCGTTCCTTATTTAAAACTGGCTTCAAATCGCTTATAATTTGTTTTTCTAATAATTTATAATTGGGTTCACTCACATGATAATCGTAGTTTACATCTGCTAATTTTATATCAACTAAAGTTTTTAGCTCTGGACTAGCGAAATCCACATCAGATTTTTATATTTATCATCTATTGAAATCTTGGCTAAAATCAGAGTCAACAGAAAATCCTTCTCGAGTTTGTAAATATCGAATCATGGATTTGACCAAGCTAAAATCTTCCCAAATTTCGCTTTACTCAGATCTGGATACTGAGCCAAGAATTTATTTATGTTCGAGAGATACATTTTTGATTTCATTAAGTTTTAAAATCACTTTTTTGATTGGGTATTTTTTGGCATATTTTCGCAGGAGAGGCTGATCTAATTCTCTATAAATTTGATCAAAATAGCTCACTGGATATGCTAGGTAATCTCTGACATATTCTAGAAATAATCTCTCCTTGTCCATAAAATAGACAATGAAACCATTTATCATTTTAGATTTTTTGCCGTATAGAAACTCTTTTTTGACTTTTTTGAAAACAAATCTCAGTCAAGCAATTTTCATTTCTTTTGAATATTTAAGGTTATAGACAGTCCAAACATTTGAAATCTGAGTCGAAAAGCCTTCTTTATTGTATCTATCAAATCAACCGAAGATAAACTCCTGACCCTGCATGTAAGCAGATCAAATTGTGTAAGGATTTTTGGCAGAATAATTTTGATTATTAAAATACAGTTTTCATTTCTTCACTACACTAACGTATGATAATTTTACTAAATCGTTTACTGTATATTTTAGATTACTCCTCTCAATCAGAAGCTCTAAAAAACTCCTTTTTAGAAAAATATCTTTAATTTCTCTAAGTTTGCTCTTAATTGTAAGGTTTTTCATATAATTTATATTTAACTAAAAGGTATAATAATTATACTAATTCGTAAAATAAAAGCAAGTTTTTTTATGAGTAAATGCATGGTGTCTTTTTTATCTATTGAAAAATCTGGCTAATTATTTATACTAAAATCAATGAGCAGAAAAAGAAATCTGGCTCACAAAAACAGAAATTACTCACAAATATACAAAATTTATGTCAAATTACAGGTTTAATGCGGTAGAGAGGGCAGTTCAGCATCAGCCTATTTCAGGTATACCGCCACACAAAAAGATGTTTAACAATTTTGCCGAAAACGTCTTTACTCCTGACAAGATGAAAAAATATCTGCAAGGGTTACAATACGACAATAGCCCTGAAACAGCGGAAAAAATCTTGCTAGATATCCAGCAAGGCAAAAAGTTGGATAAAACACAAGCTGATATCGTAGCTAAAACTATGTTAAGCTGGGCGACAGACAATGGTGCAAGCCATTATACTCACTGGTTTCAGCCTCTCACCGATGGAACGGCAGAGAAACACGACACTTTCGCCAACTTGCAAACTGATAGTCAAATGGTCAATACTTTCACAGGTAAAAAGCTAATTCAGCAGGAGCCTGACGCATCTAGCTTCCCAAATGGAGGCATGCGTTCGACATTTGAAGCACGTGGATATACCGCATGGGATCCGTCCTCTCCAGTATTTATTATTGGAGATACGCTTTATATTCCAAGTGTTTTTATTTCCTACGCTGGTGAAGCTCTGGATTACAAATATCCTCTGCTCAAATCTCTGAAAGCCATAGACCAAGCAGCGACTGCAGTCTGCCAGCTATTTGACCCAGAGATTCAAAAGGTAGAGTCATATCTCGGAGTAGAACAGGAATTTTTCCTAGTAGATAACGCATTATTTACGGCTCGTCCAGAACTGAAACAAACTGGTCGGACTCTCACAGGACACCAAAGTGCAAAAAATCAGCAATTGGAAGATCAGTATTTTGGATCTATTTCTCCGAGGGTTCTGTCTTTTATGCAAGAGGTCGAATATGAAGCTCACAAACTAGGAATTCCACTACAGACGCGTCACAATGAAGTCGCTCCCAATCAATTTGAGTTCGCACCCAGATATGAAAACGTCAATATAGCCAACGATCACAATCAACTCCTGATGAGCATGATGAAACGAGTCGCTGGAAAGCATAATTTCAACGTACTGTTTCATGAAAAGCCGTTTAAAGGCAGTAATGGGTCAGGGAAACATTGCAATTGGTCACTTGGAACTGATACTGGAATTAACTTATTAAAACCAGGAAAAAATGCTGACGAAAACCTACGTTTCATAGTATTCATCGTGAATATTATACAGGCCGTACATCAACACAATGCCCTATTGAAAGCCAGTATTGCATCAGCCAAAAACGCCCACCGCTTGGGAGGTTTCGAGGCTCCACCTGCAATTATATCGATATTCCTAGGATCTATGCTGACACAAGTATTAGAGCAGATAGAAAAAGGCAAGACACTGGACAATATTACATTCACTGGTAAACATGGGCGACAGCTCTCACTCGCCAGTATTCCAGAGATATTGGTAGACAATACAGATAGAAATCGCACTTCTCCATTTGCTTTCGTAGGTGATCGCTTCGAATTTCGTGCTGTCGGCTCCTCAGCTAACTGTGCGTCACCTATGATAGTTCTCAGCTCTATAGTTGCCCATCAGCTAACTAAATTCAAACAAGAAGTAGATAAACTAACTTTCAAAGGGATGGATCAACACTCAGCAATCTACACCGTTCTGAAAAGATACATCAAACAGTCCAAAAATGTCCGCTTTGATGGCGATAATTACAGTGAAAACTGGATGATAGAAGCAAAACAACGCGGTCTAGACTGCGAAATCTCTGTGCCACGCATCATTGATGCCTACTTGAGCGAATCATCTATCACTATGTTTGAATCTATGAATGTATTTACTAGAGCTGAACTACTGGCACGCAATGAAATTAAATGGGATATGTATGTCAAGAATATTCAGATCGAATCATTATGTCTACAAGATATAGCGACAAAACAAGTAAAACCTGTTGTTATTGACTATCAGAACATTCTACTAGAAAACAGACAAAGATTGATATCTTTGAGAAACTCTGTTCATGGAGTAGAAAAACAAACTACACTAAATATGAACTCTATCAAAAAGCTATCTACTCATCTATGCGATATAGAAAGCCAAATCTCTGAGATGATAGAGAAAAGACACGAGGCAAACGAAATTACAGACACTCGAGAGAGAGCCATTGCATACTCGGAAGGAATATTCCCCTATTTAAGTACAATTCGTCATCATATCGATGAATTAGAGCAAATAATCCCCGACGATAAGTGGCCACTCATCATGTATCGTGAATTATTATTCACACGTTAAACTATAAAACCCCAGCTTTATTTCGGCTGGGGTTTAGTTTTATCGGCTTTTTAGTCAAGATTAGTATTGGTTATTCTTCATTGTCAAAATCATTTTGAAAAACTTCACCCAAATCTGCTATTCTTTTTGCCTTAATATTAAATACCTCACAAAGCATTTTTTTGTAATATAGTTCCCAATTTGCTAAATGCTGATCACTCAATTCTTCTAAAAATGATGTATGCTCCTGCAAACATGATATATTACTAGATTTATCCTCTACAATTGCTTCTTTGTAAGTATTGTTTGTGTCTTCCATAATAATGTTTAGATATTACCAAGTAAAACTAATAACTACTTTAATATACTTATCTTTCTCCAAAAGTCAAGTCAAATTTACTCGAAAATTCAGATTTATCTCTTTTTAGATAAAAATACACGCCCTGTGATAGTCATCAATAGGTATAGTCATAACCATTTATTGAGATAATACTGCCTCAAATTTGTGGATCTGAATGAGGTTCTTTTTTTGGATGATTTCACATATTATACAGAGTACAGACGATGCCTGCATATTCTGGAGGAGTCAAATCATAACCCGACAGTTGCCATCTATGAAGAATATTTCGCACGAGCTGAGTAGCATAACGTGCATTTAGCATATCATCATCTGCCAAATTCTCCTCCCTAAGTTCAACCGATGAGTAAATAGGACTATCATAAGCCTTTGCATCTCTCTGAATCCTCTGAGCAGTCGATAGTTTTATTCACCCAATTCATAAACTGACATTATGGGAGCGAAAAAGCGTAGGTGTCGCCGAGAGCAATGTTTCTTTCACCGTTTCGCGAGTAGATTGCTGAGCTATTCTAATCTGTTCACCCAAAAAACAAGCGATAACGAGATCAGGATCGATTTCAAGGCTTTCTGCATAATCTCTAATATTCTGCAAATAAGCCTGTCTACTAGGATTATCCAGTCCATCAATGATAAATCTCAGTGCTTGATTTTCTGGGAACCAATCTTCAGTTGATGTAGTCGGATCTTGATGTAGATAATCGTATGTTCGTGATATAGCCTGTTGTAAACTATCATTTTCTACTTTTCAATTATTATTTCAACTAATAGAAAAAAAATTCTGACTAAATTTCCCCGTTTCCAGCACCAAAGCTCCAGTCTGAGGCAAAAAAACAGTCTTCTCTCCTGTAGAACTAGCATTAGTGAAACCCAAGTCTATCATTACCTTGGTAGCCATAACTATTCCCAGTCGTATGATTATCAGCGATATTACGATATATCATATAATTTTTAATACTTTCATAACCTAACTTTTATTTTTTTTCTATCTGTTTTCCAGTGATTTTCATAAAGACAGTTATCAAGCAAAATATTACTATTGACTTTTACGAAAAAATGAGTATAATAAAGGATATACTTCCTCTTGTTTTTGGACACTAAAAAGATAAAATTAACTTCATTTAGCCGATAAAACAGCGAAAAAAATGGTTATTAATATTTTTACTTCACAACTCACCAAACTCATGAAAAAAATCTGCCTTTTATTACCTCTTTTTTTACTTTCAGCCTGTAATATGCCTACTGATCAGTATCAAGAAGAGCAAGAGTCAGTTCTCAGCGGACAAGTTTCATCCAATACATCGCCAGATACTCTAGTTCTCAAATGAGACTTTACAGTTGATGGTATTCAGGGACAGACCCTTTTTAATCCTGGAGTATCGCCAGATATATTAGTTATGACGAGGCGTGATATGTCCCGCATAGACCACCTTTTCATCCATTATTCCACCCGAGAAAATTTCTCTGATGAAGATTTATTACCAGGTACAACCTTCTTTTTCAATTGAGCTGTCCAATCAATAGATGCAGGAGCAGGTAGTTTTTATTATATCGATTATGGAGATTGAATAGGCATTGACACCTTTGAAAAAACAAAAGAAGCAGAAAAATCTGACATCAATCAACTTTTAAATAGTTATGAAGTATGTGAAACTGACTCAGATTGTATCGTATTTCACTGAAAATGCCCATTTGACAGCCCTAGATGAATCAATTCAAAATTTTCAGAAGTTGCTCAAAACTTAATTAACCATTATCTCAGCTGGCAAACTGAGCCTTCAGAGTTAATCTGTAATGATAAATCTATAAATATTAAAAACGTAAAATGCAATAATTATGCTTGCAGACTAATCTTATTATAATTTTGCTTAGAATGTTTAGTCTTTTTTAGCATTGTATTTATACTCATTCTAGTCTGACTTCAGTTGCAAAATTCATCAATCGACAACAACAAAACTCACTTAATTACATTGATATTTGTGACGACATCAGCTATATTTGCTTGTATTTTTTTTCCAATCTCTTTTTCTTCATCGGCTGTAATATTTTGATAACAACAGTAATACAATACTGAATTATTCAGCTTTTTTTTCTTCTTACCCTGAGCTTTAGACGAGAGAGACTGAATAGTATTTGTATTATTTTCATTCAGCTCATTTACAAATTCCAAAAACGCAGGTAAACACTGCCTAATGTTCTCCAATTTATACTCATTTAGATGGAGCAATGACTGCTTAATCTCATTTTTTATATATTTAGCGATAGTTAAATTATTACATGATGTGGTAATATTAGTATATATTAGTTGTGCTTTATCGTTCATCGAGTAAAAGAATATATGATAAAATATCTAGCTTTCTAAGATTTGCCAAGTTAATTATTTTACATTTGAAAGATATTCACATTAATTTTAGACTTAATATAATTGAGCAAATGAATATCGTGAGTGATGAGAACGACTGCTTTACCTTTACTATTTACATCGATTAAGATATCTCATATTTCCTGAGTATATTCTCGATCTAGATTTCAGCTAGGTTCATCAGCAATTACACATTCTGGATCGTGAATTAAGGCTCTAGCAAGGGCAATTTTTTGTTTTTCTCATCCTGAAATATTTTTACTAGTCCTCTTTATATCATCTTCGAGATGAAATTTTGCCAATACTTCCTTATATTTCGCCTGCATTGTAGCTTCTCAGTATCATTCTAATCTCAGCGGATACAGTATATTTTCTTTTAGAGATTTAGACTGAATAAGCTTATCATCTTGGAAAACTATTCACATTTTACGTCTATATTTCTGGATCTCATCATCTGTAAGAGTCGAGAGATCATCCATCTTATAGTACACTGTTTTACTAAAAGGTCTCAGTTCTCATATCAAAAATTTAACCAAAGTGGATTTACCAGTCCCTGACTTACCTATAATAATCGTAAATTCACCTGGAAAAATATCAAAATTCAGCTTTCTAAAAAGCGGTTTTGTCTGCTGAGGATATCATCGTGTAAGTTCAGTTACAGTGATAAGTGGCACTCTTTTTTCTACCATTTGATTTTCAGATAAGATAATTAAAACCTTATATTACCTCATTTTACACATAGAGCAATTAAAAGACAATTAAAAGATAGTTTATACCTTACATTTTACTTGACTTTTTACTGAATTTTCATATCACAGCCTGAATGAAAAGATTATCTACTCTTTCAAAACACAAATTTTCTCATTTTCTGAGTCAATTCCCTGTACAAATCAGATTTGTTTCCTTTTCTCTTTTTTTATTTATGATTTGATGGGGATTAGGCACCGATACTTATTTCTCTATCTATGTTTCAGACATTATCGGTAGTGCCTGGTGAATTACAGCTATCTGAACTGTCTTAGCTTTATCGAAACTACTGATTGTGATTCCCATTGGCAGTTTAAATGACCGTGTAAATGTAAAATACCTATTATTGATAGGCAAAATTTTATATTTTATATGCTGAATATTATTTTTCTTGGCTGGGTTATTACATACATGGGTTTTATTATTATTTGCTACCATATTTTGCTGATTTGCCAGCGGAATTACTTTTACCACTTATCAGAGCTTTTACGGTAAAAATTCGACAAAATCAAATCACACCCAAATTTTTTGAATGTTTTTTTCAAGCTATCAGGTTGCACAGATTATCGGAGCATTGATAAGTGTAGTTCTAGTCAGATATTTAGAGCTTCCTTTTATGTATATGTTTGTCGTCATTTTTGCTTTAATCTCTATCCTGCAGGACGACACTATGAGATTACTTCTCCCAAAGTACCGCACCAGGAGCTGGAATACATTTTTCAGAAGAGAGATCAAAACCTCTATGATGGAAGTAGAAAGCTCCCTACATCAACATCAATCATTCAGATGACAACACGGGTTTTTAGACATTTTCATCCATGAAATTTTTTCTACTCAGGCTCGAAAAAGAATTATTGCTCTACTCAAATGAGCCAGTCACCAACTATATACTTCACTATGAAGTGTCGGATTAACTTATTTTCTGAGTTATGTTTGATTTTTATTCATTCCTATCGTAGCATTAGCCAATAATCTCAATCTTTCGCAAATTGCATTAGTTTATGCAGTTATGAAAGTACCTTATCTCATTATGGTATTTCTAGGCAAAAGGATAGACAAAATAAATAAAAAGCTGATCATAGGATTGATTTTCATATTTATGTCACTCATGTATGTTTTACTATGATTTCAAGATAATTTTGCGATAATTCTAGTTTTAACGTTTGGCATTTCATTAGGAATTGCATTTCTCAATCCAATAACAGTAGGTTTAGTCAGTGATTACGCACAAAACAAAGATCAATGAGTCATAGCATGAGCTACAAATTTCACAGGAAAATTATGAGAGATCCTGTGATCTCTGGGATTTGGGATATTAGTGACTTTTATTGGAGTCCAATCTGGATTTATTCTAGTCGGAGCTGCTCTTTTTATACTATGACTATGGATAGTCAGCAAAAAAATTTTAGTACATCGTATCCAGTAAATTTTCCAAACTATCTACATCATTTTCTTCAGCCTGCTTTGTTTCCTCTTCTTGTGCATGAATTGATTGTATATGCTGACTAAAAGAAGCCTGTTGCTCTTCTCTTTTTTTCACTACAGCATTATGAATCGCTACCGTAAAATGATTATACAGATAATCTTTATATTCACTAGTAAGTTGATTCTGTTCCATCAGAGATATTAGATGATCTGCAGGTTCTCGCAGTCATTTCACTTTATTTAATACCTTCATAATATATTCATCTTTTGTCATTTTAGCCAATTTGATTAAAGATTTAAAAATTTTCTTTTTAAGTATATATATTTTATTACATTTTGCAAATTTTGCGAGACCAAAAAATCACTTGAAATCTTTCTACCTTTTTATAACATTCTACACGAAACTTTGCGATTACCTTTTATTTATCGCAATAATCAGCCTTTTATTTCTTTTTCTTTTATTTCTCTTATGAAAAAATTACTTGTTTCCCTGATGGGAATTGGACTTCTAGCCTTCGGAGCATACGGAGTTCTCGCTGCTACACCTACTACAGATCAGATTACATCGATAGCAACTGCTATGGCACAGACTCTCAACAAAAAAGATCAAGCCTATGTCCAGAAATTCTACACGGTGTTAGACAGTATGATCACTAAATTCACTAACGAACAAGTACAACCAAAGATAGACATTTTAAATAGTTTAAAAGCTGTATTTTTGACTACAGTTTTCTACGCACCTGAGGGATACATGACTTCATGTAGCATCAAAACTGACAAACCAGCCGTTTGTACATTAGAGTTTGCTCCAATTTGCGGAACAGACATTTTCACTTATGGAAATGAATGTGCACTAAAAGCAGCATGAGTAGAGAAACTTCATGATGGAGAATGTAAGACTGAAGACGTTCCTGCAGTTTGTACCGACGAATTTGCTCCAGTTTGTGGATCAGATGGTAAAACATACGGGAATCTCTGCAATCTAAAAGCATCAAAGGCAAGCTTCCTCTTCAATGGTAAATGTGAAGACAATATCGCTAAACTTGCTTGTGTTCACTCCACAACTGTAGTTCCAGTTTGTACTAGAGAATATTTCCCAGTTTGCTGAGCTGATGGCAATACATACGACAATACATGTCTAGCAAAAGCTGCAAACGTAGAATACACAGATGGAGCCTGCATTCTAGCTAAATGTACAAAAGAAATTGCTCCAGTTTGTGGCAAAGATGGTAAAACTTATTCAAACAGCTGTTTAGCAGACGCTGCAAATACTGAGATGGATTACGAATGAGTTTGCAAAGAGGCTAGAGGATAATTAGTCTGACTCTTCTCTTGATAATAATCCCAAAATAAATACAAATAGGTGGAGTAAGTACAGCACTTGCTTCACCTTTATTTATATCTTTCCAAAAATTATCAGATGAAAAATCGCTTCCAGACATTTTTAAAAGCCAAAATAGCCCAAAACAAATCTGAGTCAGCCAATGACAAAAACATCATCAAATGACTCCCCTTCTCTGTCAGACGAAAGCTAGGATTGACAGGTTTTACTATAGCTTTAATCTGTTTTTTATTACTTTTTTTAGTTATTTTCTTCAGTGATTTCTTTTCTGAAAAACTAATGCCTCAGACAAAATTTTATCAAGTAAACAGCCTAAATATACCTCATTCCAATCAGCAATCTAGTACAGTTTTATGAAATGTAAATATTTCAGCTTCTAGTCTATGAAATACAATACTCACAAATACAGAGAATAATCCTTCTCAATATCTCTATGACGGCAAAAATTATCCAAAAGTTGCCGAACTAATGCCAGTTTATCACCTATGAAAACCTATGATAAGCTCAAATGCTTCCACATCTTTCAAAAAACTCAAAATCGGAGAATTGTCATTTAGACATTTCTCAGACCTAGTCCCTTCCAATTTTTCAGTTTCAGAGTCTAATCCTGAAGGTTACAATATCTCTTTTCTCAATGGACGACTAAATATTTATCAGGCTGGTAAAAACTCTAATTGTAATGCTGATTCCTGTCCTAAAACAACCGACAAACAAATACAAAAATTAGTAGAAAAAAAACTGAAAACTCTAGGTATATCGCTACAAAACTACGGAAAACCAGAAATCACGATAAACACAGACAATTCTTTTGCTACTATATTCTATCCTTTTATGCTCAATGGTTATCCAGTCTATGATAACAATGCTCAGTTTGGCATGTTCATATCATATTACATTTCAGATGATATGCTAACTATCTCAAATTTAGACTCTTTTCAATATGAATTAGCAAATTATCCAACAATCGCAAAAGATGAGATTTTAGCCGATTTTACCTTCTGAGACAAAAAAATAAACCCTCCTCTTCTCGTTTACCTAGCCCAAGATAGATGATCTGAAAGATTCTTTTTCCCTGCTCTAAAATTCAATTTATCTAGCTGAAATCCTATTTTTAAAGTATTAGTAAACTTATAAACCCCATATTTATGCCAAAATTAGAACTTCTCGCCGACGAAACTCTATCCAAAAAGCTAATCACTAAATGATTTTGGTCATATTTTTTCGCATTTTTAGTAGCTCCCATTGGATATATCCTGAGGATGTTGATTTCAGGTAGTGTATCTGTATCAGATATCTGAATTTTTTACAGTATTTTAGGCTTGATGGGTATGATCTCAGCATATAATGATCTAGGTCTCACCGAAGCAATGCAATATTTCATACCAAAATTTTGGATAAAATGAGAAAAAGCTAAAGCTAAATTAGTAATCTATGCATCATTTGCAATGCAATTATTGACAGGAATCCTGATTTTTATTCTCTTATATTCTGGGGCAGATTGGCTTGCAGTCCATCATTTTCACGATCCAGTTGCAGCGCAAATTATCAAAACTTTAGCATTCTATTTCTTTTGACTCAATATTCTGACTCTCTGTACTACTATGTTTGTCAGTTTTCAGGACACTTTTTCGCAAGGCATATCAAATGCTATTGTTCAATTTTGCAACCTAATCTTTACAATCATTTTTCGAGCGACTGCCTCACTCACCATCCAGAATTATGCCATCGTACGAATTACCTGAGTTGGCATTTGATGTATAGCTTCGCTCATTATTGTCTGGAGAAAATATAAACACGTCATTTTACCAAATTTTCTCTACAAATTATTTCCAGCTCTAGATACAAAACACCCAAATCATCCAGAATTTTGATTTGACAAAATATCAGTCCTCAAAGAGCATTTTCGCTATGCCCTGCGAGTTTTCCTAGTGGCAAATGTTTCTACTCTACTCTGAAATGTCGATCAACAAGTTATCGTCAACGTTCTCTGAGCTGAATCAGCTGGTTTTTTTTCAAATTTTCAATCATTATTGGTAGTATTTACTATCGTCGTTGCCCCACTTTTCAACTTTTTATTCCCCGTTACTACCGAATTAATTACAAAAAAAGAGACAGAAAAATTCTGACTACTTCAACGCATTATGTATTCATATTTCGGCGGATTTGCTGTGATGATTGCAGGATTTTTCGTCGTTTTCGGTCAGGAAATTGCCGTATTTTTATTTGGAGAATCATTTAGATTTTCATGATATATGCTACAGCGAGCAGCTCCATGCTTGATTTTTAATTGTTGGGCTTTAATTTCATTAAATATTCTAGCATGACTCGGCAAAATAAAAGCCAGACTCTGAGTAGTCAGTGCAGCTCTAATTATAAACGTCATTCTCAACTTCATATTACTCGTTTTACTTCATCAGTGACTCATCGTCAGCACTGGCATATTATCGGTTTCTCGAGCAGTTATGGCATTATGAGCCATGCGAGTTATCGCAAAAGATTATCCATTTTCATTTGATCTCAGGTTCCTCCTCAAGAATTTGCTTTTAGTATGAATCTTATGTATACTAATGTATCTGCTCAAAACGCAGAATTTTGGCATTTTTTCAAGTTTTTCTCATACTGGAAGTCCTAGATGAGAACTATTCTTATGACTATTTTGCTATTTCATAATTTACGGTCTAATCCTAGCATTTTTAAATAGAACAAAAATCAGACTCCTCCTAGACGAAATCAAAAAAATTAAGGGAAAATAGTACAATAAATTTTTATGCTCCACAACACTTTTTATATTTTTTTCAGCTACCACATGGACACGGATCATTAGGTCTCACCTTATTTTTTGTAGATACTACTGAGACAGCATCTGTTTTCTCTCCATCAACCTCAAATACCTCAACTCAGTCTTCATCCTCAAATATCATTTCTCTAGCATCTTTACCTGTATTATTCAGATTATTAGCCGTCTGAGTAATCCTAACTTGTCATCCCTGTTTACTAGCTTCTTGTAATTTTCTCATAATTTCTGGATCTTGTTTTGCAATTTGTATAAACTGCTCTTGGGCTGTCTGCATTTGTTCAACCTGTAAATAATCAATTCTCATCAGATCAGTTGTTGTATCAATTTTAATATTCGATAATAAATCTTGAAATTTTTCAAAGCTCTCTTTTTTGTACACTACGAGCGGATCCATCTGAGCATACCCCATAAATCCAACTTTATCTTTGAGATATTGCATTTCATCGATATGTGCGATCCACAGTTTATCCAGTATACGCAGACTAATTTCACTAAATATCCTAAACTGCAAATCTTTGTCTAAATTATCAAAAATATTCTGAAAATATTCAACTAATCTACGATCCAGTACTTCCAGTAAAGTATCGAAAGAAAACTGACTATATTGAATTTTCTCATCCGTCTTTATCATCAGTCATAATTCTTTTTCAAGTACTGACAGCAAGTCAAATAACGGCTGTCCACTAGCCTCTCACGCCTGAATTTGATTGGAAAGTACATCCTGAGCATCTAGCAAAAACTTTTGTTGATACTGAGCCAACCATTCAGCTTTTTTTACCTCATCTCAGCTGGCTTCTATCACACTATCACGCGTATGATACACATTTCTCCTCTGCTTATCTATCACACTATCATAATCAAATAAATGCTTTCTAGTCCCAAAATTCCACGCTTCAATCTCTTTTTGAGCTCTAGTAATAGCAGATGTAAACTGTTTTTGAGTTAATTCTAGTTCTGAGATATCCGCCTTTGATAACAACATTCCAGCCATCATCTGGATTCTTTCTCATCACATCTTTTTCATCAAAGTATCATCCAATGCCACAAAAAACACACTAACACCAGGGTCTCACTGCCTTCCTGCACGTCAGCGAAGCTGATTATCTATTCTCCTTGATTCATGTTTTTCAGTCCCCAATATGAAAAGCCCATAGTGAAAATCCCTATACAAAACCTCTTTTCATGAGACAGAAACACTGATCTTGGCATATCGGTCAGTCTCGATATTTTTTCTAGAATTGAAATTTACAGTTATTTTAGCATTTCAGATTTCTAACCCTGTTTTTCCTAAATCATCCAGTTGTTGATCACTCAAACCGAAGATTTCTTTCAATCACTGGTAAGTCAATTCATACTCAATTTTTGAATAGATCACACATTCCAGCGAGTTTTCTCCTTTTTCAATCTGCTTTTTTATCCATTTTGCATAATTTGTAGCCAATTTTTCATTTAATCACGCTTCTAGCTTAATATCCGTACCACGACCTGCCATATTCGTTGCTACAACCACTGATTGATATCTACCAGCATTTGCTACGATATGAGCTTCCTTTTCATGAAATTTTGCATTTAAGACATTATGAACTATTGCATCTTTTTCCAACATCTGAGATACCTTTTCAGACGTAGCAATATCTGCAGTTCCTATCAATATTGGTTGTCCTATTTCATGATAAAATTTTATATAATCCTTTACAAATTTCCGCTTTGCAGCCTGATTAAAATAAACCTTGTCATTATGATCCACTCTAATAATATTTCTATTGGTCGGAACAGCGATTACTTCCAGTTCATAGATTTTATTAAATTCCTCAGCTTCAGTCGTTGCAGTACCCGTCATACCTGCCAATTTAGTATATTGTTTGAAAAAATTCTGATAAGTAATCGTCGCCATCGTCTGAGATTCACGCTGAATATTGACTTTTTCTTTGGCTTCTATCGCCTGATGTAGTCATTCACTAAAACGTCTACCAGGCATCGTGCGCCCCGTATGTTCATCTACGATCAGAATTTCTCAGTTAGAGACTATATAATCCACATCATTTATATACACAGCCTTCGCACGTAGAGCATTTTCTATATGATGAATTTCTTCAAATCACATATCTTTATAAATATTTTCCACATTCAGCATTTTCTCTAATTTCTCAATTCCCATTCCAGACAGTGATGCTGTTTTGGTTTTATAATCGATATAATAATCTCCATCCTCTTCTTGTTCTCAGCCAACCGCTCATCAGAGCATCCCGCCTTTAAATGCCTCCGCCATCAGTCATTTAGACACTTTTTTCTTTTCAGTACAAGGATTTAGTAATTTTACGATATTTGCATAATATTGATATTTTTCTGTCGGTTCTTCACGAGCCTCTGAGATAATCAGTGGAGTCCTCGCCTCATCAATCAAAATAGAATCCACCTCATCCACGATCGCAAAATTCAGAGGTCTCCACATCACATGCCTCTGTTCCATCGTCTGCACTAAATTATCACGAAGATAATCAAATCCAAGTTCTGAGTTCTCAACGTATGTTATATCTTTTGAGTATTCACCTCTCCTCGCTTGGAGTGGAGTACTTTTTACAACGCTTCATACCGTCAGTCCTAGCCATTGATACAGATATCCGATCCACTGAGCATCACGAGAGGCTAGGTAATCATTGACCGTCACGACATGCACTCATTTGCCAGAGAGAGCATTGAGATAAACTGGTGCTGCTGCGACGAGTGTTTTTCATTCTCCAGTTTTCATCTCAGCTATTTTCCCCTGATGAAGTACTATTCCTCCCAGTAATTGCACATCGTATGGGATCATATTCCAGACTTGTTTTTCTTCTTTTACTTCAAATTCCTGTCCAACTATTCTTTTACACGCCTGCTTAACTATCGCAAATGCCTCAGGCAAGAGCTGATCTAGAGTTTCTCAGTTTTGATAACGATTCTGAAATTCTTCAGTTTTTGACTGTACTTCTTCATCAGTTAAAGTCTCAAATTTGCCATATCGCTCATTGATTTGTGCTATCTGAGGTGTAATTTGATTCAGTTGTTTTTGATTATAATCTCCTCATATCAGCGAAGTTAACCAGTTTAGCATTAGTTTTACACGAAAAAAAATAAA
>BNUE01000019.1 GCA_025997135.1 candidate division SR1 bacterium | reverse complement strand
TCAGCCCCAATTCTCAGTCATTCGTGAAAATTTTCAGCTCCGACTGGCACTATCATAAATTCTTGGATGTCCACATTATTGTCTGCGTGAGCTCCTCCATTCAATATATTCATCATCGGATAAGGCATGACATACAGGTAAAGTAAAACTGGCTCTGGATGTGGCATCTTCTGAGTTTTTTAGAGATGGAATGTATGATTTGGCAGGGGAAAATAAAAAGCTGACTGCAGATGAACTAAGATTTGGAGCAAAACCGCCCTCATCACCTACACTCGTAGCGAGTCATTTCTCTTTTAGGATTGATTTTAGATTATGAAATACTTCAGCCCCAATTCTCAGTCATTCGTGAAAATTTTCAGCTCCGACTGGCACTATCATAAATTCTTGGATGTCCACATTATTGTCTGCGTGAGCTCCTCCATTCAATATATTCATCATCGGATAAGGCAAAACATGCCCTTTTCATTCTCATAAATACTCATAGATAAATTTTCAATCTTTTTTTGCAATCGCTGATACAAACGCCATACTTACCGACAAAATCGCATTTGCACCTAGTTTTGACTTATTTGCAGTACCATCCAGAGAGATTAAAAGCTGATCTAACTCACGAAAAGACTCAAATTCGTGGTTCAGAATTGCATCTCTGATGATTGTATTCACATTATTTACTGCCGTGAGAGTCCCCTTTCATAGATAACGGTTTTTATCACCATCTCTGAGTTCTAGAGCCTCATGTACTCACGTAGAAGCCCCGCTTGGGACAATAGCTCTCGCCATTACATTTCATTCTAGAATCAGTTCACATTCAACTGTCGGATTTCAGCGAGAATCTAGTACTTCTCTAGCCTTTACATCGATAATTTTATAAGACATTATTATATTTTAGAAAATAAAAAACTTTTTTATACATATCTTATACAAAATATAGCATCATTTTCAAGTATGAAATTTTTTTGCAAAAAAAGGGGCAAAAGCCCCATGATTTAAATTTTTCCTTTTTTCTGAGGAAGTTTCTTTGTACTACCATATTTCTGAGATTTAATACTGCCTTTTCCTTGATTTTTCTTATTTGGAGCAGACTTATTATATTCTGCTGGTTTATAAGATTCTCGTGGAAGAGGAATTTCAGGAGGATAGCCAAGAATAATTGGTATCTTCATATTTTCACCTATAAATGTTAATACTTCTTTATTATACTTAAATTTTCTCAAAAGTCAATAGCAATTTTATTTCTGACTCCGTACCACCTTCTTTTCTCAGTCAATATCCTTAAATTCCTTCGCCCTCACTCTAATTTTATCACCAGGATTGTAATATTTCTTTCGATCTACTCAGTCAGGAAGTGTAGCAATCCAGTTTTTGTGCAATAATCATTCGACTCATTTGACCGTAACGAAAATTCCGTAGTTATAGATTAGCTTTACATAACCGTCAAAAGTTTCGCCAAGTTTGATATCATTGACGGCGAAAGAGGAAGCATTTGAAGCATTTTGATCTAGATTCGACGATCATCACTTATCCTTCGCAATGACAGGTGAAGAAGGTGCTGGTGCTAATTTTTCGATATTAGGGACTCGCTGCATTGGATTATCTGCCTCCATTTCAAGTCAGAGCAAGTCTTGCATATTTGTGAGTTGTTGGCGTATGTCTGATTTGGAGCCTACTCGAAGGACAAGCGGGTCTTCACCTAATTTCTGAGTATTATGTTGATATGAAGAAACGGCAAATTTTAGTCTTTTTCAGTCTTCTATTTCTATTTCTTCACCAGGTTTGAATTGTAGAGTCGCAACTTCCGAAAGTTCTGGCGGTTTCGTGAAGAAAACATACTTGAAAACATGATTTTCTAGATTCATAATCATCCCATCAGCCAGTTCTCATCCGATCATCACATCATTCATACGTCGCAGATTCTGCTGGATCTCCATATCATTTAAAGTTTTAGTTTCCTCTGGAGTCAAGCCAAGCCCTTCAAGTCTGCTTTTTTGTGCTATTTTTTCCTGAACTGAAAAGGTTTTTTTATTTCGAGCAGTCATAAGATTTTCTAGTTGTCATCTCTCCATAGAGTATCTCTGACGAGACTGTTTACGGATTTTTTCAATATGTTCCACATCCTCTTCGACTGGCAATGGCGGCAGAGTCTTCATAGAGAACGGATCAGACGAGATTCCATCGATCATAAGCCTAGTATAAGCCGTATATTTCGGTAGTGAAATCAGGTCATTTGTGCCTATCATCTCTTTAAACTGTGAGGTCATCATTTGAGCATCATCATATCATAATGTGAAAGACACGATAGTTCCTACATTTCCGAAGATCGCATCCTTGATGTCATCGGCAAGTTGTGAAGTATACTGATTGGCGACAATAAGAGAAAGTTTATATTTTCTAGCCTCAGATAAGATAGAGGCGAAAGATCTAGACGCAAAATTCTGAAACTCATCAATATAAAGATAGAAGGGACGACGTAAATATGCTACCGTATCTGCCCTCGCCATCGCATCAATCTGAATTTTGGTCACGAGAAGCGAACCAATCATATTTGCATTATCTTCTCAGATTTTACCTTTTGATAGATTTACGAGGATAATTTTTCACTCGTCCATTGCTTTTCTCATAGAGAGCCTAGTTCTCGGTTGTCAAAATATATTTCTAACTAGACGAGATGATAGAAACTGTCAGACTTTATTTGTAATCGGAGCCACCGCCTCTTCTCTCTGTCTATCCTGCCATTTATTAAATTCATTATTCCAGAATTTCAGCAAAACTGGGTCTTTGACATGAGAAACCACCTCTTCACGAAACTCTTTGTCAGTAAGGACGCGGAGAATGTGCATCAATGTCGCATTTGGATAGTCAATGATTGATAGAACCACATTTCTGAGGATATATTCCAGACGAGGTCATCGTGAATTGTCGAATAATTTCTCAAAAGTCGAGACAACCCCTGATGCAATTCTGTTTTTTTCATCTTCATTATCTGCCTGAAGTAAGTTGAAACCAATTGGATATTCAGAATCAGAAACATCGAAAAGTATCACATCATTTATGCGATTTGAAGGGATAGATTCGATGATTGTATCTATCAATTCACCATGAGGATCGAGAACACAGACACCATTTCAAGCGGTCATATCTGAGATAATCATATTTGAGATGAAGGTAGATTTTCCAGTTCCGGTCTTACCTACTATGTACATATGTCTAAATTTATCTTCCTCTTTGATCCCGAATTTGATTTTATCGCCTCTATAATCAGTATTTCACAGGGTCGTCAGCTCGCGAACATCAGGGAACCTCTCTAGATCTGGTATATTTGTCGGATATGGCAGTTTACGATACAAGGTATAGTCCAGTCATTTGACGAAATTTGCCTGAGTTGGCATATGAAAGAAATTCACCACTTCGCTAAACTGACAGTAATTCCGAACTTGCGTTTTAGTAAAGACAGGTTTACCATTTGAAACAAAAGGAGAAAAAGCTGAATTTAGACTTTTTTCTAATCCATCCCTAAGGAAAGAATCCTCCGTCGTGATAGAATACGAGAGTGCAAAATAAATCTCTTTTTTAATTTGTCATTCTGAATTTTTTTCAGAACCTTTATCATCCTTTTTGGAATCACTAGGCGTCCATACTCGTTTGAAGAACCTTTTTATCATTCATCGAGCCTGCACTCGAGAAGTCTCTTCTAATTTGAAAGTATAGTCAAAAAACAGGTCTAACCTAGAATTTTTGTCTACATTCTGAAATAATGCCAGCAAATCATTCATCGGATCCAGATAAGAACCATCTTTTTGGAAGAAATCCCTAGTTTTGAACGACTCATCCTTGGCAAAGCTAACCCAAATTCTACTTTTTGAAAATTTAGGATTAACTGTATCTGCTAGATCAGAGGTCGGAAAACTAGAATAAAAAGTATTTTCAAAGTAATTTTTGAAACTGGTAGGAAGTTTTACGTAAAATTTTATATCCTGAGAATTTCCACTGACTACAAAAGAAATAGTCTTTTCTTTGAGGGAAATCAAATTTTCAACTATTTTTTCTCGATGCTGAACTCCACGATCATTTTCCTTGAAAGGTTTGATCTGGAAATACATATTTTTACGAGAGTTTATCGGTTGTCATACAGTTTCTACCATTTATTTTATTTAATATTGGAATAAACTATTTTTAAGTATAATCCTTTTTTGTCAAATGTCAAGAGATCTGGCTTATTTTTTCTTTTTCTTACCATAAATATCTGAGAACATATCATCAATTTTACCCTGTTTAACATTTCTAGTATTGGTATATTTACTAATTCTCTTTGGTGGTCTACGATCTGCTCACACTGGTTTTTTAGCCGTTTTAGATCCATTTACAGATTTTACAGTTTTTTCTCATCACTGTGTACGAGCATTTGTTGGCTTAGTTTCTAACTGCTCTTTTTCCCATTTTCTCTTTCATTTATTATTATGTACAATTTCTGCTTTTGTACGGACAACATTGCGAGGTTTGTTATTATTTTTAGAGTTTTCACCAATAGTTTCCTCATCTGCATTGTATAAGTTTGCCTCTTTTTCATCGTATGAAACCTGCACATCATTTTCCATTCAGCTTTCTCATCTGTTTTTATATTTTATGACCAAAGGTACTCAGATAAAGCCAAAATGACGACGAATAGTATTCTCAATTCGCTTTTTGAATGAAAAATTCACACGAGATTTATGATTTACGAAAATTACAAAAGTTGGAGCATCCACTGCGATTTGTGTTGCATACAAAATTTTTGCAATTTTAGATTTTGGAAAACGAGGTGGACGTTGAAGATATTCAGTTTGCAGAGTCTGATTAAGTTCACGAGTCTGAATTCTTTTTTGATTTTCTTTTTGAAGCAAATTTACCATTTTCATCATTTCATCAATTCATGAGCCATCTTTTGCGATCATCGGAACAATTGGCAAATATTTAGCAAAAGATAGATGCTCTTGTGTATTTGCGATCATTCAATTTATCACTTTCGGATTGACTAAATCGACCTTATTTAAGACGAAAATCATCGGCAAAGCTAAACTATGAATTTCCTGCAACAAAGTGAGATCCCTATGCGTAATCCCCTGAGTACAGTCAATCATAAAAATTACAATCGGACGCAAATATTCCAGCATCGAATTAGTCTTATCGTATGCTATTTTTTCGATTCCATGAATTTGTGATTTCTTTTTTATTCCAGCTGTATCGTAGGCAATATAATCTTTACCTTTATATGTGAATTCTCATACCAGATAATCCCTAGTAGTACCTGCAATGTCAGACACTTTTGCAAGTGATTTTGAGACCAAAGTATTGAGTAATGTCGATTTCCCAGCATTTGGTTTACCCAAAATGGCAATTTTAGTTTTCTCTTTATCCAGATTTTCTATCTCTCAAGCATTCAAATTTGCAGTTGGATTAGTGTTTTTTCGCTCTTTTAGAAAAGTTTCGATCTGATCATGAATTTCCAGCAGATTTCTCTCTGTTTTTGCAGAAACTCATATAACCTGTTTAAATCAAAACGTATAATAATCACTAATCGCAAGCTCTGTATCAGATTCTTTTCGTTTTAAATCCAGTTTATTAACTATCAAAAAAGTCTGATCTTGCTTCTTCTCTTTTCTAATAAGATCGAGAATATGCTGTTCC
This sequence comes from candidate division SR1 bacterium, assembly GCA_025997135.1. Taxonomy (GTDB): domain Bacteria; phylum Patescibacteriota; class Gracilibacteria; order Absconditabacterales; family Absconditicoccaceae; genus UBA3291. The sequence continues at coordinate 13,315 of BNUE01000019.1, read as the reverse complement.
TTGGCGGTAATTCCCACAGTATCATCGATCATAAACAAAAGCAGATCAGAATGCTGAATAATCCACTCAATATACGGTACTTCATCAGTAAAATCTAGCAACCCAGGCGAATCAAAAAAAGTAAGCACATCCCCTGTATCCAGTTGCATCTTGTGATTTATAATATCAGTTGTCGTACCTGGGATATCCGTTACGATTGCTCTAAACTGCCCAATCAGACGATTAAAAAGAGTAGATTTCCCGACATTAGTAGCTCCAATAAGTCATATATTCATTGTATTTTGTATTTATTAAGTAAATATTGGTCAGTATAATGATTTCCTTTCAAAATGCAATTGCTATTGACTTTTTAGTTTTTTTGAGTATAATAAAGAGTATATTAATAAAAATAACTAACAAATTTTAAGAGGCATCCATATGGAAACAACCGAATTAAAACAAAATTTAAAAGTATATTGGAGAGGAGAGGAAGCTCAAATTTATGAGATAAACACCTCCAAAATACGAATAATCACTCACTATTTCCCATGGGCAAAAAACGTAGCTCCAGAAGAGTTAATTCCTATCACAAAGCATTCCACTGATTGTTGTAATGTATTGCGGGAAATTGACGACAGCATACGTGCTGAAGCTGGCTGTATATGTTTACATCCAGACATTGATATGTTGCTTTTATCATATTGGTTGATGATGTGCAATAATCCTTCTAAATATCCATTTATTAAAGAGGAATTATGCAGTTTAAAAAACTTGCTTATCCAAGAAATCGACAATCTAAAAGACATATTAGCTCCATGGCAATATGTGAAGATTGGTGAAGACAGAGAAACATGCATCGATAATAATCTAAACAAACAAAATCGTGCATGGATTGAATCTCAAATCTTTACTTGGGGATACAACGAAAAAACAGGTATAAAAAATGTTTATCGTATACTCCAATATGACTAAGATCATAGCCCCGTAAAAAGGGCTTTTTTTATAAAACTTATACTAAAGAATACTACATCACAAATTTCCAAAAGTCAAATAAAAAAAGCTTGAAAAAGCTAGGTACTTTCGTATCATAAAATCAAATTCAGCGTTTTATTTTCTTTTTTTATAATTTATGCCATCAGAAGACGAAAAGATTACTCCTCAAACAGAATGAAATTGAGAACCAACAGAAGACTGAAAAAGCTGAGAAACCTGACAAATTTTAGAAAATTGAGAAAAAAAAGAAAGCTGAGCTCATAGTCACGAGATTTCTCACCCTCTAGAAAAAGAGATTTCCCAGTCATATATTGACTATTCTATGTCTGTAATCGTTTCTCGTGCCTTACCAGATACCAGAGATGGACTCAAACCTGTAGTCAGGAGAATACTTTTTTCAATGTACCAGCAAGGAAATTTCTACAATCAGAAACACAAAAAATCAGCCACAATAGTCTGAGATGTGATGTGAAAGTACCATCCACACGGTGATTCTTCGATATATGAGGCGATGGTTAGATTAGCTCAACCCTGGTCTATGAGATACCCACTTATCGATGGACAGGGAAATTTCTGATCTATCGACTGAGATTGAGCAGCTGCGATGAGGTATACTGAAGCCAGGATGACCAAAATCACAGAGGAAATGCTAAAAGATATTGAACAAGATACTGTCCTCTGGAGAGATAATTTCGATGGATCTCGCCAAGAACCTGTGATGTTGCCTACCAAATTTCCAAACCACCTCTGTAACGGTACAATGGGAATTGCTGTTGGTATGGCGACAAATATGGCTCCACATAATTTGAGAGAAGTACTAGACGCTTCACTCCTTCTACTAAAAAAAGAGTGAAAGCCGATTGACAAACCAATAATTGAAAATGAGATCGAAAATAGCCCCGAAGGGGCGGAACAACTTAGCACGGGGCAAAGCACTGTGTCAGCCGAAAGCTGAAAATACGAGGTAAGCATAGATGAAATTATGGAGATCATCAAATGACCAGATTTTCCTACTGGTGGATATATTTTTGACTCAAATAATATTCGTGAAGTATACAAAAGAGGGAAAGGCTGAATTGTCGTTCGCGGAAAGACTCACACCGAAGTATACGAAGATTCTCACGTAATTGTTATCGACGAAATCCCATATTTGGTCAATAAATCTACACTTGTGGCCAAAATTGGAGAACTCGTCGTGGACAAAAAAATCGAATGAATCAAAGACATCAGGGACGAAAGTAATAAAAATAAAAACAGGATCGTTTTGTACCTCAATAAATGAGTTAATCCAGATGCCATCCTAATTCTGCTCTATAAATTTACTGAGCTACAGACTAATTTTAATGTAAATAATGTTTCTCTGGTAGAGGCATGATCTCAGCCGAGACTGCTAAATATCAAAGATTTACTCTGGGAGTTTGTAGTTTTCAGGAGAGATGTTGTTTTTAAACGTTCAACCTATCAACTCAAAAAAGCTCAGGATAGACTGCATATTCTCGAAGGATTAAAGAAAGCTATTGACGTGATTGATGAAGTTATAGCTACGATTAGATGATCTAGCACCAGAGCAGAAGCCAAAGAAAATTTAATGTCAAAATTTGAGTTTTCAGATGAACAAGCAGAATATATTTTAAATATGAGACTACAATCCCTCGTTTGATTAGAAATTCAGAAAGTTATTGATGAAATAGAAGAAAAGAAAAAACTGATCGAAGAACTCACAGAAATCATTGCAAATCCAGTTAGACTCGACGAAATCGTTGCAGATGAATTTGAATATATGAAAAATAAGTACTGAGACGATAGACTAACCGTTTTAGTAGAAGATTCAAATGTGTACAATATCTCAGGTAGTATCAAAGCTTTACAGGCAGAAGCTGACAAAGTAAAAGAAGATGTAATTTGCTGGATTGGAAACGATTTTTCTCTCAGAGTATTATATCAGTCTAGAATTCAGGTTATACCTGATGAAACCCTTGATCTAATTTATACGCACAATCAAGACAAATTGATCGTGATCACCGATAGATGAGAACTTGTCGTACAGAGACTCAAAGATTTCTGAAATTTTACAATGGCAAAACCTGCTATTGATTTGAAAAAACAATTCGGATTGAAATGAAAAATTATTTTCGCAAAAACATTGCATTTTGCATATGATCACCTAGTATTTCTCACAAATCAGAATAATATCAAAAAAATAGACAAAAACCTGGTCTTATCCTTCAAAAAATTTCCAACAGTTGTTATGAATTTAGCAGAGAAAGAGACAATTGTCGGAGTAGAGGCAGTAACTGACATTGACCATTTATGAGTTTTATCAAAATTTGGTCAAATGTTGCTTTTCCCTGCTGGTGAAATTCGCCCAATGGGCAAAACAGCAGGTGGAGTGAGAGCTATCGATCTATCAGATGAACAAGACGAAGTCGTTGCTTTATTTATTCACAAAAATGAACCTTTTATTCTAGTCCACTCAGACAAGAATGGAAAACTATTATCTCTCGAAGATCTGAGAATATGGAAGAGAGCTAAAAAAGGACAAGTAGTCTCCACAGGAAATGACAAAATCGAAGGTGGAATCTCCATAGTTGAAGGTTCTATTAGAATTAGATATGATGATGGCAGTTTGACGACCCTACATTCAAATAGCGTTTATCTAGACGAGCCTGAGACCCCACTTCGCAAGATAGTAGATCAGCATATCGATATCATCTATCGTCCACGAGAAGAAAAAGAAGAAAACGTAAAATACAAAGAAGAGAAAAAGAAAGCTGAAAAAACTGACAATTTATTTGACACATCTAGTGAGACTTAATCTTTAATTATTAATTCTTAATTATTTTAATGGCAGACAAATATAATTTCACCGAATCCGAAGCAAAATGGCAAAAATTTTGGGAAGAAAATCAAACCAATGCTTTTGACCTATCCAGAACTGATCCCAGTAAAATTTTTTCTATCGACACTCCCCCACCTACTGTAAGTGGCAGACTTCATATCTGACATATTTTTTCTTATACTCAGGCCGAAATCATCGCCAGATACAAGAGAATGAAAGGTTTCAACGTATTTTATCCGATGTGATATGACGACAATGGTATTCCAACAGAACAACTCGTAGAGAGAGAGCTGAAAATCAATATTAAAGAGATGGAAAGGTCTGAATTTGTCCAGGAATGCCTCAAAGTAAACCAGAAATACAGAGATATTTACAAATCCCTCTGGCAATCCCTCTGAATGTCCATAGATCGAAAGAGAACCTATGCAACTATCTCACCAGAAGTTCAGCAATTAGTCCAGAAAAGATTTGTCGAAATGTACAAATCTGGAGACATAGTTTGAAAGAAATTTCCAGCTCTCCGATGCACCAAAAATCAAACCACCATCGCACAGGCAGAAACAGAGGAACAAGAATTCAATGAATTTTTTAATTACCTTAATTTTACTCTGGATGATGGTGAGAAGCTCGTAATCGCGACTACCAGACCCGAAATGATACCCGCCTGCGTTGCCGTTTTCGCTCATCCAGACGACGAGAGATTTGCCAAGTATATATGAAGACAAATCACTACTCCCCTCTGACATACCGTGCCGCTTCTGTGAGATGACAAAGTAAAAATGGACAAATGAAGCTGAGTCGTAATGTGCTGTACATACTGAGATGAAACGGATGTTTACCGAGTTCAGAAGCATCACTTACCAGAAAAAATTATTATAAACAGATACTGAAAAATAGAAAATTCTGACTGTGAAGCCATTGAAGGTTTGAAAATCGAAGAAGCCAGGATTAAAATTATGGAATATTTTCTATCTGTACCCCCTGCTAGGGGGGTCGCCGAAGGCGGGGGGGCTATCATCGTAAAACGCGACCCTATCACTCAATCTAAAAAAATCTCAGAAAGAGGCAAAACTCCAATCGAAATCATCCCAATTTACCAACGATTTGTGAACCTTTTGGACAAAAAAGAAATCTTACTCGCTCAAAATGACAAAATGCACTGGTCGCCTGAATTTATGAAAAAAAGATCAAATGACCGAATAAATAACCTAGCTCGAGACTGGAATATCTCTAGATCTAGAAAATTCTGAATTCCAATTCCGATTTGGTACAAAAAATGAACCAGTGAAGTAATCCTACCCAGTGAAAATCAGCTTTCTAACTGATTTGTTGATCCATCTAGAGATTTGCCTGAAGGGTATACTAGAGATGAAGTAGAAGCTGAGACATTAGTTCTCGATACGCGATTTACATCAGGATTATCTCCTTTTATCAATGAAACTTTCCTGAAAAGAGATGGGCGAACCGGCTGAAATCTGATTCCTTTTTCTCTCAGACCTCAGGCTCACGATATTATCAGGACTCGATTACTCTATACGACTTTCCAAAGCTATTTGAGAACTGGTGAAGTACCTTTTGAGAATATTATGATCTCTGGACATGTCCTAGCTGGAAAATCTGAAAAGATTTCAAAATCCACCTGAAATGCCAAGGTAGAACCTGAAAATCTGATCAAACAACGATGAGCTGATGCCGTTAGATATCGAACTGCCAGCTGACAACTGGGTAAAGACATGGTTTTTGACGAAGAAGAATTGAAAAAGGGACAAAAACTAGTCACGAAGTTGCGGAATGCTTTCCAATTTGTGAAGATGCAGTTGGAGGGTTTTGATACATCAAATATATTTATTACACCAGAAAATATAAATGTTTTTATAAATAATTTATACACAACTGACAGACGAATACTCTGAAAAATGATACAAACTGTAGAAAAGATGAATAAGCATCTGGATAATTACGAATATGGACTCGCAAAGATCGCGTTTGAAGAGTTCTTCTGGTCTGATTTCTGTGATAACTATCTAGAACTGATCAAAGTAAGGCTCTATAAGCCAGAACTCTTTGAAAATTGAGAAGAAAAGAAAAAAAGCTGACAATGGACTCTGTACAAAGTGTTTTTCACGATTATCCAGTTGATAGCTCCATATTTACCACATGTGACTGAAGAGATATATCAAGATTATTTCAGAAAAGATGTGAATGTACCAGATTTTCATCCAAAGCGAGACTCTATTCATAAAAACTTTTATCCTGAAAATGATCCTTCCGAGATAGAAATATTAGAAATAATTGAATCACCTGACCTTTTGAGGAGCATGAATACTACTCTCGAAATCGTAGAACTCGTCAGAAAGTACAAATCAGAAAGCCAGATTTCAATGTGAGCAGAGCTCAGTAAATTGATTATCACTGCCTCACCAGAACAAAAACAAGCCATCTTATCATTTGAAGATGACTTAAAAGGCGTGACGAAAGCAAAAGAGATTGAGCGGAATGAAGGAGTTCTGTGAGTGAAATGTTCCTAAGATTGGTCATGAAAATGTAGGGGCTGGGCTTACCCAGTCCGTGAAAATCAATCAATCCCAGTCCGTGAAAACCAAAAAAAACCAAGAAATACTCTTGGTTTTTTATTTTTTCTTTTTTTCAAGCCTTTTAGCTTCTTTTTCCATCTCTCGAATTACCTTATCATGATCTTTATTCAAACGATCAAAAGCAGTATCTACTTTTTTCTGTTCTTCTGGATATGGATGCAAATATTGACTAACTTCTCTACGAAATCTAGATGCAGACATAATTTATACTCCTATTTTATTTAATAATTTTGTAATATATTCTTGATTATACTCAGAAAAATTAAAAAGTCAAGAGAAAATTCAAAAATTATCCCAAAAAACACACTTTTTGATAACTATCAATTATCATAACTACATCAAAAATCGAAAAGGTAAATAAGAAAAAAGTATAATTTCTAGAACGCAAGCCTTTAAGATCAGATTTTTTTATCTTTTTAGTTTAATTAAAGGTAGATGAGTATAATAATTATGTTTTAATTTTATTATCTTTTCTCATGAATACTTTCGACACACCCTCTTTTACTAAAAATACAGTCAAAACTACAGAGCTTATCGACCAAATAAAATCGACAACCGACTCTCTTATGAGCATCTTGGACTCTGGGACTGACCAAATTGGCAGTTATGGATGACAAGTTGTACAAAAAATAAGCTGAGAATATGTTGATAGATTAGTTTTTGCACTGCTCAAGCTAAAATTTCACCTATACAGACTCGAGAGAGAGATGACAAAATGATTGATAAAAGACGATGAAGACCTAGAAAATATCATATCTGGACTACAAGAAACCTATGACCAACTGTGAGTTATAATGGCAAAAGATGGTATAATTAGAAATTCAGCATGATACTTGATTGATCAGTTAAGATCAGGGATTGAATCACTAAAAGGGAGAATAAATATAAAAATCTCTTAAAAAATTTGCAAATTACTGGATTAGTTGATATAATTGATGAGTCAGATTGAAATTTTGTACTTTGTAGTTTATTTTTCTGATGGTGAATTGGTGTTGAACAAAAACAAAATGTCCAATAACCCCTTTCATCCACCAACTTCATTTAAAATATTGCTACATTTGTTTAAAACTTTCGATTTTGTTTGTTTTCGAGCATATTTCTTTATCGACTAGACTAATCAACCTGTTGACTCCTTGGACTTTGAACAGGAACAGATAGCTAGCATACTGGTATCAAGTTTGTATTGATACTTCACGTAGACTAAGAATACTGACAATAAAGAGCGTTCCGTAGGGTTCTGCTCTTTTTTTTCGCACAAGCGACACAGAAAAACAACATCTTGATTTCCCTCACCAAAACAATAAAAACCTATCAATGAATTTAGCCGAGCAATATCAGCACTTAATTGATGAGATCTCCCAGCATAACTATCATTATTATGTAGAGGCGAAACCGATTATATCAGATTATGAGTATGATCAGCTTTTTAATAATTTGAAACAAATCGAATCAGAACATCCAGAACTGATTTCTTCTAATTCTCCTACCCAATCACTCATAAATCAGGTCTCTGATGGTTTCAAAAAAGCACCACATACAAGTCCTCTCCTATCACTAGAAAACAGTTATGATGCCTGAGATCTCACGGCTCGAGATGAAAAAATAAAAAAAAATCTGAATAAAGCCGACATTTTTACTAGAAGATACAAGATTGAACCCAAATTCGATGGACTCAGTGTAGAATTAGTTTATGAAAACTGATTTTTAAAGCAGGCTATCACTCGTTGAGATGGAGAAATTTGAGAAGACATTACCCAAAATATAAAAACTATCAGTAATCTTCCCAGACAGCTACACAATTTCACAAATTGATCTATCAGTTTCCGCTGAGAAATCATGCTATCCAAAAGTAAATTAAATATTTTAAATAAAGATAGAGAAAAATCAGGTTTAGAACCTTTCTCGAACACTAGAAATGCAGCCGCCTGAAGCATAAAACTATTAGATAGCTGAGAAGTTGCAAAGAGAGAACTAAAATGTTTTGTTTATGATATATTATGAAATATACAGTTCAGTTTAGACCTACAAAATCTAGGATTACCCACTATCTCAATTACAGATCAGATTTTTGATTCTATTGAATCTGTAATTAAATTTTGTCTAGATGAAAAAACAAAAAAACAGCTCGAAAGTTATGATTATGACTTTGATTGATTAGTTATCAAGCTCGTAAATACAGAGAAAAATGAACGTGAGATTCTTTGAGAGACAAATCATCATCCCCGCCGAGCCATAGCATACAAATTCCCAGCACAACAAGCCTCTACTCAGATTTTATCTATAGATTTTCAGGTCGGCAGAAGCGGAATCATAACCCCTGTGGCAAATCTCCAGCCTGTCGAGCTGAGTGGTGCCACGATTAGTAGAGTTTCTCTGCATAATTTCGATTTTATAGCTGAGAAAGATATTAGATTTAATGACTGGGTCTGGATACAGAGAAGTGGTGAAGTTATCCCTTATATCACCTGAGTAATCAAAGACAAGAGAACTGGCGAAGAGGACCCGATTTCCGCACCTCTTTTTTGTCCGAGCTGTCAATGACCGATTGTAAATATTGATGGACATTTTTATTGCGAAAATCCTAGTTGCAAAGCTCAGATCATCGAGAAAATACTATATTTTGTGAGTAGAGATGCCATGAATATCGTCTGAATATGAGAAAGTATGGTAGAAACTCTAGTTTCTCAGTGAATTTTAACCAATATCTCAGATTTATACAAGCTAGAGAGACCTGAATTACAAGTTTTAATCAAGAAATTTCCGTGATTTGATGAAAAAAAGCTAAGTTGAATATCTCAAGAACTAAAAAAATCCAAAGAGAACCCCTTATGGAGACTGATAAACTGACTATGAATACCTGGCATTTGAACTAAAATAGCAAAAGACATCGACCATTTTTTAATAGAAAAAGCAAAAAAAAGCTGAAAAACTACTCTATCCAGACTAGAAATCATATCCATACTCACAAATCCAGAAGAGATACGCCAATTATGATGAATCTGAGACAAAATTCAGCTTTCTTTTCAAACTTTTTTTGACAACACAAAAGTAATAGAAGTTTTAGATAAATTAGAAGAAAATGGTGTATCTTTTTCTTGTAGATGAGACAATATCACCAGTTCAGAATTACCAGATAATAATTATAAGCAATTAAGATTCTCGATAACCTGATGTTTTCCAATTTCTAGAAATCTCATAAAAGAAGCTCTCGAACAGCAAGGCTACATTTTCACAGATAAACCAGCCAAAAACGTTGATTTTGTTCTAATCTGAACAGATGCTGGTAGTAAAGCAGATTTAGCCAAAAAATTATGATTGAAAATTTATGAAGATCGAGACAAAATATTGACAAATTTTCCAGTCCTCCAAAACATTTTTAACTCACAAACCAAAAGCGAACCTACAATTCAACAGTGATCTTTATTTTAAATAAATTATCAAATTTTTATATTCATTATCATGAATTACGAACAATTTATTCATCCTTCCAAAAGCATCTTTTTAGTAGATATGACCAAGGAAATCGATCATTATTTTAGCGAATTAACAATCGGAGGCATCCATAAATATCTAAAATTAGGCAAAAAAATCTGAATTATTGTAAACAAAAAAGGCTATTCAAACGGTATCATATGCTACGAATGTGGTCATATCCCACAATGTAAAAAATGCAGTGTATCTATCAGTTATCACAAACAGGCAAATGGCGAGATGCTTTGACTTTGTCATATCTGCAAAACCCAGTATCTTATGCCACAAATCTGCGAGAAATGCTGAAGCAAAAAAATCAAACCATACTGAATCTGAGCTCAACAAGTAGCCGAAAAACTACAGCAAGAATTCAGCATAAAACCTATAATTATCGAGAGCGACACCGTAAATTCCACAGTGAAAGTCAAAAAATTATTTTCTCAGCTATCGGATCCAGCAGACAAAAAAAGCTGAAAATCTTCAATCATCGTATGAACTCAGCTCCTCTGTCAACCGATCAAAGATCATCCTCTAGATTTACTCATTTTTTTGAATGCAGACATTGGCTTAAATATGCCAGATTATACAGCAAACGAAAGAAATTTTCAGATTTTATATGAAGCTTTCACCAAGCATTCTGACACACAATTTATAGTCCAGACGATGAAATCAGATCAGTTTTCTATTAGATTTGCCTGTAAAATGGATAAAGATTGATTTTATGCTGCAGAATGGGCTTTTCGCAAAGAATATAACTATCCGCCATTTGGTGAATTATGTGTGATACTGTACAAAAATGAGATAGAAAGCAGACTTTTCAAGAAAGTTGATACTCTCCACCAAGAATTACTCTACCTCAAGCAAAAATATCAGATGGATAATCTAGAAATTTACTCGACTCCTCCGCTCATCTACAAAATGTTTGGCAAATACAGATACCATATTATTTTGAAATGAGATAATTTGAGAAACTTTATGGATATAGTATATACAAAGCTAGATCTCTATGCAAAATGATTTAAAATTGACTGGATGGCTAGCAGTATTGTTTAAAAATTGCTCTAAATTTGACAAAGTAAAAAAAATCAGCAAACCTTGATTATACTCATTTTTTACCAAAAGTCAAGAGAAAATTCATTGATTTAAAAGAGTAAAAGAATACTCTCAGTCTTCAAAAGGTATTTTTATTTTCTAACTTACTTCTTATGTTGGCTTTTTTTAAATCACTATTGAAACCTCAGTTAGAACCGATGAATACAATCTATCTGCACAAAAAAGCACTACTTTCAAACCTAGAATATCTCAAATCCTTACACCCTCAGTCCGAGATTTTCCCAATTCTGAAGTCAAACGCGTACGGACACGGAATTCAACAAATACTAACTATGCTAAAATGAGTCAAAGTGCCGTATATCATAGTCGATAGTTTTCCAGAATACCAGATTATTCACGCTCAGAGTAAACATTCTATACTCATCCTCGGCGAAACTTTACCAAAAAATTACTCAGCCTTCGACTTCAAGAGAGCTACTTTTGCAGTTTATAACCTAGAGACTCTCCACGCATTAGGAAAGATGAAAAAAAAGCTGAAAATACATATCTTTTTGAATACTGGAATGAACAGAGAATGAGTTCAGACTTCTCTTCTTTTGAATTTTCTAGAGACATTGAAAGCATATCCACGAATAGAAGTAGACTGAGTAATGTCGCATCTCCATAGTGCAAACAGCATAATCAATGACTGAATGAATGAGCAAATTGATCTTTTCAAGCAAATGCACACTCAGATTTTGCAATATTGACATGCACCCAAGCGGAGACATATCGGTTCAAGTGCTGGATTGCTAAAAATGCAAGACGATTTTTTCAATGCACGGAGACCTTGAATAACAATGTACGGTTATAACCCGCTAAATCCAGCAGATAAAAAATTTGACATTTGAGCTAATTTGACACCTATTTTATCACTCAGTAGTACAGTTGTTAGTCTACAAAAGATAGATAATAATCAATGAGTCGGCTATTCACAGCAGCGAAAAAAATCTGACAATGATCCAGAAAATACTGAAAAATTTATGACAATAGCTACAATTCCTTTTGGATATTTTGAGTGATTACCTAGGATTTTACGCGAAAAAATCAGCTTTCGTCGAAATGGAAAAGAATGCCAACAAATAGGAAGCATTTGTATGAATTTATGCTCATTCATTGGAGAACCAGAAATGCTGATAGGCGATAAAATATGGATTGTAGAATCAGACAAAAATTCTGTTTGCAGCATCCAAAATCTATCTGACAAAGCTGAAACTATACCATACGAAATTTTAGTATGATTAGAGAGAGGTATCAGGAGAGAAATTGTTTAAAAAATACTGAAGTATAATTTCTAGGATTTGTTCTGGCGTTTTATCACTCGTATCTACGACCAAAGAATAATTATCAGCATCCCAAATATCAATATTATATAGACTCAAATATCTGTTCTGATCAGCTTTATTTCTCTGTTTAATTTCTTGAAAAGCCTGATTTTGATCTTCAAAAGATTCATTTGTCCTATGATCTCCAAAAATCCTCTGGGATGCCACTTCGTCACTAACATCTAAAAATATTCTAAAAGCTTTAGGTTGAGCATAAAAACCAAGTCTAGAATCTAGAATTATTTTATCAGATAGTTTTAAATTTTTTTGAAAATCTTCATATTTTAGATCAAATTCTGCCTGATTTTCTGGTTTATCACCTAATAAACTAAATTCTTGGATAGAAAGTCCCATCTCTTCTGCCAATTTACGTTTCATATTTCAGATAGAAATGATTTCGTATCACAGTTTAGACGATAGAAGTTTAGCAATCGTTGATTTTCAGCTTCACGCCTTACCTCATAGAGTAATAAGCATACCTATTTTTTTAAATATATAAAAAACATCATTTTATCATCAAGACATATCACTCTATTTCATACCCTAAAAATAATTATTTCTTTTTTGCTACTGGTTTTTTCGCAGGTGCTTTTTTAACTGTTTTAACCGCTACTTTTTTGACTGGTGCTTTTTTAATGACTTTAACTGCTACCTTTTTTGCAGGTGCTTTCACAGCCTTTGCTGCTGGTTTTTTTGCTGGAGTTTTACAGGCAGTTTTAGTAGTTTTACAAGGAGTAGCTGATTTTTTACAACAAGGCATTTGATTTGGGATAATGAAATAAAAGCGATATGATAATTCCATATCTGCCAGCTATCTTGCTAATTTCAAAACAAAAAACAAGTGATTTTTACTTATTTTCTACTTGATTACTCGTCTCTATTTATCTGATCTATCGAAACTCCTATGGAAGTCAGCTTTTTTACGATATTATCATACCCTCTCTCAATAATAAACTCATTTGTAATATTTGTAATCCCATCAGCCATAATTCATGCGAGAATCATAGCGCTTCATCAGCGTA
>BNUE01000018.1 GCA_025997135.1 candidate division SR1 bacterium | reverse complement strand
AACATCTCACATTCACACCATTGCTGATATTTAGTGGCAACATGCTCGCAGAGCTAGAGGAGATAGACATGATGGTCGCATCTGTACTATTGCCTCTATTTGCAGTCCAGAAATATCCTTGAACTCCAGCATTACTGATCTCAGCATTTGCATACGCACGATAACCACCAAAAGGCAAAGAAAGCTGAATCTCTAGGTCTTTACTAGCCTCAGAGACTACGGACTGCCACTCATTGACAGTCGGTACGTGATATCAGTCGGCACATGGTCATTTTCTCTGATCATCATATGTTTCTAGTCCTCACCAGAGGTTCTTATTCGCAGGTGTGGTATCTCGTGGATTTAGAGTGCTCCAGATACGCTGAGAGTATGGATTAGTAGGTCAGTATTGTATCACATTTTGTGCTGTCGCTGAGCTAGATTTCATAATATTAGATGCGGAAGTAGAGAGACTCCATCCGTAGCCATTCCCCCACTGAAAATGAAATCATACGTTTCATCCAGCGTTTTCATCTCTTCATTCACTGTTTGCTCAGACATTACATGCAGCGATAGTGTGGTCTCATACGATAAAATCTCTGCCATCACATCATGGATAGTTCGTATTTGCACGTTTTAGAGTGGATTTAGCTGGTTTGCTAGGTACAGTTGGCTTCTCTACAATCTCTACCTCCTGTCATCCTGCCTGCCCCGTATTAAACTGCGGGGACCCTCATTCACCATCAATCACTAATCATCCATCACCATTTTTTCCACTTCAATTTTCTCCATCGCTAGAACTATTTTCACTCTCAGTACTACCTGTATTATTTTCACTTCAGATATCACTTCAGCTTAGTTCATTTCACGTATCACTACCACTTCATTTTCCTTCATTTTCCTTCTGTCATCCCGAGCTTGTTTCAGAGTCTCCACTTCAATTTTCTCCATCGCTAGAACTATTTTCACTCTCAGTACTACCTGTATTATTTTCACTTCATTCACCACTTCATTCAGACTTTTCTTCATTGTTTTCCTGTGGTTCTGAATTTGTTTCAGTCTCTTGATGATCATTTTCTCCACTTCCACTTTCTCCATCGCTAGAACTATTTTCACTCTCAGTACTACCTACGGTTTCTTCACTTCATTCATCGCTAATTATTCATCATTCATCACTATCAAAAGATCTCCCTCATCTAGGTAGTGGCAGCTGTGCGGCTTCTGTATTATCTGCAGAGCTATGATCAGATGAATTATCTCAAGGATGCATATTTACAGCTATTTCATTGATTTCATTCATTATCTCAGTTTCATATCACACTGCCATCATAGTATAAACCACATTAAACAACGCAAAAGTCTCGATTCCTACCAGCAAGACCAGGGAACTTTTAAATGAAAAAATACTTGATAATTCCAAATTAGATAATTTTGATTTTAATAAATTCATAAAAGTCATATATACTATCAATGCATAAAACCATTAAATTTACATAACAAAGAGCCTTTTATCAAAAATACTCCCAATTGCAAGGGGTTTTGCCAGTCTAGAACTGTCTTTTTCCATTTGACAGCTTTTGACTAATTTAGTCATTTTTCTGCATTTTTAATTCATTTTAATTTACTTTTAGACATCAGTAGTCCTGAAGTAGAGTTTCCCATCATTTTTTCTCCTCATCAATCCAAAAAACCACAGACACATCTAGACTTTATCTGTCCCAAAAATCTATCTTATATTTTCCTGTCTAAAAAATCTTGAAACAAAAGACAAAAAGTCTGATTGTCGTGTAGGTTGACCTGTCTACTTAGAAAATATAATTTTAAATTGACAAAATTGTTGCTTCTTGGTTTATTGTATTGACTTTTATTGCTTTTCTATCATTCACCCATTCTTTCAATTCATCTGGTACCCCATTTTTCACACTATCAAACAACAATTCTTCTCATCTTTTATCAGCTCTCTCTAGAAACGCATCGAAAAGCCCTACTAAATCATCATTTCCGCCTTCACCATTTCAGCTTTTTATCTTCTTTTTCTGCTGAGAATATTGCAAAAATAGCTGCTGAAGCTCTTTATCATAGAAAATCAGTGAATATTTATCTCTGAGAATATCCTCCATATCTGCGATATATGTATTTTGTAGAGAGAGCAGTTGTGCATTTTTTAGAGTAGTTGAATTCGGTATTTTCTTGCATCAGAACTGTACTTTCATATAAGTAATACAAAGCTGATCATTTATCTTTTGTAGAGTAATACCTTTCACGACAGCCAGTTCTTCATTGGGAATTTCTTGTACAGATTCATTATTTCTGAGAAATCTGATCCCATCGCCTGCCTTCTCATAGCAGAAAGTATCTATCTTTTCAGGATCTAGATTGCGAGTTGGCTCCACGACGACAGACTGTCTCCATAACTCTACACAGCTTGCAGTATTTGGTAGACTAAAAGTTCCCTTCACAACTGTCTCTTCCCCTGCTACTAACTCCCCTGCCAGCTTTTTTTTAGTTTTTCCATTGATCAGTAGATAGAAATCAGGACTTAAATTCACATTTTCTTCACTTCTAAATACAATCTCTTCTTTACCTGCATCTGCACCTTTTGGATTAGGCAAGATACTTACAATCTGGATTTTAAATATTTCTTCTTTATCTTTTCATTCTTTATCTTCACCATCTTCAGCACCTTCATTTTTCATCTCAATCTCTTTTCACCAGCAGACTTTTTCACTTACCTGCACTTCTCCTGCCCATATCTCAGCACATCATCAGGCATCTACAAACATTGCATTAGTCGAAAAAGTATTTTCAGTGCCAGCAAAAACAGTTCATTGCAGATACTTTTTAGTTATTTTTCCAGTCGCATTACTGAGAGTTCTCAGGTGGTATTTTTTATCACTAAAATTCACATCAAAAGCTAAATTAGAGCTGATAATTATCTTTTCAGGTGATTTGTAAGCTATCTCTTCAATTTTCATAGAGTTTATAGACAGAGCGACCCCACTTCCTATATATTCATCTTCTTCATCATCTGTTTTTGCTTTTCAGGTGTCAGTTTTCGGCTTATTTGGCTGATAATTAAAACTCGCATACACATCATTCCCACTAAAAATCTGCACTACAACTTCACTTCCATCACTCGTAGAATTTGGGAAACCAAACGTTCATCTTAATGTTTTCGTCTCTCAGATTTCCAGCATTCCAGTCAGCTTTTTATTTGTTGTATTTACTCTCATCTTGAGTTTACTGAGATCTATAGCATCGTTTCAGTCATTTTTTAGAGTGATAGTTTCATTATTTGTGTCGCTTCAGTCAGGATCCCAGAGTATATCTAGTATTCTGAGAGATATGTGTACTTCAGCTATTGACTCACTCTGTCAGCCTCCTCCTCAGCCTCCTCCTCAACCGCCTCATCATACGCCAACTATTTTTACCTCTTTAGACCAGCATTTTGATTCGCTCAGCTGAATATCACCACTTCGGACGCTGGCACATCATCAGACATCAGGAAACGCTCAATTTGTCATAAATACTCCACTTCCGCCAGCCTCCAGTGTTCCAGACAAATATCTTTTGGTAGTTTTCTGCGTATCAGCATTTAGTACATTTAGATAGTATTTTTTCTGACTAAAATTAACATCAAAATCCAGTTCTGATTGTATCATAATTTGCTCAGGAGCCTGCCATTTTATTTCGATGATATTCATCCCACCTCGTCATATTTCTAGCACCTGTCATTCATTATCATTAGATAATTCATCATCATTATCTACCTTATCATCATCCCTAAAAAACTTCAAAGCCTCCTCATCAAAGCCTGGTGAGAAATAATCCACCCTGTCCATATAGCGTCAGTTAGAGCGATTTTGACTCTGATTATAACTGGATTTTCACTCTTGTCAATGCTCTATCTTCACACTGTCTAAAAGCTGTCTATCCTGTCCACTCAATCACCAAATTTCTAGTTCTCATCAGCTGTTATTGAGCATCAAGCCTGTTTGATAGCTATTGGTTATCACTCCTCTTGCAGACAAGTTTAGACCATCTTTCACTACGATCCATCTTGCGTTTTTCTCAAGTTGTGATATATTTACAAAAGTTAAAAAATTCTGAATTAAAGTTCACGAAATCATAATCTCCTCATATTTTACATTCACATTTTTATTCACCTCAAATTCCAGATATGGTTCTACATTTTCATCTCCTCGCCAAATTTCACTCACAGTTATGTCTCAATTCCCAGTTATGTCTCATTCCTCCTGTCATTCTGAATTTGTTTCAGAAACTCCTTCCACTCATCCTGAACTTGATCCAGGATCTTGAACATCTCCTTCCTGTTCATCATTCTCACCATCTCCTTTCTCATCTCCTTCCACCCGTTCCAATCTATCTCCCTCAGCCCACTCGAAAACATTTTCCTCTGCGAAAACCACTCACGGATTGGCATTTCATTCTGTCGAGTTTTGACTATGTTCAGCAGGTGTCGCCTGAATAGATCATTTCTCGCTATCAAAAAACACCTCCAAAGAGCTTCTCTTAGAATTGTCTGTGATATTTTTCACTTGATCTACTAATTCCTGACTACCATCGAAAGTATCCACTACTTCTCAGCTCACTGATAATTCTAGCCAAAAAGCTTGTTTATCATTCAGATTTATATCTTCATTTATTACTTTGGAGCTATGAACTGGTATATTTAGGTTAATTTTCTTATCATTCCCAATTCCCTTCAAAGTAATCTCATCCTCAAAATCTTCATCTCCGATATTCGTGATCTCTACTCGCTCTTTGCTCCCCATCCAATATACTTCTGAAATCCTCAGACTTGCACCAGCCATAGCCATCAAGCCTTCTCCACTAGGTCAAAATAGTCAAAAAACTAGACAGAAAATCAGAATTCAAACTCAGGTTTTACGTAGCATTTCACCGCATATCTAACAAACTAAATAAGTCGACAAGTCAACCATTTTCTCCAAAACTATATATATTTGCTGGACATTTTCAAGAGAATTTTTCAAAAAATCAAAAAAACTTTGAAATCCTTGAAAGATACGGCTCTGTCTTTGTGGGCTTGATCCGCGATCTAGACATATCTATATTCATAATATTAAAAAAAACGAACTGAAGATAAAACAGTTCGTTTTGGTTTTGGGATACTAATATGAAAATTATTTAAAGTTGTAGTTGAAACATACACAAAAAAAGATAAAAATCAAGTAGAAATTTTGATATTCTTTCCAATTTACACAATGCACCTGACTTATTACCAAGATTCTAACTTCTATTTTTTCCGAAAACCCGCAGGTATGCCCTCTACTTTTGGCAAAGAATCCTCTTTTCTTGATCATCTTATCCAACATATCGACACTAACCCTATTTTTCAGTCTTTATCAGCTTTCTTCTGAACAGAAAAAGAATTCTGACTCCTTAATCGCCTGGACAATGACACCTCTTGACTTCTTTATTTCGCCAAGAATCCCAGAGCTTACCGCGAATTTAAACAGCTTCAACGGTCTTTTCAGCTTCACAAGCTCTATGTTGCAGAGGTTTATTGAGATATTACTTCCTTCATTGCAAACAATCAGTTGGCAATCTCCTATCCTATCGCTCATCACCGCTACAACCCGGACCGTATGGTAGTCATCCAGTCTCCAGAGGATGAAAAAAAGACCAAATGACACATTCATCACGTGTCGACATCTATCATTGAATTTGAATTTTTACCCGAGACGAGAACTAGCGTTTTGCTCATCCAAATCACCAAAGGTATCCGCCACCAAATTCGTGCTCACCTTGCCAGTATTTGACATCCAATATGTGGGGATAAAATTTATACCAAGTCCTGAGGTCATACCTATGATAACCTTCAGCTTTTTTCTGTCTGATTGTCTAATTAACTAAATTTCAATCAAAAAATATCCTTCAGTCAGTATTCTCCAAGTACATAAATGGGTTGATTCTAGAAAAAAAATTCTCTTGACTTTTGAAAAAAATTGAGTATATTACAGAAACAGTTTAACAAAAAATATATAGGTAAATTATGGCAGACGAAAGCCAACATTCGCTTTTTATGAGCGATTTAGCACCAAAATACAAATATGTCTCTTTTTTTCTAGAAGTAGACGAAAATCTACGTAAATCTGGAAATAAAAGTATGATGTTCATTGGTAGATTTGTCAGGGAATATATGCAGAAGCATCCAGAATTCTCCACAGATCAATTAGTTGCGGATCTAGAGAAGATCTCCAGCTATTGTCAGATTATAGATAGCAACTTTGCTATTATTCCCACAAAAGTTAGATACAAAATGTATCTACATTCTCGCATCGAAATGGCAGATCAAACCTGCTTTGACGGTGTGTGGAAATGGGAAATCATATCTCCTCCATATCAAAAAGGATTTCCGGACTTTAGATATACTAGGATGATCGACAACTCTTGGCAATTGGAGCAAAAACAAATTTTTTTAGCCCAGCAGGCTAGGAAGGTTTTCATCAGAGAACTTAATCTCTCTGAGAAAGATGCCAAAGAAACTTATGAAGATCTGACGACAGCTTTGTAATCGGGGATTACATTTGTGCTAACATTCATTTTCGGCAAGCATATAGAGGGAAGTTTATCTTCTCTCTTTTTTAAACATAAATCGTAGGTGCGGTTTCGTGAGCCTCTCTTTAAAAAAACACAGTCCCTACACAATTAAAAAACGTAGAAGGCATAATTCACACTTTCAGTGAATTAGTGAATAAATTCGCTATTTCATAGAATTAGTGAACTTTTTCACAATAATAGTGAATTTTTGTTAAGAAAATGATAATAATTCACACTTTCAGTGAATTAGTGAATAAATTCGCTATTTCATAGAATTAGTGAACTTTTTTTTGCTTTTTTGTAACGTTTGGGGTATAATTGAAGTATTCACAGATATAGTGAATTTTATTTCAAACAATTATTCTTTTGCTTGCACATCCAGGTTTCCATATATGAGAATTACTCAGACAACAAGAGATGACTCAAAAAGAGTTTGCGATTTTAGTAAAAAAAAGCGTTAGCGAGATAAACGAATTAATAAAAGGAAAAAGAAACATAACTATCCAGCGGGATTATATGCTTTCTCACTACTTTCAGACACCGCAGAAATACTGGGTAAATTTACAGACAGATTATGATTATGAGCAGTTTTTGCTTACCAATCCTTCTTTATCATCCCATCATTCTTCACGCTCTAGCGATGCTTCATCTTCTTCCACTTCTTCACAACTCACTTCTTCACAGTCAAATTCATCCTCATCTTCATCTCAATATTCACCATCACCCTCATCAGACCCATCCATAACACCTGTTTCATCTATATCGACAACTTTGCCACCACTAGACATAAGTCCTCAGTCTTCATCTGAGTCAGAAAATACCACAGCCTTACAAAACTTGCTAGACGATGAAACGACCACAACGTCATCTGTATCGACTAATTCTTTAGATTTAGCTCAGTCATTAGGCACATCTTCACCATCCTCACTTGACACTCAGACAGTCCAGTTATCATCTGCAGATATTCAGTCACTTTCACAAATATCTTCACCTATTTCTCTAGACGACATAGATAGAGTACGCAAACTCCGCACCAAAACCAAACGTATTTTTAGGGATTTTTAAATGGGATATGTTATCTCTAATAAAAAATCTGACTACCGATCATAAAAAACACATCATAAAGTTTGCTCGTGACCATAATAATATAGTTTCATACAATGCCTTTCCCAGGTCAGAGCAGAAAAACCAGCAGTACAACTGAAATCATCATAGCATGTTGTTCCATCCAAACAGCTCATTTAGTCCAGAAGATTTTCACCAATCTGTACCCATCGAGTGGAAAAATTGGTATCAAATTAAATATAGCCAATCCTATATTTATAGTGATAAACATCATCCAAAACAGCGTTACCAAGTCAAAATTCTGCATTATCAGGGTCTGTAAATCGATACCCATTAGTCTCGCATATATCATCATTATCGTCATACCAGCGATCGCCAGAGTCAGATTCATTGCAGGTCAGGCAAGAGCCGTAATTAGCTCATCGCGAAGCGGTTTTTTGTAGTACATCGGATTGATTTGTACGGGTTTTCATCGACCAAATCAGATTAAAAAAATCAGAAAAAATCAAATCGGATCCAAATGTTTGATAGGATTCGGACTGAGTCTGTCTTGCATTTTAGGGGTTGGATCACCTAGTTTATATGACGAAAAAGCATGTGCATATTCGTGCATTCAGATAGATATTAGGAGGATTATTGCAGGATAAATGAAGGAAACTATCATATCCATAGTTAATCAATAGAGTTAATTTAAAAACATATTTACATATTTTCGCTTACTTCACCAGCAACTTCACCTTCATCACCTTCACTTACTTCGATTTCACCACCTTCGTTTACTCATTCACTATCTGATCACATATCCATTTCTCCAGTTTTAATCAGATTTTTATTTTTCTTTTGATCCATCAGTTGTTGAATTATAAATTGCACAAACCTGTCTAGATTTAGAGCTTCATCCATATTTATACGGACATTATTCACCAGAGAAAAGTGCTTGTAAACCTGATTTCTTCGCTGATTTGCATATAGACTATCATCGCCACTGAATAAATCATCAGCCAACTTCTGTTGCATCTGTAGGAGAGTATAGGTATGACCTAGCAAAATAGCAGGCATATCCTGAGAAAAAATATTATTTATCTGCTTGATTATATCTGGAGTGGCATTATTTGCATATTGTTTGATTAGTGAGTTTAGGATTGGATTTTTGTATTGAGATGGATTTAGTGAGGCGTCATCAGTCGAAAACAATCATAGTACATTTTTCCTACTTCCTAGGTCAATAGTCGAGATATATAGGTCATAGCTTCACATCAATAGTTTTCATTCCAATTCTTCAGCATTAAAAACCCCTTCAAATGTGAAATAATCCAAAATATCAGCGTTACTAAATATAGTTTTCAGCTGCTGAACTACAAATACAGTGGATGCATCATGATAGTACAACACGTTAAATTTCCAGTCTTTATCTGCATTCTGAGAATTATCCAGATGTTCAAAGACATAAATATCTATACTTGCGATAGTGTATTCTTTGCCTTTTACTGTACCTTTTATCGTATATTGATTTGATCAGAGACTGAGATTCTCATTATTTATCAGTTTATAGGACACTTTTTTATCTGTCGCTTTGTATCATGTCGGAGTAAAGACTTTTCAGTTTGGAGCTATGATTTTCACAGTTTCAAAAGGAGCATTAAAGTTTACCTCCAGCATTCTAGACTCCGTAGGCCTCTGCATAAAGAAGACAAATTTTCTGTCTATTCAGTTTATAGTTATACTATTTGGGAGTTCTTTTGCTCAGCTTTCTTTCAGGTCTTGCTCGTTTATTGCTGTCTCATCTTCTGTTAGATTCACGCGAGAAATCAAATCTTTTATATTCTCTCCATTGGAATAAAATTGGTTCAGAAAGTCGCCTCCGTATGGCTGAATATACTGTTGGTAATCTCACGTATAAAATTTTGCATTGATTAGTCCAGCGAGTGATCTCCTCACCCTCACAGTCATCTTGGATGAGTTAGTATTGAAGAAAATTCCCAATAAATAAGGTGTCAATACGCGTTTTGGCTCAAATCATTCCAGAGAATATAATCATTCATACACATCGATGATAGATTTTTTTCCGCCCTGTAAATTTGTGTCCATCTCCTCGAAATCACGATAACTTTTGAGCTGATAATAAGCAAAATTAGTATCTCTACATTCCCCCAAATCAAATACCAGACTTTGAATATCTTTTGTCTGGTTGACCAGTTTTCAGCAGGCATCTGACACGACATTTCCAGCAAAATTGATCCTATATTCATCTAGATTAGCATTCAGCAAACTATGTTTTGGTAATATTGCATTAGTAAAAAAAAGCTGATTATCCTCACTCGCAGATGGAAAAACGACTTTTACCTTACCATCCTCTAGTGATACTTGGATCTGATTTCGTCCATTTAGACTAGCTATATTTCGCTTATTTTGGCGGATAATTTCATCATACGTCCAAAAAACATCCTCAATATTGACAGGCATTCCATCGCTTCGCTGTATCTCATCTATGAGCTTGAGGATATAAGTTTTATTGTCTTCAGTATATACTTTGCATAAATCCTGCTTTAAGCTTCCATTTTCATCTGTTTCATACGGATTTAGACAGTTTCTGAAGAGAAATTTCTGATAAAATAAACTCTGAGAATCAGTTTTTAGGTAAGGTAAATAAGAAATCTGAGAGAAAATTCCTTCGACAAAAGTTCATCCTTTTGTACTTTGTTCAGTTCCTGTATATATCAGGTAAAAATAGCCCAAAACAAAGCTGACAATACATCGAGACACAACCAAAACAGCCAAAAGATACCTAAAGAATCTCTTCGCGACACTCATCTTGTACAGTGGACTAATCATCCTATTTCACAAAAGGTAAAAACAGGCAAACCAACATCAATAGAATTGAAGCAATTAGAGCCACTTTTTTGATTTTGCCTTCCATAGTTTTTTTGGAACCATATTCATTTCCTCCGCCTCCAGCAGCAGCTCCGCCGATACCCATACCGATTCAGCCATCCTTTGGATTCATCATCAAAATAGAGGTAACAATTACGAGTCCGAGCACAAAAACTAGGATAAATAATGCTGTTTTCATAGACCACAAAGCATAAAGATAAAAATTATCCATATACTATAACAATTTTCCACTTCTTTGCAAGTCATTTACAATTTGTTTTTTCCGATGTAGGGACAGGCTTGGGTCCGACTTATCGGATGTTTGCCATTTCCATGTCCACACACAACCATCCTGCCCTTGCACGACCAAAAACATCACATTTTCCAAAAAAATGCTCCCAATTTGGGAGCAAAGCATAATATATTATGCCTAAATTTTGGATAGTAAGTCTGCTTTTACATGGTCTGCAGACCTGTTCGCATCGATTGTAATGACATTACCTTGTGAATAGAAATACGAGATCATTGGATCAGTTTTTTCTTTATATTCTTCTAATCTTTTGTGAAATATCTCTAGATTATCATCTTCTCTAAGCTTCATACCCTTCGATATTGTCTCAGATATCCTAGATGATAGTCTCTTCATTAGGATTTCATCATCCACTTTGAAATAGACAATACAAATCTGATCGAAACCAAATTCCTCCATCAGACTCTCGAATATAGCTATTTGAGAATAATTTCTAGGAAATCCATCAAATACTACTTTATCCACAGGATACATAGGTTCATATCTCCTGCGAATATCAAATACTTCCAAATAATTTCTGAGAGCTGACACTACTAAATCATCTGATACAAGTTTACCAGATCTCAGCACGGAAGCTATTTCATTTCCGATTTCACTTCCATCTCCTGCCTTTATCCTGAGTAAATCTCCCGTCGAAACCATTTCTAATTTTTCTCCGAAAGCTTCTTTAAAATTATGAGCTTGAGTGCCCTTTCCAGAGCATGGAGGTCCCAATAATACATACGATGTCAATTGCATTTTTTCACCTTTTTTAATTTTTATTACAAGCTTTAATTATAGTCATTTTTTCTCAAAAGTCAAGAGAAAATAAAAAAACCCACCCAGAGGTGGATTTCTCTATCGCTGAGGAAAAAACTATTTTACAGCAGCTTTGAATTCAGATCCAGCCTTGAAAGTAACTACCTTCATTGCAGGAATCTTGATTTTCTGAGAAGGATTCTGAGGATTAACACCTTCTCTAGCTTTTCTTTTAGAAGCTTTGAAAGTACCGAATCCCTGAATTCTAACTTCACCTTGCTTTTTAACACCTTCAATTACAGTGTCGAGGAAAGCATTTACTAATTCAGCAGCGAGTTTCTTTGAAACTCCTAATTCTTCTGCTAAAGAAGCGATAAGATTTGTCTTACTCATTAGTAGAACTAATAAATAAATAAAAACGTACATATGTACTTGTACATCCGTGATATTAAGGAAGACAAAAGCAATTTCAAGCCTTTTTCATTTAAAGTTCTCACTTTTTTACAATAAAAAAAAGAAATAAAAATCAGCTTTATAACTAGGATTTCTCATATTTTTTGCTATGGTATGCGGAAAGTTAGTATTGACATATTTAAAACTGGGTTTGTAATGTGTGTTTTCTTGTCCTTTTGTAGGGATAGGGCTTGTCCCCGTTCGAGTAATATGTCACAAGCTGGGTTTGTAATATAAAAAAACTGGAATAAAACCAGCTTTTTCTACCTATTTTTAGAGTTGATAAGATGTCGAAGATGTATCTCGAGACGTGCTTTCATCGATTCCTACCCCTGGATAATCTCTAGCTACTATTCATATTACAGTTCCTACACCAGTAATCACGCTTCATATCTTGGAAAATACATTTTTTGCACTATACTGTTCATAATTTGGCAACTTGAATAGCCTGAGAATCTGAGGTCAGATAAATAACAACATCACAGTCAGGAACAGTCCTATAATCATATATCTGATACTATCTCGTGCTTTTTTACGCTTGGAATCCTCACCTTTTGAGAAAATAAATAGATAAATTGCATAAAAAAAGGCGTAAATGCACCCAGCAAATACGACCAATACGGCAACCGCCATCACGAAAAGAATAATATCCTCGGTCGAACTAAAAAGACTATTAAAATCTTCTGGCATTACGACATTCTAAATGATAAAACTAATCTTTTTTCTCATTTTTTGTCACTCATTTTCTCTCTCTCTCGACAAAATATTTTTGGAAAAATTCATCTTTGGTAGATTGGAAGAGGAGTTTTGCCACTCTTTCACTCGGCTGAGCACCCTGAGCTATCAATTCTTTGATCGCTACGACATCAGCTTCGAACAGGTGTTTCATAGGATCGAATGACCCCAAAACTTGTTTGTACCCACTTTTAGCAGGTTTTGTATGTTCAGTTAATACGACTCTGTAAAAGGGTCTTTTTGATCTTCCGTGTCTGGAAAGTCTAATTGCTAACATTGAAAAATATAAACATAATATAAAATATAGTTCTATTTTTAGAGACTATTTTAATTTTTCTCTAGAGTTATGCTCGACTGCTGTTTTGCAGTGTTTACAGTACTTTTTGATAGTCAGTTTAGGTCTGATAGTTTTATTGATAGAGGTGTAGTAGTTGGTAGCTTTGCAATTTGCACAGACCATCGCAACTTTTACGACTCCTCATTTTTTCTTGTTTGCCATATCGCGAACTAGGATAATAGATAAAATAAATCTGAATGACGTATTCGCTCTGGATTGTTGGATGAGAGCAAAGTCAGGATAATATAGGGATTTTCATCATAAAAGCAAGAGAAATTACTCCCAAAATCAACTAATCTCCCAAAAGCACTCTTCCGGCTGGGGTTCTTTCAATTTTTCCTAGTTTCAGAAGCAGGGGTTCAATATCACTTTCTAGTGCTTTTTCGCTCACATTCATCTGTGCAGCTATCACTTTTGCACCGAGCGGTCTATCATAATATGCCAAAATATCTAGATACTGCTGGTGTAGAGTAGTCATTCATCATTCTTGCAACTGTGCATGAGCCAGAAAATCGCTCCAAATCGCCTCATTCACTGTATCTAGTCCACGACTCACGCAGTAATCTCTAATCTTCACGCAGAGATTGTGGATTTCACGTGGTACGGAGTCAACCTTTTTTTCTATTTCTGTGAGTATTTTATCATCAGCCAGAGAAATCTGATATTCGTCTAGGTATCTCTGTATGATAGATTCTTTCTCTTCCTTGGTATAATCGGCGAAATGAAAGCTGTATACAAACCTGTTTTTCAGAGGAGTAGAGAGCTGTTCCATCTTGGTCGTCGCTCCCACCAGAGTAAAAGGGTTGAGAGGAATTCTTACGCTTCCGCCCTCAGGCATCACCATATCGATCACAAAATCTTCCATAGCAATATACAAAACCTCTTCGATAGTAGGTTTCAGGCGGTGAATCTCATCTATAAATAGTAAATTCCCTTCCTCCAGCGAATTCAGTATGCTCACGAGTTCACTGGGTTTACTGATGGCGTATGCTGTTACGACTTTGATTTGGACGCCCAGTTGCTGAGCGATAATATGAGACAGTGTGGTCTTTCCATAACCACTTGCTCAGCTAAAAAGTATATGCCCGAGCGGTCATTCTCTCTTTTGTGCCGAATGAATAGCTGTAGTCAGCATTTTTTTAATCTGTTTTTGTCAGACAAATTCATCAAAATTTTCTGGTCTGGCACCAGCTTTTAGAGATATTTTCTGAGTTAGATCGATCTTTTTTACTTCCATAAATAACAAAGTATACTTTTCCCTTTTGTTTTCAAGGAATTTTCCTCTTGACTTTTTGGTTTTTTTGAGTATAATGAGAAAATGTAATCATTTATAAATAAAAAACATGTTAAAACAAATTAAAAAAAATTATCTTTTTATCAAACTATCTGAGCGATATAATATCGTTGTCAGGTTTACACAGCCTCAAGAAGAGATTGGATCAAAGATTGAGATCTCATTTGGAGAACTTTCAAAACTTGATAATACGTTTCATGAACTAACTATTTATGGGAATCTGCCTAAATATTTTAGTGAGAGATTCATCATAAGTCCAGAGGAAACCATTTCTGATTTGGAGAGTAGAAAAGATGATATGAGACGCATAGTTGAGAGCTTTTACCAGTGTTATTCAGGCACTACAAAACGCGAGAAGCCACGTTCTCAGATCGAAAAGTTCAATCAGCGATACTGTAAACTACAACAGTTCGCTTAAAAAATCTATTTATGGCAGCTTTATCAGTTGCCATTTTTTTAACCCGCAATATTTTGTGCCAAAAGTCAATAAAAAATTTCCTATTTCTTCAGCCAAATATTGCCTTCTAGATATGAAAAATATATACTCAAGAGATAAACTTTTTTTAATCCAAAATCAGCTATAAATGCGTAAACTCCTATCAGTCTTTATAAAACTAATGCGTCGATTGCTACACTTTCGCTATGACGTGCAGATTCATTGATTAGACCTTATTAGACCAGGTGAAACCTCACTTATTTTGCCTGCACATATTGCCCTAGTCGATCCGATGATTATGACAGCTTATATTTCGCATAAGTGTAATTTTTATCCAGTTTCGAGCAGGAAATATTATGATAAACCATTGCTTCGTCCTTTTTTTAGAGCTATGAATGCTATACCCGTCGAAGATCTGGACGCAGATTCATCTCAGCATCTAGACATACACGAGATTACTTCACAAATATACAAAAATCTGACTCATCATCATAGTGTACTACTCTATCCTCAGGGATGACTGTCTGCTCAGGGTTTTCAGTCTATCATTGGCAAGAAATCAGCTTTTTATGCCGTTGAAAAGGCTCCAGCAGATACCAAGATTTTTACAGTAAATATCCGTTGATTACGAGGCTCTCGTTCATCCAAAGCCCGATCTGGCAGGGGAGTCAGCCTTTTCCCTTTTTTGGTTCGCTGAGCAGGGATACTTCTCGCTAATCTCTTTGTCTTCACTCCAAAGCACAAGGTAGAGATCGAGATAACAGATGCTACGAAAATTCTCCGTTCACCAAAAGTCATTTCAGACATAAATTCTTTCAATATTCAGCTCGAAAAATTGTATAATGCTAGATGAGAAGAGGAGGTTCATTATGTTTCAGCTCTTTCCTATTTCGACACAGTTCAGCATCGCCTCCCTCCAGCCAAAATCGAAGGCTCGCTCTCATCTCTCCGCATTACGAATGACTATTCTCATCTGAGTTATTCAGCAGAGACTATGGACTTTATTACTCAGACGCTTCAGACACTTACACAAAATCCATCCATTCAGTTAAATCTTGATACAAACCTAGTTCTTGATTTGCTTCTAGACTCATTGGATATGGCATCACTCAAACAAGAAATCCTAAAAAAATATCCGAACTCCTCAAATATCAGTTTATCAGACCTCAAAACCGTCTGAGATCTCATTCATATGACACTTTGAGGTTCATCCTCTCAGCCAACTCTCAAACCATGTAAGCGAGATTTCCCAGTAGACAATACGCTTCTATACTCTCATCTCCAGACATCATATACTCCATCAGATACAATCATTTCTATGATGAAAAAAAGTTTCCAGCGTCTACACTGAGCATCAGTCTGCTATGATCAGCTTTTTGGAGTCCAGTCTTCACGTTCCTTTTTGATCAAGGCATATCTTATCGCAGATATTTTACGCAGGTTTCCAGAGTCTCATATTGGTATACTCTTACCATCGCTTTCGGCGACCTCACTTCTGATAGTTTGATGCTACCTCGCTTCCAAGACTCCCGTAATGCTCAATCGAACACAGTCAGAAGCCTGATTTCGCCACTGTTTAAAAATACAAAAGATAAAAACAATTCTGACTGCAAAATCATTTTTTCAGAAAATCCAGACGCCACGACTCCAGACTTACGAAATGACATATTTTGAGGAGCTTTTACAGCAGACATCTATTTTTCAGAAAATTTCAGCCGTTATTTCATCTTTCAGATTTTCTATTCCGCATTTAGATCCTAATTCTACAGCTGTCGTTCTATTCACTTCTGGTTCAGAGTCTTTACCAAAGGCTGTCGCCCTCACGCATCGCAATCTACTCTCAGACATTGTATGAGCATTATGACGTATTCAGATACGCACTTCGGACATCCTTCTTGCATTTTTACCACCTTTCCATTCATTCTGATTTACTGTAAATACGATTCTTCCATTGATTTCTGGGCTTCGCACGGTCAATTATCCAGACCCAAATGATGCTCAGACTTTATCTGATTTAATTTCTCATACTCATACGACTCTGATCACATCGACTCCGACTTTTTTCAGGAGAATACTGGATTCAGCCGAGTCTTCTCAGGTCAAAACTCTGCGTTTAGCCATTACCTGAGCAGAAAAAGCCCCTGCCAGTCTACTGACTCTGATGAGACAAAAAAATAAAAAAACTGAACTCTTAGAATGATATGGTATTACTGAGTGTAGTCCAATTATCGCGGTCGGAGAGAAGCCTGGCAGTTGTTGAAAAGTGATTATCTGAGGTGAAATACTAATAAATGACAAATGAATGATTTTAGTACACTGAGATTTTGTATTTGATGGATATTTAGACCCCAAGCTAGACTCCCCATTCGAATATATAGATGGTAAAAAGTATTATATCACCTGAGATTTATGATATTTCGATGATGATGGAAATCTGCAAATATCAGGCAGACTAAAGAGATTTGTAAAGATAGCCTGAGAGATGATCAGTTTACCAGCAATCGAGGAGGCATTATGACTGTCTGTCGAAGCCAGAGAGTACGAAGACGGCACTGCCAAATTTGTAGCCTTCTCGACTGAAAAAATAGATATAAAACAGCTAAATAAAACTTTACGTGAAAAAAAGTTTTCCAATTTAGTGAAAATTAGTGAAGTTCAGATTCTTCCCGAAATTCCACTTCTAGGTTCATGAAAGGCAGATTTTATGACACTGAGAGCTATGATCAAATAAAAAAATTCCCCGATCTAACCTAAAATATTAAGCTAGATGGGGATTTTTGGATTAAGAAGCTACTGCTTCCTCTAACATGTGGATTGACATCGCATAGGTTATTGTTTTGAACAAACTATCTTTGTTCTCTTTCCCATAAACACACTTAGAGTACAAGTTTTCATTGTATAGGACGAAAATTTTCCACCAATGTTTTTCGTCTTTTCTCTTGCAAATGATTCTCATCTCTGCCAAATCATTGCGTTCTGTCTGTGATAGGGAAGAACCTTCTGCTCTTTTAAATCCCATTTTGTCTATTATACTGCTCATAAAATTATTTAAATTTTTGTTTAACAATTGTACATATCATACTAATAATTAGTTTATCAAAATCAAGCCGAATTTAGTCCCACTATCTTCGCATATAAATCTAATTAGTTACTTTTGTCAACTAAAAATCCCTTATTTTCCCTCCACAATCTCGCCATTCACTTTACTTTCAGTTATACTTAAACTGTGAATTTTTTACATTCAAACAATAGATGCCCATAGATAAAATCCAACAACACCTCTTTCTTCAAAATCCTCAGACACCAAAATCTGCATTATGATTTTTCAGTAAAGCCAAAGAAGCAGACATAGCTTACCAACTCAGTAATTCTCCTATTAAACTTCCAAAATCTTCAACTCAACCAAAAGAAAAAACCCCATCAGAAAAAGAGTTAAAAAAGCTGACTTTTCAGCAGAGGGTTCCAATTATTCACGAATGACCAGATCCTATCAAGTCTCTCAATGCCTGGTTAAAGAAACTAGAGAACAATGGAGAAAAGCGAGTAAAATATTCAGATAGATATTTCAGTGCTCTTCAAAATCATAAAAATAAATGAACAGATCCCTCAGAGTATGCTAGTTATGAATTAGCTGTTCAGGCTTTCAAAGTATACCAAGAAAAAATCCATCAGAGACAAGAAAATTTAGCGAAAGAAATCTGATATTCTAGTTGAGAAGGTTTAAATCAAGATATAAAACTATTTAATAACTATCAAGATTCTATAAAAACCAAGTTTTCGCCCTGAAAACAGATGTTAGATAGGCTAAGATGAGATAAACTGACAGGGAACAGTATCAAGTCATCACTGCAAACTATGAATGAGGTATTGAAGATAAAGACTACAGATTTCACGAGGCTTTTTAAGTATTTTGAGTTGCATAAAAAAGACAATTTGGATCAGTATTTTGCGTCTATTG
Organism: candidate division SR1 bacterium; assembly: GCA_025997135.1. Lineage (GTDB taxonomy): Bacteria > Patescibacteriota > Gracilibacteria > Absconditabacterales > Absconditicoccaceae > UBA3291. The sequence goes on along the minus strand of BNUE01000018.1, from coordinate 2,629 downwards.
AGCAGTTGAAGACTGAGCTTTCAGAGCGACAATCAACCAGACAACTCAGACAAGAATTTAGTCAAAAAAAGATTGACCAAGAGTGGAATGAGACCAGTGAGCGATTAAAACCACGAAAAAACTTGATAAATACAGTTCAGAGCTGACTATTTGAGATTACAATGTGAGTTTACACTACAGTGCAGATGGTGAATCACACAGTTTTAAGTAAATTTACAGATGATAACTGGCAGCAGAGAAGTGATCAAATTGAGAACTGGAGAAATTACTTGGTACCACAGGTTTCGACTCAGCAATCATCTAGCATTCTAGCAAATCCCAATTCATATAATATAATTTATCACGTGTGAAAGCAGGTAATCAATATGCTGGTAGGGTTAGGATGAGGAGCGAGTATTTTGAGTAAAGCGTGAATGAGTGGAAATGCTGGTTTAGTGAGTGCGTCATTTATCCAGATGGTATGAAACACTTTTGATGAAGCCAAGAATCAGTGATTAAGTGATAATAAAGCTCTGCTGTATGCGACAAGTTTAGCAGGAATACAGTCAATATTGGAACTTGTGAGTCCAGAATTACCGTTGAAGCTTGGGAAAATTCTGAGGAAAGAACTACCACAGGTGATTCTGAAAGAAAACGCACAGGAATTACTTCAGCAGTTGACTGAAAAATTGCAGAATGCGATAACAAATAAGATGCGAGATACACAGTTTGACGGAGATATGACGAGACGAGAAGATTGGGTGGAGACTGTGATTTTAACTACTTTGACTACTGGATTGGTGAGTGGTGGAGGAGTGAGAACGAGTAAAGTAAATCAGGAAAAGAAAGCAGTTTTTAAATCTGACTTAAAAGATCAAGCACAAGTTTCTGAAGAAAAAAAAGAAACTACTGATAAGACATGACATATCACTTATGAAGAGTTACTGCAATTATTAGATGAGAGGATGAAAAATCCGACAGATGAATCAGAGCAATCGACAGATGAAGCAGAGCAACCAATAGATATGCAGGAAATCATTGACGCGATAAAAAAACCTACAGTAAAGCATTTAGACGATATTCAGCAAAAAGAAGAAGTTTATTATACAGCGGATGATTTAGAGTGGTTCAATGCACATGTTGTTTTGACAGATAAATGGCTTCGTATAGGTGATATAATGATTGATAGAGATTTTAATCCTCAAGAGTCATTTCCTGACTGAAAATACATAAATATGTATGATAACTGGTATAGTACTTATGAGTGAGATTCGTTTTCATGAGTATCGCAGGTAGATACCAAGTATGCTACTTTAGTTTCTGTATTTGAGAAGATAGGTTTCCCAACTGGATATGTCAATGAAAGCTGACAGCTATGTGATGAAGATTCATATTATATCACATTACCACTGACATCTGATAAATGATACATAACGCTGATTATTGATAAATTTGGATGATACTTTAGTAGTATTACATGATGAGGGACAATTATGACACCATTAGTACATGTGCAGATGCTGAATGATTTGAGACTGGGAGAAATTACGGTAATGAATGTCGAAAACTCAAAAATTATGGATGAATGAAATATTGAAGAAATAAGAAAAGCTATTAATCAACAATCACAAGAGAAATTAGTTAAAAAAGCTGAATTTAACAGATAATCAGATTTCTAGTCTTATAGAAATTCATAATATGGAAGGTGAAATAGGAAGTCTAAAATATAATGAATTATTAAAAAAGACAAAAGAATTACAAAAAGCAGGATTTGATACGGAAAGTAGAAGGTTTTTGATAGAAAATGGTTTTATTGGGAAAGTTAAACAATGAGAAATACAGTGAAAAACTCTTGACGTACAAATAGAAAATTTATATCAAATAGCAAAAGAAGATGAACCAATATTTTTAGGTTTTTTGGAAGATTTGACGAAAAAAACTTGATGAGAACTTAGATGATTAGATTAAATGAGTTTATTAAAACCTTTATTTTATTTAAAATTTACAATATGGAAAAATTTACAATTATCTCAAAATTATCATCAAATAGCAACACATACAATGAAAAATTATATTATCGAACCTGATTTTTTGATAACGAACCAATCATTTACAATAAAACTTTATGACAATATATGTTTTATAATATAAAAACTGACAATCGAGAAATGGCGAGTAGATTCTCTGATTCTGTAGGTAGATCTAATAATGTTGATGATCTCAAAATTAAAGAGATATTTACAGATGAAATGATGCAAAAATATCGAGATAATCAGTTTTTACAAACATGTAGGGATGATCGCGAATATCGAAGAAAAAAGAGTTTAGAAGAAGAAAAACAAAAACAGAAATCTGATCAGTTGTCTCAATCAGAAAATCTAAAATCCCAATTATAACCAAATAATTAATTTCTATATATTTACTACTTTCCCCCTAAACCAAAAAAACACAGCCTTGCTCAGACTCCCACATATTATACATACAGATTTCAAAATTGTCAACTAAAAACGCTCCAAAATCTATCACAATCTAGCCTTTCCCTTCATCTCCAGTTATACTTAAACTGTGAGTTTTTTACATTAAAAACTTAGATGAACATAGACTACCACAAACAGCAAACTTCACCTCAGATGAATCAGAAAAACAAATC
>BNUE01000017.1 GCA_025997135.1 candidate division SR1 bacterium | reverse complement strand
ACTGTGATGAGATAGTCAGATATATGTCATGATGCTCTCTATCATGCACTGAGAATTGACCTGTAGGTAGATACTCCTGTGAAAAGACTATCGATACTGATGAGCAGACACTCACTACCTGTACTCGTCAGCCATACAATCCAGCCATCACAGGACGAGACAATGGAGCATATGAGACCACATCTACACTATGATGATGTACACTGACGTGTGGATGAGGCTATGCAGTCTGCAAGTGAGATGCACCAGAGCGAGGATGATATATCCCACCATCTGTCATAGAGCCAGAACATCCATCTGGACCTGCTCAGTGAGATACTCAGACCTGAACCTGTCAGGGTAGTATACCTGCTAATGCTAGCTGAACTTCTGCATCCACATATCTCCAGACCTACACTGCTTCTTCACGAGTTCCAGCAGATGACCTAGAGTGGACTTATAGTGCTAGTCCTGGGACTTGCAGTTTCAGCTGTGATACTGGCTATGATCGAGACTGATCAACCTGTAAAGAACAGATAGGTACTATCACATACAACTGATACGTCATCATGGACAGGAACCTCTGAGCTTCTCGTGTTTGTACTTCACTGACTGACACAGAGTGTTATGGTAACATCTATCAGCGAGGTAATAACTACTGATTTCCTGGAGCAGACAAATGAACAACCGCTGCTGCAGCATGAATTATCACTAGTTCATCACAGGTCGCTCCTACAGTATGATACTCATCCAGTACTTGGATTACTACTAGTCCTTGGATGAATAACGGATCTGCAAATCGCAATGCTGTCTGAGATACTCTCTGGTGATGAACTCTAGATACTACTACAGCTAACTGAGCAGGTACTACCTCAGCAGGTAGACGCTGACCCTGCCCTGTAGGATTCCATGTTCCATCTACACTTGAGCGAAAAAACATGCTAAACTGAGGTAACCCTTACTCACTCTTTAGTACACTCAAGCTCCCGTTAGCTGACGCCCGTAGCAATTCCGGTGCTTCTCCCAGCAGTGTCGGCGCCGACGGCCGCTATTGGTCGTCGTCTCCTTACGCCAATGCATCCTACGCCTACTACTTGCTCTTCAATTCGTCCGGTGTCAATCCGCAGGGTAACACCAATCGTAGCTCCGGTTTCTCGGTTCGTTGTTTCCAGGATGTGTAGACAACCCCTCTGTGACAACCCCTCCGCCTCTGCTTCGTTCGTACTCCATCCGTTTCACGAGATCCAAGCCTATCAGGGAGAAAAACTGCAATCAAAGTTTAGAGTTATAGAATACGATTTCTTGAATAGTTTATCTTCTGGAAACAACTCATTCTTTTATTGGACAGGTACAAGACCTGTCCCTACAAATTGGAATGTATTTGGGAATAAACAAAAAAACATTTGTGTAGGGACGGGTTTCATACCCGTCCTAATTTTGGTATCAAACAAAAAGGACAGGTACAAGACCTGTCCCTACATATGATGCATTTTGAATTATAATTTTTCGGAGACCGCTTTGACTTGCTTTTTGGTAGGAAAAATGTAATTTAATTCAGATTTATTTGTCTATTTTTATGATTATGGTGAAAATTACTACTTCTGAGGTGAAAAAAGGGTCAATTCTCTTGATCGAGGGGAAATTATTTAAAGTGTTCGATACTGCACATATGCATATGGGTCGCTGATGAGCATCAGACACATTCAAGGTAAAGGATGTCGTGACTGGCAAATCTAATGTTTTCACATACAATGCTGGGACAATGCTCGAGCAAGCTGAAGTATCTACTCAGAATGCGGTATTTCTCTACTCTGCAGGAAGTGTTTATTCTTTTATGGAAAATGATACAGGAGAGATTTATGACTTAGAAAAAGATAATATCGATGATATCGTAGGTTATCTCAAGGAAAATCTAGATGTGTATCTGCAAATGTACAAATGAGAAGTGATAAATGTAATCTTACCATCGACTATTTCATACAAAATCATCTCTACTGTACCTGGAATTAAAGGTAATAGGGCTCAGGCTGGTACTAAACCTGCAACTATCGAGACAGGACTGGAAGTGCAAGTGCCTCTGTACAAGGAAGCAGGTGATGAGGTCACTGTAAATACGCTGACAGGAACTGTAAACTAGATGTATTTAATGAAGGAATGCTATTTTATTCCCTTAAAAAATTAGAAAATGAAAGATTGGATTAAAAGAATTGTAGTTATTTCGATATTTGGGGCGTTTTTGGCTTATTTGGGCTTCTGTCTGTTTATGTATCTGAGTACTGGAGGAGAGATAGCACTGATGAAAGCGTGATATGAAAATCTGACAATTTCAGTTTTCGCTGTACTTATACTGATGTGTGTGTATTTGATAGTCTTTTATGGAGCTTATCCCGTACACTTTAGGTTTTCACGTACGGCGTTGCTTTTTCTGAGTATTGCACTGATAGTTTGCAGTCAGGAGATGTTCGAAAATAGCGGCTTGGAGCATGTGTATATGGGAGATATTTTCTCAGTTTTGGGAGTCCTAATCCTGATACTGATCCCTACTAATGTATTGGTAACTGATAAAATCAAGCAAAAGAAATGAAAAAAGAATGAGGTAATTATAGAGGTGTAAAATTTGCTTTTAAAAAGAATTTAAAATATAATTAGGGTAAATTTTACTTCTTTACCCTTTTTTTTAATGTCTGCAACTAGCCTAACCTCCGCAAAAAATAATGAACAAGAAAAAAAGATAAAAAATCTGAAAAATTATCAAGAAAGTGCTGAAAATCCAGTAAATCATGAAGATATGGTCACTGAACAAATTAAACTGACGAAATCAGAACAAATTTTGGATCAGACTGTTAATTCTCTGACACAGCAGAGAGAATGACTTATCCAGACTGATGAAACTTTGACTCAGCGTTTATTGGCTGGCTCTCTGACTGAGAAAACTCTATCGAAAGTATTGGAAGACCCTCAGTTTGCTGAGCTCTGAGAAAAACCAGATGAGAGGATGAAAAATCTGCTCTTAAAAATCAATACAGCAATGTCTGAATTTGTATATCATAAATATGGAGTAGAAAAATGAAAACGTCCTAGTTTTGATAAAATTATACAAAATACGATCTTACCTGCTGGAGAATGGTATCTCCTAGAATTACTCCAAAAACAGGGCAATGAAAAGAATACCTCGGCATTAAAAGCTGCTGATAAGATAAAATTTGACTGATTTAGTACACTATTGAGTGGTATGACTAACTTATTTTCCTCAGAGGAGGAGTCATTTAATACTTTTAGTGGGTTGGTAAAATGAATCGATTTTTTAATTTTACATCAGGATGAAATCCAAAAAAATTATGATCAGGGTTTTATTTCTGATATTTTAGAGAATCCATATCTGTTTCTGGATAAATATCTGAAAAATCCAGTTTGGAAGTCTAAAAAAACTTTGACAACTCTGAATATGGTAGAACTCGGAATAAAATTTGAGAAATCTGGAGGGTATAATTGAATGTCTCAACAACAGGAAAATGAAATAAAAGAGAAGATAGGTATAATTGATCTAAAAAATAATCCTGAAACAGTAGCCATGATGCTAGAACTTACACAAAAAATTCAAAATCTCTCATCCAAACAGCCAAAATTACAAAAAGAGGCTTTATATATGTTGACTAAAATTGATGAAGGTATGAGTGTTCTCTGAGACGATTTGGTAGAAAATATGCTGAATGATCAGTGACTGAGCCGTGTACTAGATATGGCTTGTTCACTTATTGGATTTGCGTGAGGTTTAGATGGATTGAAAAAGGTCTTTTATGCGAGAAAGATAGAAAATGAGATAAAAGACGATAAAAAAGAACAAATAAAGGATATTTATCAGTATGTGCAAAAATCGACTATTGATAACAGTAGATCAACTCAGGGAATAAGTAAAACATCGCTGGTGTTTTTGACATGAAAAACAATTCCTGCTGAGTCGCAGAAGTATTTTAATATTGATAGTCAGATTCTTAATGCTGGTTTTATGGATAAGGCAGATTTGAACCAGATAAATCCTATGGCGGTGATGGCTCTATGAAAAGAAAGTAAAGATTTTATGAAAACAGAAATTGTAAAAAATGATGAATGAGAAGAAAAGACTGAATATGTCTTGGATATTGAGAAATTGTCCAAAAAAGAGAATAAGGAAAAGTTTTTCTCATCGTATCAAAAGATGATGGCTGAGAATTTGGCTAAAAATGAACCATTTCTGAAAATGCTCGATGAACATAAAGATAAGACAGAAGATGCACCTCAGGATAGAGTATTACTAGCGATGGTGTCTGGACTTTTCGTAAAACCGAATACTGTGGTAAATGGGATAACGGCTAATGCTTTCTTGCCTAGTCAGATGCTGTGAGATATGCCACAAATAGAAGAAAAAAAGATAGAAAAATCTGAACTATCCAAAGAAAAAGAGTGGTTTCAGTGAATATTTGATGTGGTGAAAAGAGCTCAAACTCAGATTACTTCCTCATATTCACCAGAGATGAGCTTGTCCTATTTTTATGCTGTGTATATTCATGGATGAAAAGAGGCTGCAAAACATAAAAATGATTATAAAACTTGGTCAAAAAATGTACTCAAGAGTATGTGAAAATCCGAACTAGAGGTAGAAGTACAGTGGAAAACTATGAAAATCAAAGATATACCTACTCAGAATATCGCTGAATATATCGCTAGATATCAGAATGTACATAGATATGAAGAACTGACAAAAGAGGGTGCTGTGAAGTGATTTGCGAGTAGTAAGTAGATAAGCCAAATATTGCTATTGACTTTTGTGAAAAAATGAGTATAATGAAGAATAAAAAAGCTGATACAGGAGGAATGAATCAGCTTTTTTCTTTGATTTATAATAAATTGACTATTATTCTAACGAGTGAATATGATAATACACATATCGCGATGCCTACTGTTGAACCGAGTAATCATTTGGTGGCAGATTGCATATCTTTTTGTTCTCAGCGTGCCATAATTAGACGAGTACCATTATACAGCAAAAAGATAAAACATACAAAACCGATAATTCGCCACAAATAACCGTTAACTTCTGATATACTATTCCAAATGTCAGAGGTTCACTGAATATCAGAGTTTTTTGCATGATAATCAGATTCTAATCATTCTTTGGGTATTAAAACATGAAGATCGGCATTAACTACTCATCAATAGATGACTTCTCATCATACAGTTATCTTTTGTAGATCGTTTCCTGCTGACTGGAAGATAGTGATGATGGTCGTAGCCATGAGTGCAATGACAATTCAGATGGCTATGTATAGTAGATTTCGTCTGCTTTTGGCTGGATCTTCTCAGGAATTTGATTTGGTGATGTAGGTGATTCAGTTGATGATGATCATAGTCACGGATAGTACTATTGTGAGAATTAGGAAAAACTTAACTATACGAGTAAAAATGGGGTCATCCTTTGAAAATCATTTTTCGCTGAGTTCTGTACTTCATTTTAATATTTCGTTTCACACTGTGTTTGGATTGTTTCACATATCGATTATTGTACCTTGGCTTTTGGCTGGACAGAATGCTTGACCCAATAAATCTCAAGCATCACAAAGATCTTCATTTTGTGTGTAGGCTGAAACATCTCACTGTAAAAAGCAAAAAGATAAAAAGCAGAATACAATTGTGAGGATAGGCTTGAAGATATGAGAAAGGAGGCGGGCTTTCATAGTTTGTTTTTTAAATCTGGTCTAAAAGGGCATCAGCTTCGACTGTTTCTTGCTGTTTTGAGGTTTGTTCAGCTGCTTTGATATTGGCTTGCTGCTGCTGGTATTCGGGAGAGGAAAAGATTTTGTCGTATTTTTTCTTGATCTCGGTTTGTTTTTCTTGGTATTTAGCTTCGATTTCGGCTAATTTTTCTTTTTCTTTGGTCAAAATGTCGCGTAGTTTGCTGATTTGCTCGTCATTCATCAGTGGATATAGGTCGAACCAGCTTTGTTTTTCTTTTTCCTCTGCAATAGATTTTGATTCTAGTACGAGAGTTACCAAATCTGGATGAGTCCTCAAAAAATCTTCAGAAATACTGAATTTGGTCGCAAAATCTACAATGTAGGCTGGTAAAAACTGTGCAAGAAGTTCTTTGGTCATGAGTATTGATTAAAAAAAGATTAAAAAATTCTGTTTTTTTCAAGTTTGTCGGCTTCTGACTGATCTATTATGCCTCTTTCTAGGAGCTTTTTGGTGTATTGTCTCATGGAGATCATTCAGGACTGTGAATTTGTCTCGATGATAGTTCATATTTGATCGAGAGCTTGTTTTTTGAGGTTATTTCTGACGGCTGTATTATTGAGTAATAGCTCAAATGTTGCCAGTCTTCACTGTCCATCCTTGCGTTTTACTAGGCTTTGGGATAGAATTCCTGATAGAGAATCACTGAGTCTATTTAGGATTCCCTGTTGCATATCTGATGGGAAGTAGGAAAGTAGTCTATTGATAGATTGCACTGCAGAAGAGGTGTGGAGAGTAGAAAATACTAAATGTCAGGTCTCGGCTAGATTCATCACTGCATCAGCACCTTCCTGAGATCTAATCTCTCATACCATGATAACATCAGGATCCTCTCTGAGAGATGCTTTGATCGCATTCTGGAAAGACCAGGTATCATGTCATAATTCTCTCTGTGAAATTATGGATTTTTTCGCCTGAAATACATATTCGATAGGATCTTCGATTGTTACGATGTTGTAGGGTTTGTTTTTATTGATCTCTTCTAGCATTGAAACGATGGAGGTCGATTTTCAGGCTCATGTCGGACCAGTTACGAGGAAAAGCCCTTTTTGTGATGCAAGTATATTTTGCTTGATAGAGTCTGCTGTATTCTGAAACATAATCTCTTCGAGAATTCTAGGCTCTGAATTGATCTTTCTGAGGACTATTCATAGTTTTCCAGTCTTAAAAAAAGCATTTATTCTAAAAGGGGTTTCGTCTTTTGCAATAAAGGCAAAATCAGACTCTTTGTCTGCTAAAAATTTATCAAACCTCTGAGGATTATTTCTAAATAATTGCCTAAGGATAATCTCCATCTGCTCATCTCATACTTGACCAATATCTTCTTTTCTAGAAACTTCTCCATTTACCCTGTAGGCAACGAACTCATTGGATGAGAGATGTATGTCTGAGATGTTTGGATTCTTGGAGGCAATAGATAGGATCTCCTCAATATCCATTCTGAGTATTTGCATCGCAAAGTGCAGAAAAATGATAAAATGATTTATGAGATAATTATATTCAATGAGATAGGAATTGTCAAATTTTTGGGTTGTTTTTTTGTGGTTATTTGTTATGATAGGACTTGGCTATTTTTAGATAAGAAATGTTTCGTGATGAATTTGCTAGTGAAAGGTTATTATGGATATAAAAATTTCGGTGATGAACTGATACTTTTGGCATTGCTGTGATGGATAGATGAAAATTTCGGTTCATATCAGATTTTTATTTCTGCTGGTGATGAAAAATGGCTTGAAAAGCGGATTGTCAATCATAAAAGATATTATCCTGCTGGGATGCTTGAAAAAATAACAGTTTTGCCGAAATCTGACAAGATTCAGCTCGCGAAGGAGGCTCTGGGTATGGGTGAAGACTGGGATTTTGTAGTGCTGTGAGGGGGGCAGGTTGTGGATGAAGATAGGAAATTTCCGCATGATGGCTGGAATATCCCGATGCTATATAGAAAATATCTCAATGAATGAAAAGTAGCATTGATCTGAGGGATTGGCACTGAAAATAAAGATGGGACGGCACTTCTGCACAAAATATTACTGGATAGATCCAAAATTATATTATTAAGAGATAAGTTTAGTGAGGGTCTTGCCGAAAAGTATCTAAATGAAGAAAAAAAAGAAAAAAAACTGCAAACGGTGGGAGATTTGTCTCTTCCGATATTGGAAAATTTTAAAAATCAGATGATCGTCTCATATGAGAAGTCCCAGAGAGATCCTTATGTTCTGATAAATGTATCGCCAGAAGTAGACTTTGACGCTTCTGTTAGGAAAATTAAATTATTTCTGTCTAGGTTTCCGCAGTGTCAGCCAGTGTTCTTTGCTGCTCATGCTGTAGATGATATGAAGTATTTTTCTCGTTTACAAGAGCTTTTCCCGTCATTAGAATTGTTCGATTGGACTCAGGCAGGAGTCGAAAAAACTCTGAATTTGTTTTATTTTGCTGAGGCTGGGATATGACAGAGATTGCATTTTCTGTACATTCTGAAGTTTTTGGGAAAAGAATATGAGGTTTTGAAAATGACACATAAAATTCAGGTTAATTTGCTGGATATAGATTAGATTAAACTTTATTATACTCAAAAAATTGAAAAAGTCAAGAGCAAGTTTATTTGCGGAAGATATTAGTTTATAACTTGTGTTTTGTGGTATTTTGAGTACTTCGATATCTGTCTAGTGTCAAAAAGTGTCAAAATCTCTTGAAATTGGATAGGAATTTTATATAAACTGATCATTCATCTTTCAGTAGTCAGTCGCTACAACCAGTTATCACCTTATGAAAACTTGGCTAGTGATTGGCGGGATTCTGTTTGTCGATGAGGTAGCCATTCATTATTTGGAGCTATCTAGGACAGGGGATCAGCTTTTTTTACTTTTTTATGTGAAATGGCTATGGAGGTGGGTGTTTAAATTCGTTCTTATTTTATTATTTAATTTTTTCGACAAATGGCAACAAAACCACATGTTAATGTAGGTACTATCGGTCACGTTGATCATGGTAAGACTACACTGACGGCTGCTATTACTACTGTTGCAGCTACTCAGGGATTTGCTCAGGCTACTGCTTATGATCAGATCGACAATGCACCAGAAGAGAAGGCAAGAGGTATTACAATCGCAACTAGGCACGTTGAATACGAAACTGATGCTAGACATTATGCACATATTGACTGTCCAGGACATGCTGATTATGTAAAAAACATGATCGTTGGGGCTGCTCAGATGGATGGAGCTATTCTCGTAGTTGCTGCTACTGATGGACCTATGCCTCAGACTAGAGAACATGTTCTTTTGGCTTATCAGGTAAATGTGCCAAAGGTTGTAGTTTTCCTCAATAAATGTGATATGGTAGACGATCCTGATATGGTTGATCTAGTGGAAGAAGAGATTAGAGATCTTTTGGATAAAAATCATTATGATAAAGATTGTCCTATTATTAGAGGATCTGCTCTGAAAGCATGTGAAAATCCTACAGACGCTGAAGGATCTGCTAAATGTGTTTGGGAGCTTCTAGGGGCATTGGATACTTATATTCCAGTTCCTGAGAGAGACTCTGCAAAACCATTCCTGATGCCAGTTGAAGATGTATTCTCTATAAAAGGTAGAGGAACTGTAGCTACAGGACGTATTGAGAGAGGAGTGATCAAGATGAATGAAGAAGTTGAACTTCTCGGACTTGGAGCTGAACCTTCAAAAACAGTTGTTACTGGGATTGAAATGTTCCACAAACAATTTGATCAGGCTGAGGCTGGTATGAATGTTGGACTTTTGCTCAGATGAGTTGATAAAGACTCTATTGAGAGAGGACAGGTTCTATGTAAAACAGGTACTGTGAAGACTTCACATAAATTTGAGGCTGAGGTATACGTACTCAAAAAAGAAGAAGGTGGAAGACATACTCCATTTATGGCAGGATACAGACCACAATTCTTCATCAGAACTACTGATGTGACTGGAAATATCGAGTTAGCACCTGGTGTTGAGATGATTATGCCTGGTGATAATGCTAAAATTATCGTTGACCTGATCTACCCAGTAGCTATGGAAGACGGACTTAGATTTGCAATTCGTGAAGGTGGTAGAACTGTTGGTGCTGGAGTTGTAACTAAGGTTATTGAATAATTAAAGAAATTTTAGAGTGTTAGGGGCGGTTTATACGATCGCCCTTACATTCTGGATATGGTGTTGTAAGAATTTTATTTATACTTCAAAGTGATTGATAATGTCTGCTGTAAAAAAAGATCAAACTCCAAAACTTAGAATAAAGCTGAAGAGCTACGATGTTAGAATGCTCGAGGCAGCAGTTGCAAAGGTTTTAGGTTTGCTGGTAAAGTCTGGGGCTGAGGTAAAAGGTCCAATTCCTTTACCAAAAAGGAGAAAGGTGTATACTGTCTTGAGATCAAATTTTAAATTTAAGAAGTCTCGTGAACAATTTGAGAGAATTTCTTATACGAGATTGGTTGATGTGACTGAAACTGGTCCAAAAACAGTAGAATATCTGCAAACATTATCAATCCCTGTGGGAATTTTAGTGGATATTAAGGTGTTTTAGGTTGTTATATTTATGAACAGGCTCGCAGTGATAGCGGTTGAGCGAGATAATATTTATTTATTCAAGTTATTGTCTGATGAATACTAAATGAGGATTGGTAGTTTCTAAAAAAGAAATGACGAGACTCTGGATTGATTGAAAAATGACTCCAGTAACAATCGTTGAGATACTCCCACAAAAAATACTTAGGTATAAACTAGCTGATAAAGACTGATATACTGCTGCAGTTGTATGAGTTGAGGAAACTGATCTAAAAAAAGAGAAGTGACACAAAAAAACTTATGCCATGATGACAGAATTCAAGGTGGATGAGTGATTTGTATCTGCTCATGAGGCTGGGAGTGTACTAGATAATTGACTTTTGGAAGGTATAGGTATGGTTACGGTTAGAGGACTTTCAAAGGGGAAAGGTTATCAATGAGCAATCAAGAGGTTCCATCTGCAGTGATGACCTAAGACTCATGGTTCTAAATTTCATAGACATGTTGGTTCTATGGGAAATAGAAAACCACGTAGGACTATGAAAAATCATCCACATGCTGGACATATGGGAGATGAAATAACTACTCTAAAAAAGATTAGTATTCTGGATCATATATCTAGAGACGGAGAACAGTTATTGACGATTAAGGGTTCTCTGCCAGGTACTAAAAATTGACTATTAAAATTCATTATTGAATAGTTTTATTGACTAATTTATTGCTAAAGAAATGGCTTATTCTGTAGATATTTATGATAAGAGCGGTAAGGTGGTATCAAAAGTGGATCTAAATGCTGATATATTTGCTGATGAAAAGGTAAATAAAACGCTGATTCATGAATACTATCTGCTCCAGATGTCGAATGCACGCGTGGCTATCGCATCGACTAAAAATAGGGGTCAGGTTTCTGGTTCTGGTCGTAAACTGTACAAACAAAAAGGTACAGGAAACGCTAGAGTTGGAGATAAGAACTCACCTATTCGTAGACATGGAGGAGTAGCTTTCTGACCTACTAATGCTAGAAATTTTGAGAAATTTATGACCAAAAAGGCTAGAAAGGTTGCTTTAAATGGTTTGTTAACTCTCAAGGCTCAAGAGAAAGCACTTGCATGATTACAGCTGCCTGAGATGCAACCAAAAACAAAGGATGCTGTGGCTATATTAAATGCTTTGGAATTGTCTGATAAGAAGGTACTTCTGGTACTAAATACCAAACAAGAAGGGATTGAAAAATCATTTAAAAATATAGAAAAGGTAAAATATATTCTTTTGGATTACTTAAATCCTAGAGATGTGATGCACGCAGACAAGATTGTATTCTTGGAAGATGCATTGAAGACGCTAAATGAGAATAACTAATAATATAAATAGTTTATAGTAATTGATAATCTTTTAAATCATCTGAATTCTTATAAAATGACATTTAGAGAAAAATTACAACAGAGAGCAAAGAAAAATATGGCTCCCAAAGCGTTAAAGACGTTTACGCCATATGATATTATATTATCTCCTTTGCTTACTGAAAAGACTCATACAGCTCAAGAAGTGCATAAATATGCTTTCAAAGTGCATGGAGATGCAAATAAAAATGACGTTAAGCAGGCTATTGAGTATCTTTACAAGGTTCATCCATTGAAAATCAATATGGTTAATGTTCCTTTTAAGGGTCGTAGCCAGAGAAAACTAGTAAGGGCGGACTACAAGAAAGCGATTATTACCTTGTCTGATAAAGAGAAAATTGAAATTTGAGTTTAAAAAACAGGAATAAAAATCAGATTTATTTACCTATTGTTTATTTTAAGAAATGGCATTAAAAAAATATAAGCCCTATACGCCATCTAGAAGATTTATGGTTGGATATGACTTCTCAAATATAACAGCTAAGAAGCCTGAAAAATCTTTAACGGTTTTTATCGGAAAAACTGGCGGAAGAAATAATCAGGGGCGTATAACCTCTAGATTTATGGGAGGATGACACAAAAGACTCTACAGACTTGTAGACTTTAGAGGTTATGATAAGGAAAATATCCCTGCAAAAGTTGCAAGTATTGAATATGATCCATACAGAACAGCTAGAATTGTACTTCTGAATTATGCTGATGGAGAAAAAAGATATGTTTTGGCTCGGCAGGGGGCAAAAGTGGGAGATAATGTAATGTCTGGTAAAGATGCTCCTATCGCTGGTGGAAATAGAAAACAACTGAAAGATATTCCAGAAGGTATGAATGTTCACTGTCTCGAAGTTACTCCTTTCTCGGCTGGGAAAATTATTAAATCGGCTGGAAGCTCTGCTCTAATATCAGGTAGAGATGAAGCTCAGGGATTAGTATTTATCAAGATGCCGTCTGGAGAAGTTAGGAAATTTAATAAAGAGTGCTGGGCTACTATTGGTATAATCTGAAATGAACAGCATAAAAATGTGGAAATAGGAAAAGCAGGAAGACAGAGATGGATGGGTAAAAAGCCTAGAAATCTTGGAAAGAATATGAACCCAGTGGATCATCCACATGGAGGTTGAGAAGCTCACTCTCCTATTGGACTGAAAATGCAGAAATCTTTTTCAGGAAAGAGAGTTGCAGCTGGTATTAAAACTAGAAATAACAAGAAATGGTCGACGAAATTTATCGTATCGAAGAGAACAAAGTAAAGTTTGAAAAAATGAACGAGAGGATTGATTAGATTTATTTATCTTATTTATTAGCTAACTTATGGCAAGATCGCTAAAAAAAGGCTTCTATGTGAATGAAAAACTTCTTCGCAAAGTAACCAAAATGAATGAAACTGGAGATAAAAAAGTTATCAAAGTTTGGGACAGGGCTTCACAAATTATTCCTGAAATGGTTGGTTTTACCTTCGCAGTTCATAATGGAAAACAGTTTGTGAGTGTGTATGTTACTGAAGATATGCTCGGACATAGACTGGGAGAGTTTGTTTTGACTAGAACTTTTAAAGGACATCCTTTCTAACAATCTACAGAGTACTTTATCCCTATTATTTACCTATTTATACCTTGTTTTAGATGACACAAGTAACTGCAACATTAAAATATGCGTTGCTTTCAGATAAGAAATTAAATCTGATTGCTGATCTCGTGAGAGGAAAAAAAGTGAAGGAAGCTTTTAATCTACTCGAGCATATGCCAAAAAAAGGTGCAAGAATTCTGTATAAATTGCTTAAATCTGCTACTGCAAATGCGGTAACCAATGATAAATTAGCTTTGGATGATTTAAAAATTGAAAGAATTGAGATTGGAAGAGGTCCAAAAATTAAAAGAGTTAGATTTGTGTCTCGCTCTAGGATAAGCCATTATGAGAAATATAGAGCTTATGTAAAAGTCGTTTTAACTACTAAATAATCTGCATAAGATGGGACAAAAAGTAAATCCTATTGGGATGAGAGTCGGAATAATGAAGTCATGGCCGTCTGAATGGTTTGCAAAAACTAGAAGACAGGGAGCTGATTTCTTCGTTGAAGATATTCAATTGAGGAATTTTATTGAAAAGTCTTTTCCTAGAGCTGGAATTTCTAAGGTTGTAATTAGAAAAACTGCAAAAGAATGAGAAATTATTCTTTTCGCTACTAAAATTGGAGCTTTGATGGGAAAAAATGGAGAAAAAATGAAGTCTATAGAACAAAAGATGAAGCAGAAGTTTTGAAAGGATCTGAAAATTAACGTGAAAGAGGTACGTACTCCTGAGCTTTCAGCAAAAGTGATGGCTGAATTTATAGCGATTCAGATTGAAAATCGTATGCCTTACAGAAAAGTCGTGAAAAATACGTTGGCAAAGATTATGGAAAAGGGTGCTGATTGAGTAAAAATCCAGATAGGAGGTAGACTTAACGGTGCGGACATAGCTAGAACGGAGAATTTTATTCAGGGTAGAGTGTCATTGCAGACGTTTAGATCTGATATTGATTATCATTATATGCAGGCTATGACGAAGTATGGAGTTCTGGGTATTAAGGTTTGGATTCAGAAAGGTATGCAATATTCTTCTGTCAAAAAGAATTTGACTAAAAAAATAAATTTAGTATAGTGTTTTGTAAGGAATCTTTTATTCATTCTTAATTTGTTAAAATGTTGTTAACACCAAAGAGACGAAAACATAGAAAGCAGTTTAGACCTCATCTAAAAGGGGTAGCGACTAGAGGTAACACAGTTGCCTTCGGTGAATTTGGGATGAAGGCTACGACTAGTGGAGTCATCACCAATAAACAAATCGAAGCTGCCAGAAAGGTGATAGTTCGTCATACTAGAAAGGTTGGTCAGATTTGGGTAAGATTATTTCCTGATACTCCTATTACTAGAAGAGGACTAGAGATGCCGATGGGATCTGGAAAATCTGATGTAGATGGATATGCAGCTCCTATTAGAAAAGGGAAAATTTTATTTGAAATTACTGGGCTTCCTAGAGAAAAGGCTGAAGAAGTGTTGATTAGTGCAGCGAAAAAGCTTCCAGTAAAGGCGAGAGTGGTAGCAAAAGGGGAAGTTAGATAAAAAATAGTTAAATAATCAGCTTTATATATTTGTTTATGAACTTATGAAAAGTAGAGACTTTCTAAAAACTCTGAGAGAAAAATCTCCAAAAGAGTTGGTATCTATGAGAAAGAAGCTTAAAGATGAGCTTTTCGTGCTCAAGATGAAAAATGCTATTCGTGGATTAAAAGAAACGCATAAACTGGGTGAAATCAAAGTCCAGATTGCGAGAATTAATACGGTTTTACATTCTAAGATTGAAAACTAATGACGATTATTGGGAATAAAAATATCAAAGAACTCATTGGTGAGGTCGTGAGTGATAAAATGAATAAGACTCGCGTAGTGATGGTGAAGTCTGTGAAAATGCACCCTCTCTACAAAAAGAGATTTATCGTTCGTAAAAAATATTACGTTCACGACTCAGAAAATGCTGCAAAGGTTGGAGATACCGTGAAGATTAGGGCTATTCCTCCTATGAGTAAGCTTATAAGACGAGAAATCGTAAAATAATTTCAGATTTTTATTACTGTTGTTAAATAGCAATGCTTAAACAAGAAAGTATGGTGATGATTGCGGACAATACGCAGGCAAAAAAGGCTAAAATCATTAGGGTTATGAAATGAAATGCTGATACAGCTACTATCGGAGATAGAGTAAAAGTGGCGATAAAGGAGGCTTCTCCTGCTGCTTCTGTCAAAAAAGGTCAGGTTGTAGATGCGGTTGTTGTTAGAGTTAGAAAGGAAATTTCTAGGTCTGATGGGACGTATGTTCGTTTCTGAGATAATGCAATAGTACTTTTGACCAAGGATGCCAAGTGAAATATGAATCCAATAGGGAAAAGGGTTTTTGGACCTGTGGCTAAAGAATTGCGTGATATTGGATGGAGAAATATTACAAATATGGCAGAGGAGGTAGTTTAATCAGATTTATTTATCTTATTTGATAATTTCGGATGAAAAAAATTAGAAAAGGAGATCCTGTGATCGTAATATCAGGTAAACATAAGGGAAAAATCTCTAGTATTGGTAGAGTTGATGGAGATTTTGTGTATGTAAAAGACGTAAATGTCGTAAAAAAAGCTAAAAAATGAGAAGGTTTTGTAGATAAACATTTACCTTTACATGCGTCTAGCGTCTCTTATTATCTCGAAAGTGAAAAAAAACCAACTAGAATTAGATTTGAAGTTTCTGCTGATGGTAAGAAAAAATCTAGGGTAGCGGTTAGAACCTGAAAAACTATTTAAATTTTGTAAGGATATTCAGTTTTATTATCTTGTTTTATTTTGATATGACTAAGAAAGAACTCTTTGAACAACTG
The DNA here is from genome assembly GCA_025997135.1 of candidate division SR1 bacterium. GTDB lineage: Bacteria > Patescibacteriota > Gracilibacteria > Absconditabacterales > Absconditicoccaceae > UBA3291. The sequence continues at coordinate 5,956 of BNUE01000017.1, read as the reverse complement.
AAGGATAAACTTCAGCTGAAAAACATCAATGAGACTCCTAAGATCGATAAAGTAGTGGTTTCAATGGGTATTGGATCACTGGTGACGAGAAAAGGACATAAAGATTTTGAAGAATTTGAGAGAAATCTGAAAATAATCACTGGTCAGAAGCCTCGTATGTGTAAATCTAAGAAATCAATCTCTAACTTTAAACTGCGTGAATGAATGCCTGTAATGCTCAATGTTACACTTCGCAAGGATAAGGCTTTGGATTTCATAGAGAGAGTGACAAAATTGGTACTTCCTAGAATTAGAGATTTTAGTGGAATATCTAAAAAAAGCTTTGATCCTAAGTGAAATCTTAACTTTGGTATAAAAAATTATGCGTTATTCCCTGAATTTGCTGTGGATGCTGTAAATATTCCTATGGGAATCCAGATTACGGTGGTTAGCACTGCTGGCAATCCAGAAAAGGCACAGGTCTTTCTCGAGACGTTAGGTTTCATCTTCAAATAATCTCTTTAATTATTGTTTATTATTAATTATGGCAAGAGCTGCATTAAAAGCAAAACAATCTAAAATGTATGAAAAAAGATTTACACAGTGAGTTGCTCTCAAACAACCTACAAAGTTTTATAATAGATGTAGGCTATGTGGTAGATCTAAAGCGTATCTGAGAGATTTTGGTATCTGTCGTGTATGTCTGAGGAGGTATGCTAGGGAATGACTGATTATGGGACTCAGAAAGGCTAGTCGATAATTACAGAAATCTTTTTGTAATGTTATAATTATTTTTATCTTTCAAAAAAGTAAGGAGAAATGAGTTATGTAAATGCACCAATCCATGATTTGCTGATTAGGATTAAAAACGCGTATATGGCGAGGAAAACGACTGTAGAAGGCGTAGTTTATTCTAAATTTAAAGTAAATGTTTTGGATTTATTAAAAGAGTACCATTTCGTGAAGGGATATAGTATTGTGGAGGATGGAGCTAAAAAGTATTTAAATATTACTTTGAATGTTGTAAAAGATCCTGTTAATGATATTCCTGAGGTGAAGTTTTTCTCTAAACCTAGTAGACCTTGGTATGTGGGACATAAAGATCTTAAAATCGTTGCAGGTGGAAAAGGAATTGGAATAATTTCTACAAATCAGGGACTTCTGCCAGTTCATGAGGCTAAAAAAAGAGGTCTTGGTGGTGAACTCATCGCTGAAATCTACTAAATTGAAGAATATCTGAGAATTTTTTCGGATAATGTCAGAGAATTAGTAGCTAATATAAGCTTTTATTTCAGAATTTTATAACTAATGTCTAAAATTGGAAGAAAACTGATTACTGTGCCAGAAAATGTGGAAGTGACTATAAATGGGCTTCACGTGGCGGTAAAATGACCAAAATGAAATCTTGAACGAACTATGCCAGCTGGAGTGATCGCAAAACAAGATGAAAAGATGATCGAGGTGAGTGTCGAGAGTGATGAATTGAAAAATCTTCGATGACTCTCTAGAACTCTGATAAATAATATGATTATCGGAGTAGCTGATGGATATGAAAAGAAACTTTTGATCATTTGAGTAGGATATGGAGCTCAGGTATCAGGTAAGAACGTGGTTTTCTCTCTCTGATATGCTCATAAAGTGAATTTTGCGATACCAGAATGACTGGAAGTGAAGATCGAACAGGATGTAAAAGGTAATACTATCATAACTATCAATGGTATCAGTAAAGAACTGGTAGGAGAGGCTGCTGCAAAGATGAGACAACTCAAAAAACCAGAACCTTACAAGGGAAAAGGTATTAGGTATTTTGATGAGTTTGTGAAGATTAAGGCTGGTAAAAGTGCTAAAAAATAATAGTTAGAATTCTAGAGGATTGTTAATTTGTCCAAATTTATATTTATTTATATATTATCAGATGGCTTATTTAAAGAATAAACTGCTCGAGAAGCAAAGAAAGTATTTGAGGAGAAAAACTAGAGTGAATACTCAGATAAAGCTTTCTCATCCTGATTTTAGGCTTGTCGTGTCGAAGAGTCTGCTCTATATCTCTGCTGATGTGATAGATGCCGCTGGAAATACTGTTGCTCATTTCTCAGATAAAGGACAGTCTGGAACTACTAAAACTGATAGAGCTATGAATGGAGGCAAGTCATTTGCTGAAACTTTAAAAGGGAAAAAGATAACAAAGCTGACTTTCGATAGAAATGGATATCTATATCATGGTAGAATCAAAGCTTTCGCTGATGGACTCAGAGATGGAGGAATTCAGTTCTAAACTATAGATAAATCTAAAAAGTGCATTTGAGGGGGCGATGAATCGTCTCTTTTTTTAAATTCCTCTTGACTTTTATGAAAAAATGATTATAATGAGGAATGTAAACAACTAAAATAAAAGGGATATTATACCACAAAAAACAAAAAATTTTTAACATGTCTATTCTGTACTTGTTTTCTATGCTTGATCGCAGTTTTATACTATACGCATAGGGTTAAACCTTTGCTTGTAGAAAATCAAAAGATAGGAGACAACATAACTGAATTATTGTGTCGAATTGAAACGGTAAAACACCCATCTTACATAAACTTTTATCGGTTTAAAAAAGGAGAGGGGTTAGACCATGCAAAACAATCTTTTAGAGCAGAATCCTTCTCTATTATAGAAAACACTATACCAGCAGTTTATAATGAGGGTAAAACAATTTATCCTTTGTTGGAGGGAGATAGTATATTAGAATTCCATTATTCAGGTGCTGATTCTTTTGAACACTATTTTGTCTTTACTGACGTAAATGGGAAAATTATCGATTGGGAAGATAGAATCTGGAACACTAATTCTCCAAATATCTGTCCATAGTGACATAACAGTGTAAGACTAGAGATTAACCATCTTTAGTCTTTTTTATAATGATGTAATCTGAATGCCAGGATAATACCATTTTAGAATTTCTTGTGCTGTCATACCTTGTTTGGCGAAATATTCGGCTCCTTGACCTGCTAAACCTACTCAATGCCCTGAAAAATCTTTGCAAGCAGAAAAGTCATAGACTGACTGTAGTCGTGGAGTATCTTGCCATCACCGTTTCTCCTGTGCTGATAGGGTAAATCCTGCTGAACATGAAAAATAAGGCAGAATTGGTAGATAATTATCGTAGGTTATGATCAGATTTTCTGTCTCTTTTAGTGCTTGATACCGTTTGGTCAGCGTCTTTTCAGCTCATGCTCATACGTATTTCTGGAACATTTCAGGACTATCAATGGCTGAAAATGTGGCATTTGCTGGGATATTTGGGTGCAAATTTTTCTTTTCTAGATAAAATAGTGCGTAATTTTTGGCGATCAGAGCCATTACTTTGTTTTTCTCGAGAGTCTCAGTATCGTTGGACTCTACGATTCATCTCATATAATCAGAGAAAGAAAGCTGATTTATGACTACAAAATCGTTTTTGCTCATGCCATCTAGGGTCTGATAATTGTCTCTATGAAAAATTAGTGAACCATGAAATGTATTTCGAGGGATTTTGGCGTATGATACGCGGTCATAATTGGTGATACTGATTAAATTGTTATCGGATTTTATGATGATTTCTTGTGCAGATAGGATATCGCTATTTAGATTTACTTGAATTCAATCGTCTGTAAATGATAGGGTGGCACTGCTTTTCTGATATGTATTTCAATCCAAAATAAATGCACAGAGATTCTCACATTGAATATCGAATGTTCTGTATTTTGTAGTCAATTCGTAGAGTAGGACTGAAATGTCTGAATTAGTCAGATTTTTTATTTCTGATAGGTTGTATTTGTAAGTCATTTTATTCATCAGATTAGAGGCTTTTTGCAGGTTCCCACTGTATCTAGAACGTATAATAGAGATGACTTTGGATAGGAGTGGCTGTTGTGTCGATTGGAGGAGGGAAAGCTTCTGGGAGAAAGTAAGCCCATTGCTTGTTTTGTCTGTCGCAGTATTAGTGGGGGAGACGGTAGTTGTCGGAGTTCTTGCTGGTGCTTGTACGAGTCACTTCAAGATAACTTCTTTTGGATAGTTGCCATCTCGTCTATTTTTGACTTCTGACCTGATAAATGGCAAAAGTGTATGGAGATAATCACCTGGGCAGGCAGTAGCTGCAATATCACCATGTCAAACGATGGTAGGCAGATTTTTGACTATCACGTATGGAGCAGTGTTTGACGGCTGAAAGTAGTTTTGGTAGGCTGATGGATCGATGTCGTATTTTTTACTCAGAGCAGTTATCAGATCGGTTAATGCGTTGATTTGGGCTTGAGTAGGAGAGTATTCTTCGAAATTTCCGAGTAGAGAAATACCAAGAGTTGCGACATTATTGTAAGAAACGTGCATTCCAGCGGCACCTTCTCAGCCTGCACGTCATTCATAGATATTTCCTAGGTGATCAATGAGAAAATTATAACCAATGTCTCCAAAATCCCTATCTAGAGTATGATATTTGTAGATTTGTTGGATAGCTTTTTGTATCTGCTGTGTATTTCGAGTCTGATCATACGTAGTAGCGGTATGGTGAACTACGATTTTGGTCTTATTGTTGTTGATCTGGTCAGGATAGATGAGTGTATGACCATCTAGGGTCGAATTAGTCTTGTCATAACTTCGATCATTCGGAAAATTAGTTCTCATAAATACCGCTCTGCCAGCGGAGGCGATCGCAGAAGACGATGATGATGACGATGGGGTACTAGAGGATGACGAGGCGGGGTTGGAAGGGTAGGAATCTTTGTATCTGATAGTCTCATCAGCTCACCGCTGGCTTCTGGTGATTAGATTGACTCAGTCTAGATTCCGCTCTGCAGCATTCACAACAGAAAATAAAAAACTGAATAAAAATAAAGTGAGGATGGCTCTTTTCATCGTGAATAAATGATAAAATTAAATAAGTACTTGGTTATATCTTTTTGATTAAATGATTTCAAGAGATAATGGATTAAATATATACAGACTACATTTCCCCTTGAAATCAGCCTCAATAATCATACAAAACAGATAAAGAAAGCTGATTTATCCAGATATTTACTATCAAACTATGTCAAAAATAACTTGACATACCAATTCGCAATTCGCAATTCGCAATTCGCAATTCGCAATTCGCAATTCGCAATTCGCAATTCGCAATTCGCAATTCGCAATTCGCAATTCGCAAGTGAGCTTGTAGCGTCTTTTTGTATTTATTATAATTCTAGCTAATTTAGGCATATTTATGTCTATTTTTTTAATGTTTGCGTCAGGACTGAGTGAAACGATAATTGAACCCCCTGCTTCCCTACGCTCAGCTTCCCCCTTCATAAGGGGGACATGCTATCATTTACATCTTTAATTACACTTCACATTATGAAAACTCCAAACATCTACTTCCTCATCTGATGATCTATCCTCATCATACTTACAGCGTTCACGTTTCGACTGATCAATGCAGACTACTTTGCACCATCTGAAAACTGTGATGAAATAGTCAGATATATGTCATGATGCTCTCTATCATGCACTGAGAATTGACCTATAGGTAGATACTCCTGTGAAAAGACTATCGATACTGATGAGCAGACACTCACTACCTGTACTCGCCAGCCCTACAATCCAGCCATCACAGGACGACACAATGGAGCATACGAGACTACATCTACACTATGATGATGTACACTGACGTGTGGATGAGGCTATGCAGTCTGCAGATGAGATGCACCAGAGCGAGGCTGATATATCCCACCATCTGTCATAGAGCCACAGCATCCATCTGGACCTACCCAGTGAGATACTCAGACCTGAACCTGTCAGGGTAGTATTCCTGCCAATGCTAGTGGCACTTCTTCATCTACATATCTTCAGACCTATACTTCTGATTCCCGAGTCCCAGCAGATGATTTAGCACGAACTTACAGTGCTAGTCCTTGAACTTGCAGTTTCAGCTGTGATACAAACTACACACGAAGTGGAGATACCTGTGTGGCA
>BNUE01000016.1 GCA_025997135.1 candidate division SR1 bacterium | reverse complement strand
CATTTCAGTATGCCTTATTGCAATCTGTAGTCCAGTCAGCACTGGAGTTAGTCTCTCCAAATGATCTGATTATGTGAAGGGTATGATCAGCTTGAATCAGGGATTTTATCAAAAATATATGAAAAGAGATTTTCTGAGAAAACATACAGGAGTTATCCCAGCTATTAGCTGAAAAATGACTCAATTATTGAGCAAATCAGGTGCGAGATACCCAGTTAGATGGAGTAGTGAGTCAGTGAGATATTGTAAATACCGTTATTTTGACGACATTAGTCACTGGAATTATGGCAGGTAGTACGGGACACTCTTGAAAAAATCAACCTTGAACTAAACAAAAGACTTCTTCAAAGAATATTACTTCAAAAAATACTCTTTCAAATCAATTCATCTCTCCATTCACGCCAGAAACAAACAAAATATACACTTCGACAGCATTAAATGCACAGAAAGTGCAGGAAAATAGTGCATTTATGGATGAGACATTTGATCTAGATTCAGATCTCTCTGTCGATCAGAAAGCTCAACTGCTCAAATCCAGACTTATCAGCGAATACGATCGCCTCGTTGCTTCTTGAGTAAATCCGTGATTTGATAGATCAGTTTTAGAATTTTTTGGTACTTTAAACATAATAAGCCTCATCAATACACATTTCACCAAAGAGTGAGAACTATGAAATTTAACTTATTCACAACTTGCAGCAAAAACAAAAGAGTTGGCTTATGGAATTGAAAATGAGAACATCAGACGCTTCCTCTTGGAATGAGGTTTTGCTGGTAGCTATGAAAATTTGAGTTTAGCAGATGAAGCAGATGTTCTAACTAAAAAAAATATATATATATATAACGCATTTGCTACAAACATAATAAATAATAAAGAAGAGTTAACAAAAATATATCGCTCTCTTGCTCTCAAAATGCATCCAGATCCAAACGGATGAAAAAAAGTATTTGAACAAGCTTTTCCATATCTTTATGATCTGAATAGTAAATTGGAAAAGATTTTGGAACAAAAAGATTCAAATATTATAAAAGCTGAATTAAAAGACTATTTAGATCGTAAGCATGAAGAGTTAACTAAAGAGATTTCAGCTTTAAATATAATCTCTTCAGCTAATGCTAAAGCCCAGGAAGCTAGAAAGATAGAGGCAGAAAAAGCAGAACAGGCAAGACAAGTACAAATTGAACAAGCAAGGAAAGAGTGAGAAGAAAAAACAAAAAAAGAAGCTGATGGAAAAGTACAACGTGAGAAGAGAGAAGCTCAAGAGGCTAAACACCTTTCAGAACGGGTAATAGCTGATAAATTTAGTGTAAATTATATAGGTAAAGGGTGGACTGAAGATAATGGCTGGTCTGAAGGCCGTCTTACAAAAAAAGACAACCGATATTATCGTCCAAATCTAGACAATGAAAAACATGTCGAAGCAAATTCTAAATTAATGGATAAGTATCTATGAAAGCTAGATACTCACACAACTACTTATAATAAAGAACGAACAGAAATCAGAAAAAGATTATTAGAAGAATATGATTATTTCACTGAAAAAGGAGTCAAACTTCCTTTCGAAAAATCAGAGATAGAGAACTTAACCAAGTATCATATAGTGAGAATGGGTAAAGTCCATAAAATGAAGTGACAATTATGAAGTATTACTGCATGACAATTATATTGGAAACTAAGGTCTTTATATTCAAAAAAATTTAGCTTTACAGATGGGGCTCCAATTGCTCCGTCGCATTTAGTACGTTTCCTTTTCGAATGAGGCTTCCTCTGACAGCAAAAACATTTTCCGAATATGGAATCGTTAATCAATTATTGAATGGGCGTAAAGGGCGTTTTCGAGGATTTCTACTGAAATAAGCTCAGTGCAATCAGCATAAATACCTCAGCTATCCTAAAAACAAACCAAAAAAAAGCTGACCAACTCGAAATCATAGAGCAAGCCTCAGCTATGATAGAAGATCTAGTTTATTTTCAGACAGCACTTCAAGAGCTATCAAATAACCCTCGAGCCTGAGCTAAAATGGAAGAATTAGAAAATAAGATGCCAGATTTGCAAAGATTTTATAATGCGATGATGACAAATATTGAAACCATAATTAGTGAGCTAAAAACTTCAGATTTAAACGCTTCCAGCTTGCAATCTCTTCAATCCAATCTAGACTCAATGATGGAAAACTACCATCAGATGCTGTGAATACTACTAGAGATGGAGCACGCACCAGTCCAGCCAGCTGAATATTCATTGAACGAGAAACCAGTCCACGACAACCCAGTGAATGACAAAGTCGAACGTGATAGACAATCAGCTTATGACTTTTTCAGAGATAAGTTCGAGTCAGCAGAGATTGATAAAGATTTACTACTTACCTTCGTAGACATCTACTGAAACCATACTTCCGTACTAGGAAATCAGCTTTCACTTGTTTTAGAAGACATAAATGATCCAGAGTATTTCGCTGATAGTATGGGTTTTCTGCAGAAAATGCGAGATAAGAGAGTCTCACAGTGAATTCTTCTCTATCCATGAGAACTTTTCGACTCTGTCAAAAATAAGATACCTGAAAACAATAGACATCAGCTAGAAAAATTACAAGAATACTTCCCGTCTGATCCCTCCAAATCAGTATTCTGGACAGAAATGGTGTCGAGCCTACACAAAATTGAACATTTGCTAGATTTTTATGCTAAAAACGGTAAACTTCCTGATGATATAGATCTCAAGCAGTTATGAGAATGAATCAAAAAGACTTATCAGAATGTAGTTAAGGATGAAGCTTTTCGGCATAGAGTAAAATAATTATTAATATTTATATCTTAAATTTAAACTTATGAAAATGAACAGCCATGAATACAGCAATACCTCATTCAATACACAGTCGCCTTTTATCAGGCAGATAGAGTGAAGTTTTTGAGACAAAAAGATTCAGATGGAAATATTTCCAGTTCGTTGAAATAATAAAGTATTGATAAATATACATTGAACTTTTTGAACTCTACATTGATGATGAGATAAATACAAAAATCTCGCACAAAAAATCCAACAAAGCTGAATATGAAACGCAGTTTTATTTGAGACATCCAGAAATTCATTTACAACTGGCGAGTCTTTTGAACAAAAAAAACAAGATTTCCTCTGCAAGACTTTTCAGCAAGAATTAGAGGATTGTAAGCTTGTAATAAAGGATCTTTTCAGTAATTCTACAGAATATTTCGGAGTGGATTCAGATTTATTACAGATTACATTAAATGGGAATTCTCTCGGTGGGATTTTAGCTCTATTTTTGGCACAACAATTTAGCCAAATCAAAAATATTAGTACAGTATGAACAGGCTTTTTGACCAATAATGACCCAAATACGCCTATTTTAGACGATTATCCTGATGAAGCAGAGTTAAAAAAAGTGATAAATGAATTTAAATGAAATATATTATTACAATATTGAACAGAGGATAGTATTTTTACAGAGTCAAATTTTCTTAAACTATCTCAGGAGCTAAAAAATGCTGAAATAGGCACAATTAAATTTATAAACGTGGATCATACATTTACGCAATTAGATCAGTCGATTTCTACCGCTCCCTACGAGCAAATACAGAGAGATATATCTGATTTAATGGATTGAAAACTGGTATCAGGCGAGATTGTCCTACAAAATCAAACAATCCAAAATAACTCTTCAACAAATCTAAACTGATTATCTGGCTTTGAGCCTACATGATCTAGTGATTATCTGATTTATGATGACTCACCGACACACGCCAAAACAAATATTTTCCAAGCCTTAACTCATATTGACATCCCATATCTCAGAAAATTCAATCCAGACATCAATACTTTATTGCTAGATATGATAAAAAAGAAACAAAAATCTGACAACAAACCACTTATCGACATCCTAAATAGCTACTTTATTTGGGACACTGAATCTATCCAATTTGTCAGATGAGATTTAGATATTAGAGAGTTTCTCATCTCACAGTGAATCTATCCGTCTCGCTCAGACGACTCTGCTAAATTATTTAAAGTGATAAAATCATAGTATTTAACCCAAAAACACAGCGTAATATCCTTACAAAATTTATCTACAAAAAAAAGGGGGGAGGGGGCGACAAGTGAAGCAGTCCCGATAGTCGGGAAGCCCCCTAACTTTCACCTAGCGAAGCGAAGGTGGTTTAATCTTATAATTACTTTGCTCAAAATTAACCCAAAAACATAGCGTCTACACAACACCTGTTCTAATTATACACATATTTTCTACTTTGTCAAATGTTTTAGCCATCATTCACTGCCATTCAAGTGAAAAAACTAAAACACATCTTTTCTCGCTTAAAAGGGTTTCCCACTAAACCTGATTTAACTTTTTCAGCAGTTGATCCAGATTTTTTTCCTCTATTTTATGAAAATTATCAGCCTTTGTGTGCACAGTATCGACCTTTTTCATATTTTTTTTCATCTCTTCGATTTCACGCTTTGTCATACGCTTTTTATTTTGATTTCCACCGAAATATTGCTCAGTCATACGTTAAAACTAAACATATAAAAATATTAGCAGAAAATTTATTGTTTCAGTTCCCACTGGAGGGCTTTGATATATGTGGACAAAATTCAGTCTTTTTTTACTTCTCCTGTCCAAATACTATTTGAGTATCATTCTCGGAAATATTTCGGCTGTGCAGGCTGGATGTCGCCATATACGGTTGATCCGCTCAGACCATTGTACAGAGCCGAGAAACGCAATAAATCCACCAACGATGCACCAGTGTAGGCGAGTGAGATTGCCAGTCCATCAGCAGAGTTTGCGTTATTATATCGCTGAATTTTATTTTTAGAAAAATCGAAGAAGTCTTGTAAAGTCTGAGAGAAAATTTGTGTGGTCATTTCACCAGTACCATAATCTTTAGTCACTATCTGAAAAGGTCCATCGCCATTTTTTGGCAATACAAATCCGCATGTCGACTCTCTCCATCGCATAGCCATACTTAACGCAGTCGGGAAATCATTCGCAAAACTGAGATTATCTATCATATTATAGTATCCTAGACATGAATTACTAATTTCACCATCGATCAATAGTTTATCTTTCAATTCATTTACAAAATCAGCATTGCCAGCTCTGGCAGATTGTTTAGCTATGTTTTTCTGGGATGAAAACTGAGAATAACTATAATCGCGTAAATTCTGGAGAAAATAATCCAGCTTTTCATCATGTCCTGCCACCTGCTGAGCCAGAGATGCAAACTGCTGATAATATCAGAGCAAATCAGAGTTAGATACAGTATTTAGAGTGTTTTTGATAGCTGCTAACTGCTGAGTTTCTGTCGCTGATGGTGTGTATACTGCCCTAGTTTGTACTCAGAGCGTGAAAACCAATCAAAACAGGAATAAAAGGCTGATTTTTTTCATTTTTTTATCTTTACAAAATAAATCACACCCTTTATACTAAAAAAATATTTGCAAACAAGAGAAAATTTATCCACAAAAATTTATATGATTTTACCCTTGAAAAATAGTAATGCAGGATTATAGATAATTTTACCCACTTGAAATTATAGACTATGAAAATTATTTGCGTTACGGGCTGAGTCCTATCAGGCATCGGAAAATGAATCACAGGTGCGAGCATTGGTGCGATCCTCAAGTCAGCTGGATACCGTATATTTATGCAGAAATTTGATGGATACCTAAATATTGACCCAGGGACGATGAATCCTATTGAGCATTGAGAAGTTTTTGTGACAGATGACTGAGCGGAGACAGATTTAGATATCTGACACTATGAGAGATATATCGATACCAGCCTGACGAGCGATTCTTCACGGACGACAGGTAAAATTTACCAAGAAATTTTTGACAAAGAGAGGAGATGAGAGTTTCTAGGTCATACAGTGCAGGTCGTGTCCCACGTTGCCCATCTTGTTCAGGAAAAGATACTTGCTCCTTTCGCGTCTTTTAGTCATCCTGCCTGCCCCGTATTAAACTGCGGGGAGCTTGATTCAGGATCTCTCACGCAGTGAGATTGCGAATCGAGTCCGCAATGACGTAATGATAATTGAGAGAATATAGATATCAGTCTGGTCGAAATCGGAGGTACAGTCTGAGATATGGAAAATGAATATCTGATCGAGGCAGTACGTCAGCTTAGGCACCGTTTCGGGGATGATTCAGTTTTATTTGTCCATTTAGTATATTTACCATATTTATGAGCCTCAGGAGAACTCAAGACCAAGCCTGCTCAGAATTCTGTACGCGATCTGAGAGCCAGAGGTATCGAGCCAGATATTTTAGTTGTTAGAGCCGATCAGCCGATTGATAGACATCTGATCAAAAAAATATCACTTATGACCTGACTACCTGAGGAATGCGTTATCCCATCTCCGACAGTGAAATCTATCTATCAGGTACCTGTTAATTACCACTGATACGGATTATGATCTTTGATTATTCACAAATTATGATTAGAGCAGAGGGCTTTTGACCTATCGATGCGAAATAGTTTAGTCCATCATATAGATACTGCAGACAAAGTACTAAAAATTGCGATGGTCTGAAAATATACTGCCCTAGAAGACGCTTATTATTCGCTCAATGAAGGCTTAAAAGTCGCCTGATACTGGCAGTGAGCCAAGGTAAAGCTGGAATTTGTAGATTCAGAAAGATTAGAAAGGCAAAATATATCAGAGATTTTATCCCCATACGATGGCATCGTCATTCCATGATGATTCTGAAATCGCGGTATAGAAGGGATGATTCTCGCCGCTCAGTATGCCAGAGAGCATTCAATCCCATATCTAGGTATTTGTCTAGGATCTCAGATTATGGCGATAGAATTTGCCAGAAATGTACTCGGATATTCGGATGCGGATAGTGAGGAGTTTTCGCATGATGGAGTCCACAATGTTGTCCATCTGATGGAGTCTCAGAAGGGGATTTACAAGAAATGATGAACTATGAGACTCGGTAGTTATAAATGTAAACTTGACCCTTCTAGTCTAGCATTTCAGCTTTATGCCAGAGAATTTATATCAGAGAGACATCGCCACAGATATGAATTCAATAATGATTTTAGACAGGAGTTTGAAAAAAACTGATTTCATATCTCGGGAACTAGCCTCGACGGCGAACTGGTGGAGGTGGTGGAAATAGCTGAACATCCCTTTATGATCGCTACTCAGGCTCATCCAGAGTTCAAATCACGTCCTTTATCTCCTCATCCACTATTTGTCGGTCTAATAAAGGCAATGATGAAAACTTAGATCCTGATCCGCAATCTCACCGCTCAAAATTTGCATTACATCCAGCCAAAATGTATAATAAATGTATGAGCAATCCAGAGAGACACCCATCAATACCCAGAAATTCTATCGATAATTTATCGACTAGAGAACTATCACAAGCATTGAAAGATAGCTCTGATTTTGTGGAAATTACAGATGAGGATGTTCAGACCTTTGAATCAATTAAAGAATCTATATCAGACCTCAGCGTACTAGAAGATTATTTATCCAGTCCTGAAACATCCAATGGCTTATTTCTACTGATAATGCTGGATAGAGACGCCTATACTACCCAAGTAATTGAAGATACGCCTGAATTAAATGAATACGAGAGGCACTACTACAATCCATACTATGCACGTGTCACCGAGATTACAGCAAAATATGGCAGAAAGAGAAACATGCTAGAGCTGGTAGGTCACGAATGAGGTAGCCAGTGAGATATCGACCGAACTTCAGATATGCGAATGATTTCTGCCAAACGAGCAAAAGCCAAGGAAGCATACGAGCAAGAGTGAGGATCATTAGCCAGATGAGTAGACAAGCAAGAGTGAAAAACAGTCGCCAGTGTAGAAATATGATGACGTGAATGGTCTGCCGCTTTTAAAAAATGATCATGGGAGCTTACTGATCAGCAAATAGAGGAATTAGAAAGCATCTTGGCAAAAACCCCCAGAAATTCTAAGATCAAAGTGAAAATTTGAGTTAGTTTGGACAAATATGCAAATCCCCAGAAAACACTCTCAGAGATGTTGCAATACAGTTATGAATGTGAATATTTGATGCCTCCAGATACAGTAGACAAATTCTTAACTGCATTTTACGATGATAATGAGCCAGATAAATGAGAGGCACAGGCTGGATCAAATTATTTTCTAGCCGTAAGGAGACTTCATACCATTTTTATGGAAACGAGTATGTCGCGTATCACTGATAATCCTACAGTTATCGTAGAGATAGCAAACACACAGACCGTCACAAAATATTAATTTTTCTCCAAGCAAACCTTTATTATACTCATTTTTTCATAAAAGTCAATAGCAATATTTGGCTTCAGTATAACTTTTCTGTCTCATTGTGTCTAGTTCTCCAAAAATCATTTGACAAAAATTCAAAATTTGCCAAAAATAAATATTCTCATAAACCGCAAAAAATACCCAATAATTATATTTTATTTTTTTACAAACAGTGAAAGAAGTCAGACTTTGACAGGAAATGACTTACTTCACCTCACGAAATCCCTTGAAATCAGGGATTTTATTGTTAATTTAAGTTTACTTACCATTTATTTCTCACATATTCATTATGAAAAAGCTCTCACTCACTCTTAGTCTTCTAATCTTAACGGTTAGCACCTGATTCTGGTGATATATGTCTGCTCAGACTTCTATACCTATTTCTATAGAGATAAGTCCAGAAAATCTAATCCAGCATATCCAGAAGATCATAATAGCCGTCCCTGATGGAAATGGATGATTCAATATGGAGTGAAGCGTTTCATTGACCGCAGATGAAGATGGGAAACTATTGATCGATGGTTCCATCACAAATAATAGTTCTGCCAAATGAGATATGAAGACTCCAGAGTTTTCGACTATCCTATGATGACTCAGAAATACGCTATCATGAGCCACAAATTCGTCTCTTATCTGATGAATGTGAAATTATATACAGTGAGATAACTCTAGTATTTTCTGATGAAGCGGAAATAAGATTGGTACTAATTCAGATAATGCTTCCATCCTATGATGAGAGCAAAATCAGATCACAAATTGAGATGCTACTATTATCATCTGAGGTTTATCGACCTTTATTTTTGGTACTACCAATATAGCCATAAATACCATTCAGTCAAATATTTATTGAACAGGAAATGCAACAATAGGAAGCTGAATAACCCTCACGTGAAGTGAAAACTTCGTGCGGTCTGACGGTTCGAAATCTTTAGATATTCAGACTTCTAATCTAGTTATTATCTCTGCTAGGCATGGTTTAGCTGTAAATACTACTACACCTGCCTCATGAGAGGCTATAGCGACGATCGATGGATGAACGAGAATAGAGGTAAATACTGACAAAAATACTTTACTGCCTGCTGATGCTTTCTCAGCTAATGCAGATAATTACAGAGCGACTATCAAATCCATTACCCTGAGATGATGAGTATGTTCATGTGCATTTGATGGTAATAAGCGGAATGCTCTAGATCGTACCAAACTCAGCTGCTGAGTGAGCTGTAATACTTTGTATCCTTTGGACGGTATCTGCTGACCTGCCCATGGATATACAAGCCTAGCTACTCGACCATCCGATGCCAAATTATGTGTATGAGGTACTGTAAGTGATAAATTTCTTACACCTGATGTTGCGACTCGAACCTGCCTATGATCCAATGGTTGATCAAATTCAGCGTGCACAGTTGGCACTACACCTATTCCACCTTCTACCTGATCTTTCCAGCTTTGCAATTATAATGGACTCTTTCAGCCATCTCGAAATGGACGAACCTGAGATGCCGTATGCCATGATATGTGAACTGTGACTAGCTGAGATACTATCAATCTTTCTACCCGAGTCTCTAGCCCTACTATCACTGGCTATACTTTCTCTGGCTGGATAGATGAGAATGGTAATCGATACACTGCACCATACATTTATGCTGGTGATGGTGATCACAACTGGACTGCAGTATGGACTCCGAGAACTTATGAGATTACCTTCGTATGTTATGACGGGACTCCTTGTCCTATTCCGCTTTCAGTCACATACTGACAGCCGATGACTCGACCTACAAATATTATCAAAACATGATATGCTTTCGACTGATGGTTTGATAGTACTACTGGAACCTGAGGTATCTGAAATAATCTACAGGATATAGTCGTCAGACCAGCCAACTTATGGAATATAGCTTCAGACACTACTGCCTATGCAGGTTATACAGCTACTCCAGTGCCTCCTTCGACATTGACAGTTATCCACTGTAATCTTATATCAGACCAGATATCTAGAATATCAGGTACACAGATGACGATTACAGGTATATTATCTAGTTATACTGTGAATTTCAATGCCGCCTGAGGTTATGTCTCTCCTACATCTGCTGTTTCTCAGAGACCATTTGTTTCATGGACCACGCCGACGGCTGGATTTATCTCTTCCAGCTCTACCAATCCGACTATTTTCACTTTCTGAGCGACAAATGCTACCTTGACGGCAAATTGTGCAGTTTCCTGAAATAGCATTATATTACCTACTCCTATCAGGACCGGCTATACTTTTGATGGCTGGTATACATCTACTGGATTATATGTAGGTGGAGGCTGAGATTCCTATATTCCGACAGGAGATACTACTCTAATCGCTCACTGGACTCCACGACCAATTCTAACCGTATATTCATGTCTATGAGTACCAAATACCTTTACTGCTCAGCCAGGAAACTCAGTTCCTATCAATGCTAATCCTCCTTGGCCAACTTTCACAGTATCTTTCGATCCAGCTGGATGAATAGTTTCACCAAATCCCATCATTTCTCAGAGACTATTCGCTTCATGGACCTTGCCGACAGCTGGATCTATCTCTTCCAGTTCTACCAATCCGACAAATTATACCTTCTGAACAGTAAATGCTAGTATCACAGCAAATTGTACAGATACAGGCAATGTTGTCGTCTTCCCGACGCCCATTAGGACTGGATATATTTTCATTGGCTGGTCTACTGGCGGCACTATAGCGACGATAATCGGTAGTGGCGGTTATGTCTACACTCCTACAGGCAATATACTGCTGACAGGGCACTGGACCAAGATTCCTGTCTGCTGAGATAGCGTGATAGATTCTGGAGAAACCTGTGATGACTGAAATACTGCAAATGGAGACTGATGTAACTCAGTATGTCAGATAGAAGAGACCTGATCTTTCCAGCTTTGCAATTATAATGGACTCTTTCAGCCATCTCGAAATGGACGAACCTGAGATGCCGTATGCCATGATATGTGAACTGTGACTAGCTGAGATACTATCAATCTTTCTACCCGAGTCTCTAGCCCTACTATCACTGGCTATACTTTCTCTGGCTGGATAGATGAGAATGGTAATCGATACACTGCACCATACATTTATGCTGGTGATGGTGATCACAACTGGACTGCAGTATGGACTCCGAGAACTTATGAGATTACCTTCGTATGTTATGACGGGACTCCTTGTCCTATTCCGCTTTCAGTCACATACTGACAGCCGATGACTCGACCTACAAATATTATCAAAACATGATATGCTTTCGACTGATGGTTTGATAGTACTACTGGAACCTGAGGTATCTGAAATAATCTACAGGATATAGTCGTCAGACCAGCCAACTTATGGAATATAGCTTCAGACACTACTGCCTATGCAGGTTATACATTTATCCCACTAAATTCATCGATCTTAACCATTTTTCACTGTGATGGAACACTAGAGCAGTGAGTATGAATATCAGGGACAGACACTATTATCACAGGCAAACTTTCCAGTTATACCATATACTTCGATGCATCATGAGGATTTGTAGATCCAGATTCTGCTATTTCTCAGAGGGTTTTTGTATATTGGACAGCTCCGACAGCATGATCTATATCCAATCCATTTACCAATCCGACAAACTATACCTTCTGAGGCGTAGATGCTAGTATTACCTGAAATTGTTCAGCTTCCTGAAATAGTATTACTTTACCTCTTCCCGTCTGGACTGGTTATACTTTCGATGGCTGGTATACTTCGACATGATTATTTGTAGGTATAGACTGAGAACTCTATACGCCGACAGGAGACACTACTCTAATAGCTCACTGGACCAAGATTCCTGTATGCTGAGATAGCGTGATAGATGTCTGAGAGATGTGTGACGACTGAAATACTGCAAATGGCGACTGATGTAACTCAGTTTGTCTGATCGAGGTAGAGCCTACTCTTTGCTCTTGAGATATTATTGTATGAGGGATCACTCTGGCAGACTGCAATGTCTGAGCGACTGGTTTATTCGATACGGGTAATTTTTATGAAGATCACGATCTAGCTATCACGACGGCATGTCCTGAGGGCTATTACGTGCCTACTATGCAGGAGTGGAGAAGCCTTTTCTCAGGTCTAGATCATGAAGCTATGTTCGCCACAGGAATTCTGCTGGGAAGCTATTTTCATTCAGTGGTAGATGGTCAGCTTTTTATGCCTAATCCTTATCCTTATCTGTCAGATCAAAGGAACGAAGCTATTGCCATTGAGTGGGATCTTGAAAACCCTGAACCTGAACCATCAGTTCAAAAAACTGGAGCAATCTATGTATCAGATCCATCAGTTCATACGCCTCGAGTAGACATTGAGGCAGATAGTCCTGTATTAGTAAGGTGCTTCAAAGATCCAGGTATATATCGTATCATTTATCGTCCTGCAAATGGTGATCCTATTACATTTGATACTTATTCTAGGGATATTCCATCTGAGTTTCGTACAGATTTTACAAAAGCACAACATATATTTAGTGGATGGTATGCTCAGCCAAATTGTCAGTGACAGTGGGCATGAACTGGAACTACTATCGGTCAGACAGGTGATCTAAATCTTTATGCATGTCGGACATTGGAGACCTGAGACTGTGATACAGATATCGACATCGACGGTTTATTAGTAAGGTCATGTAATGTAGGAGCGAATGATATACGAGAACGATGATCAGGATTTAATCCTCTAGAAGTAGACAATGTACAATGTGGCGATGGGTATCATGTCCCTACTCTGGAGGAGTGGAAGTATGTATTTGCCAAATTATCAGCTGGATCTACTATGATAGATTATATACAGCACACAAATGAAGGTTATAATAATGTAATAAACACTCTCAAGCTTCCAGTAGTTGGTACAGAGATGGGTACTCTCTACGCGTGGAAGATGGAAGCTGATCCATGATTTTTATATCCTATTAGGTTTTTACAGTCTCAGAGACAAGTGCTTCTGAGTGGAGTCACAACGGTTATTGGGGAACAAAGATATGTAAGATGTTTCAAGAATGTAGCGAAATGTACAGGTCCAAAAACTGATTGTAATGAGTACATTTTAACTGAACCAAAGTGAACGCCGACCTCATGTAAAACTCCAGAAGAAATCTATAATGAACGGTGATATCAGTTTGAAGGAAATTTCTCACCATACCTCAATATTGAAGATGCAATCCTTCAGACTTTAGTAGAAAATCCTCAACTTGGTTGTAACTGACCAATGGATACAGCACAATTTGATTGGAACCCGAAACGAGAAATAACTGATGAAATGCTCACAGACTCACAAGGAACTATGTGACGAACATGTGCCAATTGAGATACTGCACTAAATTGTGACTATCCTTTTAATTACTCTCCACCGACACCAACAACAGCATGATGTCCAAACATAAATCATTTTCTATGTCCTATTCAAGACCCTACAATACGAGTAATTGGGCATCCACATCCATTAACTCGAAAAATATCACTTTACTCTTGTGACGGCGATGCTGGTTGTAGTTTTAATAATACACAATTCGCAGTTAATTGAAGAACTGGCATGATACTGGTTAATGGCTGAGGGGTAGGTAATTATGTTGTAGAGTGTACGACAGGTTTCATTCTTGCTTGACCACCAGACAATCCAATTTGTATCCCAGATCCAAATAAGCAACAGTCTTGTCCATCTATCCCTAATCAAAAAATGATTTATCCATGAACATATACACCACCAGAAATTCCAGCAACTGCATGTCAATATAGTTGTGAAGATGGCTTTTCTTATGATACAGGTGATAATAAATGTATCGAGTGTAGCATTACTTATCCATGATATTGTCCATACGAGACACAAATCTGTTTGGCTACTCTTGGTACTGGAGAAGTTTATCGGTATGGTTCCACTCTACATAATACAGACCAGTGATATTACATACCAGCCTTAGCAGGATGATTACGACCAGGATGAAATCTGACTACAAAACACTATAGTAATCTAGGACTATATGCGTGTGATTATCACTGCGATACTGATTATCATCGAGAGGCGGATTCTCAGAGCTGTGTCTACAATTATGAACCATGTCCAGATATTTTGATAAATACGACTCGAGCCAGACCAGAAGAACTTGGCATTAGGAGAATTTGGTCATGAACTGAATTTACATGAATACGGGAGCCATTAGCTGAAGTCCCTACACTTTATCATCGAAATTACGCCTATTGAGCCAATTTACCATTAAATCAGAAGTGTCAGGTTAAATGTTATGATGAATCAGTAAACATTACATTAAATCCAGACTCAAAAACAATGCTCTTGAATACCAGCTTCACGGGTCATCATTTTGATACTTGATCCAATAGTTGTATGCCAAATGCTACTTGGTGCATTCCGCCATCTAGCACAGTATCCAATCGGATATGGACATGACAAGATTCATTTATGATAATAGGCACCAACAAAATTATCCAGTTTTGGTCAGGATCGTATACTGGCTATATGTATCCGACTTCTGCACCTTCTAATACAACCACACAATATTTAGGTAATTGACCAACGACTTGTAATTTTATATGTGCAGATGATTACCATTGGGATAGCTCAGTGAATAACTGTGTCTATAATTATAAATATTGTCCATCCCTAAATGATATTTACAAGCAGGAACGAACGACTAGTAATGGATTATCCACTCCGCCAGTAGGTACAAGTTTATGAAATCGTCATAATAGTCGCATAATATCACAGATATGGGCAGGAAACTGGTCTTATCCATACGCAAACTGAGCTAATAATCCACGAAATCCAGCTACACCTACTGGAAACCTCCCATCTACGACTCATCATTGGTCTACTACTTCTACTAATTCTGGTTCTGAATATTGTCTATTTAGATGTAAATCAAACTATCATCGAGACACACCTAGTCAGTCTTGCGTATCTAATACTATATATTGTACATCTAAACCAGCTAATTCTCATTACATTGGTGATGGCATACAAAGCACTTGGTCATCATATGACTGAACAGATAGGGCTGGGTGATGGAATCATAATTCATGTGATCGAACATGTAATGATGGCTTTCATAACGAGTGAGGCAATTGTGTAAGTGATGGTAAAACTTGTCAGGAGTTATATGGATCAGAATGACGAACTTCAAATATTAGCCCTGATTGAGATACAAATTGGTCTTGGAATGAGTTTTACCCAATCGGAGCAACATGGAATGGTACAGATTGGGTTAATCATAGGGAAAATTGTGAAGCAACGTGTAACGATATTCCATCAGGTATGGTTCGTATAGTTTGAGGTTGTAGTGACTCAAATAAGTATGTATGGGATGATTGAAATAAAAGATGGACATGATCATGTAGTTGTAAGATAGTACCTATAAATGGATGTGGTTTAGAAGATGGAGAACTGTGGTACCCAGAAATGTTAGAGACACCTGCTTTCAAATCATGAGATCCTGCGAATGACAAAAAACATTATGCCGTAAATCCAAGTGCAACATGTGCATTTACTTGTAAAGAATGATATACATACAATCCATCATCTAAAAAATGTGTCAAAAATCCATCAACTGAGATAAGCTGTCAATTGCCATCTCCTACTACCAATTACATCTGGACTTTATATACTGACACGTCACCTTGGAACTCTACAAGTAAGAGATATGTAGTTAAAATAGATGGTAGCATTAGATCTTATCCTGATAGTGTACCGTGACCAATAAAGATATGAAATCTATATTCTCTGGATTATGATTATGAATCAGTATATGATAGTGTGGCTGCTACCAATCCATGTGCATATATGTGTGCTGACTGATACCACAGCTGATCTTGTGCATGACAAAATCCAAATCTTTGTTATCCAGATGCTACCGTGACCATACTTCCAGGTGGTGAAGGCTATTGTACTACCAAACCCGCAAATTCTACTTGGCGAACTCCTCAGCCGACTATTACCAGAACCTATGCTGAGGATGGTTGCTCTTATACTGACTCTCCATCAAATAAAACACCTTGGCGAATAAGTGCTAATCCATATCCTACTAGCACTAATCCATGTGCATTTCAGTGTAACGCGTGATATACCTATAACATCTGATCTAATAGTTGCGTAAGTTCTTTCCAAAAAGCCCAATGCCAACCTCCATACAATACTACCAAACGGCTTAAATCTGAGGATAATGGCACAACTTGGACTCTTGTAACTTCTAATCCTTGAAGTTCTTATAGTACGAAACCATGGTCAGAAATATCTCTTGTTGATCAAATTAAGTGTGGTTGTGATAATTGAGGCGATCCTAATAATTGATGTAGCGTGAGTGCATGTGGAGCAGGTGTAAAACGAATATCTAACAGTTGTTCTAAACCTGCTGGTTATAGTGATTTTTGGTCATCAAGTTATAATGTCCGATATAAAGATGATTGAACTGATATACATGTAGCATGATGCTCCAATTGAAATCTATGTGAGATAACTATCAGAAATAAAAATGAAAGTGCATCAAATTTATTCACACCATCCCAATTACCTTTCACTAATAGTGATATTTCTCCTAGTGATTTAAAATCTATTATTATAAACAATACTGCAAATTATTTAGGTATTTTAAATGGATGAAGTTGTGTCGGCTCATATTTCACTCCAACTTCAGCTAATTGGACTAATCTTTTAACTTTAATTTACTCATCTGCTCCTTCTATTCCTAGTATACTCACTAATCCTAAATGAGAGAAAGCGATATTACCTAACGGAATATGATATGTAATTCAAAAGCTTAAATTACCATGATATAAAGCTCCTAGTAGTTGGGGGACCCCTACTCAATTCAGTCAAATGGGCATAATTTATGCAGGATGACTCGCTATTAGCTTTACTCCTAGTGGAACACGAACATCTCCAACAGCTATCACATATTCGATCAATAGTTCAGCTAGCTCATCTAATAGCTATCTCCGCTGCTTCAAAAACCCATAAAAACCACAAAAAGAAAGCTGATCACACCCACGGTCAGCTTTTTTATTTCTACCCTACTTTTTTCGCAAAAAATGTGAAAAATTTCTTGCTTTTCTAACACAATTTCCACTAGACTTTCCGACATAAATCCCTAATAATACACCATGCTACAGAGACTCTACAACCTAATATCCACAAGAAGAAAAAAAGCTGATTCTGAAACTCAGCGTTATATACTCGTGCTTTCCTGAGGGTGAACGAGGGGTTTTTACTCACTGGGCGTCTTGAAAGCGATAGAGGAATCAGGACTACAGAGCCAGATTGATGCTGTTTACTGAGTCAGCGTCTGAGCTATTATTGCTAGTTATCGAGCCAGTGGATGGACTGCTGACCAGATTTTCGAGCAATTTTCCAATTTATCGACCTCTGCTCTCAAATGGATTAGCAAAAAACCCACCAAAAGTCTGCTTTCTACCTCTATCTTACAATCTTATTTTACCAAAGACCTACCACAAACATTTGCAGAACTCAAAAAACCTGTTTTCATCTGAGCCTCAGATATCAATACAGCCAAACTCATCCTATTCCATCAGTGACCTCTACTCAAGCCAGTACTTGGTAGTATCGCATTGCCGTGAATCTTCGAGAGTGTCAAATATCTAGAGTATCTGCTCAATGACTGAGGTATAACCAATAATTTCCCAGTCGCGGAAGCCAAAACTCGCTATCCACATCACAAAATTATATGAATTGATCTAAATAAATTTCAGTTCAATACAAATCCCAAAAACCTAGTTTCCACGCTCATTACCTCATACGACATCGTGATGAACAAGGACGGCATCAGCAAATCCAGACAAATAGATATATCGTTTTATGAGGACATCCACTGTGGATTATTAGACATAGACAAAAAGAAGCGAAAACAGGCTTTCGATCAGTGATATAAATCTGGACACAAAGCCTTCCAGCAGACAAAAAAATCTGACTAAAAAACTCTTGCAATACTCTTTACAAACATTATAACTCCACCCGAGGATACACGTCTCAAATCAAAAAAATCCCTATCTTACCAGGGATGGGAATCGAACCCACACGACCGTGAAGTCACCAGATTTTGAGTCTAGCATGTCTACCAATTTCATCACCCTGGCATAGCTTGATAAGGATTTAGCTAGAGTGAAATGTATTGATTTTCAGACTAAATGCAAGACAAAAAAATTCCTCTTGACTTTTGCACAAAAATGATTATAATAAAGGATTATTATAATAAAAAACCTATGACCTTCTCTCCTAGTATTGTAGTATTACATGCTATCAGGAAGGGTATTCAGTATTTTATATCTTTTGTATTACAAAGATGAAAAAAATCATTGGAATTATCGCTGGCTTGTCATTATTGGCAGGATTTGGGACGTTTGCAGCTGTCAATACAGCCAATAATTGTCTCAATGTAGACCTAGCAAATGGGGATAGAGTCTGTATCTCTATCAATAAATACAGTACTTCATACGAGGTCTCTCTCAAAGACCATTCTTTCACAGCTGATCCTAGAGGACTATCGACCATTACTCTATGATGTAATATTCAGCTTCCCAACGGGACTATCGTACAGCTCAATAAATGTGCAGGTGAGTTTACCTGTAGTTCTAGCGTATGTAGAGGGGTCGAAGAATTACTCATAGACGTTCGCACTGATCGTAGCTATGGTATGGAGTATGGAAACTATGATTTCGCCAATGGATACCGAGCAAATAGTGGCGGCGGTGGCGGCTGATCTTCAGACAATAACAACACATATCTATCAGTCAGCTCAAATAATACATCTCCAGAGCTCAATAATTATGTAAATCTCACTGTAGAGACTAGCTCAAACTATAGATGATATGTGGAGTTTGAGATGCAGTACAGATCTACTTCGTCTAGCTCTCGACAGACAGTTAGCAGTTCTAGTTATTTTTCAGCGAGTAGTCAATTCACAAATGGCTATCAATTTACCAGTTCAGATAACTGATACCGCAATTTTAATAGCTTCGTATCTTTCGCGAGAGAGTGATATTATAGGCTTTATGTAGAGGATAATACAGGTAGAGAGGATTATGTACAGTTTTATGTAGAGGGAAACTCTAGCTCAAACAACAACACTCTCTATGTCTCAGCCAGCAATACTTCACCATCTACCAATCAATACATCGACATTACAGCAGAGACCAACTCCAGTTATAGAGGGTGGATTTCATTTGCTATCGAATATAGGTCATCTACTTCTTACTCTCGATCTACTATTTCCAAGAATTCGTCCGACATCACAGTAGATAGTTATTTCCAGAATGGCTACAGATTTACCAGTTCTGACAATGGATACAAAAAGCTGAGCCAGATCATTAGATTCAATAGAACCTGACAGTATAGGATTACAGTGAGTGATGATAATTACAATGAAAAAACTCTGACTTTCTACGTAGATACCTCTGGATCTAGCACAAATAATAACAATCTGAAAATATCTACAAATACACTTTATCCTAGTCTAGACCAGTCTATCGGAGTTTATGTAGAGGCTGACAGCTCTTTTAGAGGATGGGTAGATTTTTCTCTACAGTATAGAGCTTCGACATCAGATACCTGGAGGACAGCATCTACCAGCTATTACTCGGCAGCCAATTATTTCACCAACTGATACCAATTCACTAGCTCTGACTATGGATACCACAATTTTACCAATTTTATGAGATTTACTAGGTCTGGATACTACAGATTGTATGTCAGAGATACTCAGTGAAATGAAAATTATGTTCAGATCAATGTAGATGAAGGTAGCTCTAGTAGCAGCGTTGCAGGATTTACCTCTTCTGAACTCAAGAAAGTTACCGCTGTCTCTCAGATATGGGATTCAGTGATCACCAAACTAAAAAATAAGTCTTACAATCTCAGAAATGATTCATACTGGCAGAGATTATCAGATTCAATGTACACAAATATGAGAGATGTAGTTCGCAACATAAATTATAGGACATTCAGTACTTATTCAGATTTCTTTAGAGCTTTCAATGACTGGATGAATTATACGACCAAAAACTCGTAATCTTGATCCGCAATCTATCCCGCACTGCTGCGGGACTGACAATAAAAAAAGAGGATGGGTTTCTACGCCCATCTTTTTTAGCATTCTTTATTATACTCAAAAATATCCAAAAGTCAAGAGATTTTTTCAGCGAGATAATCCTAATTTGCATTTTATCTTTTTTTTAGTATAGTTATACTAGATTTATCTCTATATTTCACTCCCAAAATGCAAAAAACAAAAAAAATTCTGATTTCTATGTCGGTTTTATTTGGTTTGTGAGCTATTACTACTATGGCGGCTCTCAATATGCCAGATCTATCGAAATATACAGATATGCACCATTTCACCAAGCTATTTTTATGAGATGCAGAGTCCATCTCCGCTTGAGCCACTATACAGGTAAATACTGCCAAATCACAGGTAGATGTACCTCGCTGAGTAGTGATATGAAATCAGGATAGTGATCACTATAGTCGTGGGGATTTTGCTTCGATTTTGGGAGGAAGCGGAAATCAAATAGCAAATGGTGCTGATTATTCAGTTATCTGAGGTGGATATGGTAATCACATAGAGAAGTCAAACTCTGTAATCTGAGGTGGAAAGAATAACGCCATACAGACAAATGGTATTTTTAGTTTTGTCTGATGATGACTTGCCAATCGAGTCAAATCACAATTTAGTATCATACTATGAGGAGCAAACGGTAGAATAAACGTTGGCTGAAATTTCTCTATCCTAAATTCTCTAGACAGCACCAGTCTGCTAAATAGAAACGTAGAGGTATCCGCTCCTTATAATCTAGCTATCGGTCAAAATATAGATAATAATCAGGCAAATACATTCATCTGGAGTGATTTTACGGGCAAATATCTAATCGCTGAGGATCAGGGCAGTATAGTATATACTTGTCCATACTGAGGCAGTCCTACCCGAAATATTGATGCTCCATGTGGTTATGCTACGCCAGACTCATACATAGGAGATTGTGATCCATATAATTTTGATGAAGAAACATGAACATGTGACGGCCCCAATCCACCAAGTGGACTTTATGCGGTATGTCCAGCTAATACTACAGTAGATCTAAATGATGTTACACAGTGTGTCCGAGATTATGAGACAACTACTAGCTCAGGCGATCCTATCGCCCCTACTCCTTTTGGAGCTACAAAAACAAATACAGCCCTTTTCCGCTCCCTAAACTGACTATCTATCAATACTACTCAGACCCTACCTGGTGTAAATGCAAATATCTGATGATCAATCCAAATAGCTAGAGAAAATACTGACTGTACCTCAAGTAATGCCTGAACTATCGAGTATGACCAGACAGACAAGGCTTTTATGTACTGTAATGGTATCACATGGTCAAATATTCTCTGTTCTCAGACATGTGTCTGGCGGGTAAATGATAATCCAGATGATGACCAGTATATGAGTGTCTGAGAATCTATTTACGTAACCTGAGATCTTAGCGTCTCTCGTATCGACTGTATATCCTGAGCTTCGACTCCAGAGTGGAGAGATAATAACTGATTACAAGTCAATAATGACGACCTGAAAGCTTTCTGTAGAGAGATAGATATCGAGTGTAGTATGATATGAGCTCGCCGCTGATCATTCAGGGGAAGTGCTAGTTGTGGTAGTACTACTATCCCTACTATTCCTCAGAATTGTTCAGCTTATACTTTATCTGTCTGTCCTGCAAACGCCGCTTGTTCCACCTGTTCAAATGGATTATACAAGATAGATAGCTGTCATCCAAACTATACACAAAACGGAAACCTCTGTGATCCTAATATTCAGCTCACAAGTTGCGGTACAGCTCCTACTGGTGGAGCTTGGGTAAGCGGATATGATAAATTCACTCAGACGCGAAATGGAAGCGCTTGGACTCCTGCATCTGCACCTGCAGCAAGTACAAATGGGGCTACCTGTAGATTTCAGTGTA
>BNUE01000015.1 GCA_025997135.1 candidate division SR1 bacterium | reverse complement strand
GTCTTTCCTCTTGATTTAAGTGGTTCTTTTGTGTAGTATTGTGTGGCATCACCTATGAAAGTAAAGATATAAAACGTAACATTTCTATCTTACTGATTGGTGGTGCATTTTGAATTATAATTTTTCCAATCTATTTTTGTCTTGACTTCTCACTGCAATTCCATATACTTCAAACATATTTAAGAAATTTTGTCAATATCTTTTGCTACGATTTCCGTGGAGACGGACGACAAAGAAGACAACTTCGTAGTTTTACGAAGCCACTATGTGGGAATTCTAACTTTTTTACCATTTTTTTCTAAAAAAAACAATGAAAAAATTCTGATTTTTACTTGCATTGGGACTGGTGATCGGAGGATTGCCTATGCTCACCAGTGCTATTGCTGCCGAGCCAGAAGATACCTGTATTGCATTAGGGAACGAATTAACTGCTTACTTTACAGCTAATACATCAGGTTTTTATACTGAATGTATGAGCGATACAAATTCTGTTAGGACTAATTTATTAGCTCTACCCAACAGGTGACCTGTGTATGCATTATCTAAGATGATTGCAAGTGATTATGAGTCACTAAAAACACAGATCTGAGATCCAGCTTTTTTGTTTTTAGTTTCCAAGCGAGACCTTATCTGACCTCAGCAAGCAACATTCACGCAGTTAATATCTGATTTTGGGGTTCCAGGCGTTGCAGATTTCTTAAACAATCCTGCAAATAGTGGTTTTGTTGCGGCAGTTTTCGCAGGGACACCAGGCTCCACTTTGATCGAAAAAAACTATGGACTTATTAGAGATGTGATCCTAACCAACAATGACGAAAATCCAGCTAATGATTTTGACGAAGGTGCGATAACTTTTCTTCTTTCATTACCATATATCCAAGATATTATTGATACGATAGATGATATCACAGCAACAGATGCAGAGAACTGACGAGATGCATTTACAATCCTTGTCGCAAAAATTGCAAGTGGTGATATTTCCACTAAAACAGGAATCGAAACCTTCTTAAAATCATATATTCCCTTTAATCTCATCGACGTAACAATACCAACAACTCTATACACTGGAGCTGCAGATTACAATCAGTGACTTCTTTATGCTACGGCCACTCAAACTAGTGAGTATGGATATGACATAACAGTTATAGCTTCATCAGCTCTCAATGCCTATGATGATGGTGCTACTCCTGGGGAGCATAAGTGGGCTGCAATAATACTTGATATGGAGAGTTCTTTAAAGGGTATAACTTATAATAATAATGCTCCTTGGACTGCTGCTGAGGTGGCTCCAGATGGGGTAACTACTGGTAGTAATCAATTATTGGTGGTAATGGACACAGATACGACATTCCCAAAGACGTTCACTTTGTCCGATGGTGTAGATACATTAACATTCAATATAACTTTCGAATATGCCTTCTCTTTCGAGGCAGTGACAATACCGACGACTCTATACACTGGAGCGGCAAGTCATAATCAATGACTTCTTTCTGTGGCGACCACCTCTCCTAGTGACAATACATACAACATAGAGATCACAGCTTCATCAGCTCTCAATGCCTATGATGATGGTTATACTACTGGGGAGCATAAGTGGGCTGCAATAATGCTTAATATGGCAAATACTTTATCAGGTATCATTTATCAAGGAAGTCATACATTTACAGCTGCTGAGGTGGCTCCAGATGGGGTAACTACTGGTAGTAATCAATTATTGGTGGTAATGGACACAGATACGACATTCCCGAAGGTAATTACTCTATCCAATGGAACAACTACATTAACATTCAACATAACATTCAAATATTACACAGCTCCTTACTACAACTGATGAGGAGGCGGTGGCGGAGGATGAATCATCATGGATAACTGTCCAAATGGCGACACATCACCTAGTCTCTATGACGGAACATGTGGACCTGCCAAAGACGTAAATCTCTCAGGAGAAGTGGAGAATAATACAGATGATAACTCTGACCCAGAAAACACTTCTACCTCAGCTTCTATCGAAGGTTCTACTTTCTCCAACGAACAGAATCAGGCTTATCTCCGAGCTTTTGAAAATGGTATCACAACTATCGCTGACATCACCAAAGCTAGACTCTCAGACAAACTCACTAGAGCAGAATTAGCAAAGATGGCAGTTCAGTTCGCAATAAAGATCCTTCATAGGACACCAGACACGACCAAAGATTGTTCAGCTTTCTTGCCTTCTATCAAAAGTTATGAAGGTAGAGACTTGTATGACTTTATGATTACAGCTTGTCAGCTAAATATTATGGGGATAGATCATGGCTTAGCTCCGTTAAAGAATTTTAGACCAGACGATTTAGTGACCAGAGCAGAATTCTGAACAGTATTCTCTAGAATCCTTTATGGAAACGTGAATAATACTTCTACAGGTAACTATCGAGAAGCTCATCTTAAAGCACTCAAAGACGCCGCTATCATCACAAATGATAATCCAACTCTTCAGGAACTCAGATGATACATTATGCTAATGATGTATAGATCTTCACAGTCATAATATACAAATTTATATTTGTAGGGGCGGACTAATAATCCGTCCTTTTTTAACATTTACGTCATCCTGAGTGAAACGAAGGACCCAGTAATGACAGTCCAATTAAATTTTGTAGGGATAGGCTTGCTCTCGACATGTCGGAGGCTTGCCCCTATCCTTTTTGAAAATCCCCATTCCACATTTGACAAATCAATCCAAAAAGAGTAAAATATAACGAATTATCCCGAAATAATTGGGAAGTCAGACTTTTATTTCTTTTTTCTACTTCAAAATGCCAATATCTTCAAATCCAGAGCTTCTCAATACAACCGAAACTCCATCGACAGCACAGCAATTAAATGAACTCAAAAATAGCATCAAAACTCCAGACACTCTCCAGTCTGATGAATCTCTCACTCGAGCTGACGGTTCTCGACTAGAAATCAGTAATAAAAATCAGAAAGTCCTAGTCGCAGACGGAGTAGCTACTGAAAACACGTCTACTCTCAGATTTTCTCTCGAGACAAACATCGCGAACAAAAAAGGAATCAAAAGAATAGTTGTCAAAGTCTGAGACAAAACTTTCATAGGTGATCAGTGGCAATCTGGTCGCAACTGACAAGATATCGGAGTCTTCAATTCACCCTCACCATACGAGATACTCAAATGAGAAAGAATTCAGGTTTTCGCAGAGCTAGATATTAGTTCAGATACCCAGCTCAATAATCCTGCTTTGAAATCTTCAGCTACGACCAATCATCCTGATGCAAATTATGCCATTAAATTTGACTCTAGACCATACGGCTTATGAAGCACCGTTCAGTGGAAAGGGATCAGGCAGTATCTAATTCTGGACAAAATTTACACAGTAGGTATTGAAACGATAAACCTAAATATTAAAGTCC
Source organism: candidate division SR1 bacterium (assembly GCA_025997135.1). Lineage (GTDB taxonomy): Bacteria > Patescibacteriota > Gracilibacteria > Absconditabacterales > Absconditicoccaceae > UBA3291. The sequence goes on along the minus strand of BNUE01000015.1, from coordinate 20,706 downwards.
ACTGAGCAAACTGAGTTCTCACCATCGAAAATAACGATCAACCTCAAACTTTCGAGATTTATAATACTCAGGGACAGCTGGTCTATTCTGAGACAGTCAGCTGAACCCAGCAAATCACCACTCTTCCGACAGGCGCATATCTGATCAGAGTATGATCTCAGACTTACAAAGTTATGATTTAATTTTATCATCCTTAACTATGGCTGCCTTCACAAATAACTCTTCTTATGAGCAGATCTTTGATCATCTAACAGGGGAGTCAAAATATCAAACATTAACAGCTGAAGAGCAGACAGAGCTTATAGATATTTTATTACAGCCAAAACCAAAAGCCTTAAAATGAAAAGTAACAAAAAAAGCTGATCTGCCTCCAGACTTTATTGCTTATCTTGCGAATTATCCAGATCTCATAGTACAGTTTGAATCTCTTCATCAGAAAAACCGCTATTCATTGGAGGATTTTGAATGGTTAATGCAAAAAATAAATTTATTCTCTTCAGGCTCTCTCAGGATAGGCGATTATATCCTAGATAAATCATTTAACCCATCACAGTCTCAGCTCCAGACCTATAAAGATCCACTTACAGGTGAGGATATATCTCCTATCAATTATAATAACGATCGATATGTGTTTGATCCCTGAGCGAATAACAAGATAAGTATCGAGCTACCACCAAATATACCAGACGACAAAAGACTTTCTCTGTTTTATCCTTTCCTACAAAAGATGGGAATGCCCAAATGAATGTATCATTTAGACAAAGGTTTTATATTGGAGGACTCATTTGTGCTTACATTGCCTAATGTCTTTAATATTATGGAGATAAATTCAAATGGATGAACACTCATATATCATTCTCCATTCTGAGCTTTCCCCCCAGTCAAACGAACGAAAATTCATCCAAATACTAATACATATAATCGTCTACTTCCCCGCAAGGGTGAAAATGTAGACAAGGTGGTGTAGTCTTGAATTATAATTTTTCTCTGTAAATTTCCTCTTGATTTTTACATTTAATTTAGTATAAACTCAGAAGTTCTCTGAAACTGTGCGGATATGATGTAGTTGGTGTAGCATAGCAGACTTCAGCTCTGCTCGTACGGGTTCAAGTCCCGTTATCCGCTATTTTGTACCTTTTATCTTTGTTATATTTGATGTTTGGTAGAATCCTCTTGTGAATTGCTTTTATGGCTGGTGGATGTGCTATGATGTATCGATCATATCCTTTAGTCGAAAATTTAGGCAAAAGTGCTCGAGCAGAGGAACATTTAGGAGGGACGAGGAATTTACTGTTGATGATTGGTTTTGGTTTGATCGTGGTATGATGACTCGTGATGACTGGAGTGATTTCGATAGGTAGTCCAGCGGATAATCTGATGCAAAGTCTAGAGAACAGCTAAAAATTGGGATGGGGAGATGGCAGAGCGGTCAATTGCAACTGACTGTAAATCAGTCGCCTCACGGCTACGTAGGTTCAAATCCTACTCTCCCCAATTTTTTTTAAATTTGAAAATAAACTTGCCGTCATTTTGAGTTTGACTCACTGTCATCTTGTCTGCCCTCACATGAAACTGCGGGGAGTGAAACTAAGGAAGCATCTCTAGCTCATTCAAACTGGATTCTTCACTGCGTTCAGAAAAGACACTTGCGTCAAACTACACACAATCAATTCAAAAATATCTTTAAAACCAGCTTTTTATTTCTATTTTCCTTCTATCCACGAAAAAAAGTCTAAAAATCTCTTGATTTTATGGGGATTTTAGCTATACATTCACTCAGTCATCATTTATACTGCTCTCGTGGTCTAGTGGTTAGGACGCCACCCTCTCACGGTGGAAACCGCGGGTTCGACCCCCGCCGGGAGCGATTAAACCTTTATTTTTTCTCCACTCTATATGCTCCAGAAACCTATGATTGCCAATCCTAACCAAAAAGCCAGGATGGTATACGTCAATGATCAGATCAAAGCCTCTAGCATTATGATTATCGATGATGATAAGCAAAATCTGGGGACATTCCCGCGTAGGAGAGCTTTAGAGATGGCAGAAGAAGCTGGTTTGGACCTCGTACAGATAGCATACGACCCAGAAAAGATGCTCTCTACCGTGCGTCTGACCGACCATGGTAAATATATGTACAACAAAGGCAAAGAAGACAAGGAAAAACGCAAACAGCAAAAAAGCAAAGAATTGAAGGAAATTAAAATATCTTATGGAATATGAGACAACGATTTAGCTCTAAAAGTAAAAAAAGCTGAAGAGTTCCTCAGGTCTGGCGATAATGTCAAAGTCAGCATCAGACTCAGGGGTAGAGAAAAAATTTATGCGAGCAAAGCCGCCGAAAAGATCCTTGCGGTCAAGGAAATGCTTGCTCCAGTTAGTAAATCTCAGTATGATACTCCAAAAAAGGAGGCTCAGGGATATAGTATTGTTTTATTTAGTAAATAATTATTAGGATGAGACACAGACACAACAAACTTCTCGAAATCAACACAGGAGCCAAGAGCAAGCCAGTGTTTTTGAGACAGCTCCTTACAAACCTAGTTCGCAACGGCAAGATCACTACGACCTCAAAGAGAGCCAAAGTTCTCAAGTCTTATGCGGACAGCTTTTTCGCAGATTTAGTTTCAAACACCGCTGCATACGATGCAAAAGACGCTCGCCGCGAAAATATTAGACTCGTAAAATCAGAAATTCTATCTGAACCAGAAGGTAAAAAAGTTATGGATACCTTCCTTCCAAAATTCATAGAATCAGGCAAAAAAAGCTGATTTATCACGACATTCAAGATGTGATACAGAGTGGGAGATGGAGCAGAAAAAGTAATGCTAAAGATCGCCTAACTTTACAGCCCTTCTTTCATCTTCATCAATAACTGCAGAGCCTGCAGAGGAGTGACATTATCGAGATTTGTAGCTTTGATCAACGAGGCTACTTTTTCGTTATTTATTTGCTTTTCATCTACTTTATTCGTATCATTAAATAGAGGTGTTTGGTTAGATGCCGTGTTTTTTTTGTTAGATTCTAGGTTTGCGAGATTATTTCTAGCATTTTCGATGATTGACCTAGAAATTCATGCAAGCTGTGCGACATCTATTCAGTATGATTTGTTAGCTCAGCCTTTTATTATCTTTTTTGTAAAGATCACTTCCTTGTCAGTTTCGTACACTGATACTGAGAAATTTTTCACCTCAGGATATGTATTTTCTAGATCTATCAATTCGTGATAATGGGTAGCGAGTAGAGTTTTAGCTTTTACATTAGTCAAAATATAGGTCAAGATTGCCTTCGTCAGAGCTATTCCATCGTATGTGGATGTCCCACGCCCCAGTTCATCAAAAATGATAAAAGAGTTAGATGTCGCGTTATTCAATATATTACTCACTTCGATCATCTCTGTCATAAAAGTTGACTGGTTTTTTGCAATAATATCACCGCTTCCGATGCGGGCAAATATTCCATCGACTAGCGGAATCTTAGCCTTTGACGCAGGCACAAATAGTCCGCAGTGAGCCAAGAGCAGTATTAGAGCTGACTGACGCAGATAGGTAGATTTTCAGCCCATATTTGGTCAGGTGATGATATGGATATTGCCATCTTCGATCACGAGATCATTCGGTATAAATTGCTGATCTTTCGCCAGAAACTCCTCAATGACTGGATGACGAGCGTTTGTGATATTGATAGCTCCGCTTTGTCATCATCACGCGACAAACAACGGCTGTGTATAATCTTTCTCGATAGCAAAGCGTGCGTGAGACGCAAACACATCAAACTGAGCCAGCATTTGTGCAAACTGAGCCAGTACAGGCGAAATCAGACTTATTTTTTCTTTTATCTCTCACAACACCGCAAATTCCTGTGCTTGTAATTTTCACTGTGCAGAAAGTATGGTACTGGCTATATTTTCCAGATATGGAGTGGTAAAACGGTAGCTGTCCTTCAATGTTTTACGATGATAGAGAGTGAATTTGTCTGAATCATCATTTGCCAGCTTCTCGAGTGTATTCTTGAAATTCACAGAATCTTTGTGAGCAATCTCTATAAAATATCACTCATTCATTATAAATTTTAATTTTACATTTGTCAGTCCAGACCTTTCAGCGAGCAAAAGCTGGTATTCATATATCAGCTCATCACTATGATATGCGATTTTTCTCAGCTGATCAATAGCTTCACTGTATCCATCAGCGATAAAGTTTAGATCAGAACCTATATTATCAGCATCTTTCAGTGCCTTGTGTAGTAAATCAAAAAGACTAGAAATCTGATTTTTCTGTTCATTCGCCAGTCCAAAATATGCCAGTTCCTCTTGTAATCCCCTAAAAAATGGCTTACTTTCATCGAAAAATTCTCACAGGGTACTGCGAAGCTTCACAAATGTAATCGGAGTAAGTTTCCTGTACAAGATAGTAGAGATCAGCTTTGAGACATCAAAAGTTCAGCGTAAAATTCTGAGGAAATCAGTGGTATTTGGAGACGTCTGAAATCTGAGAATATGACCGTGTCTAGCAGTGATAACTTGTAAATCTTTTGTCGGATTTAAAAGTAAATACCTGAGAAATCTAGCTCCAGCACTAGTTCTTGAATGATCCAATACTTCGCACAGAGTATACTTCGTCTCTTGCTGATAACTGGATGTAAATATTTCCAAATTTTTGATAGTTATGTCATCTAGAAACACCCTATTTTCCGAGCTATGAAAGGATATTTTATATATATTTTGAATAGCCTCAGTCTGAGTATGTTTGATATAATTCAACAGCAAAGTTATTCCTTTCAGGCGTCAGCCTTCGACAGCTATTCAAAAAGATTTTAAATTCTGAATTTTACAGAGATTGATCAGAAAAAAATCAGGATCATTTGGCACCTCATATATGGATATTATGGCTTTATCATTAGTCTTTACTCTATCACTAATATCATCTTTACAGTTTAGATCAGCATCTAGTATAATCTCTCTGGGATTGATTATGGCGACTCGTTTTTCTACCTCATCTAAAGTTTTGAAGCTTTTCGTCCAATATTCTCCGATCGTGAAATCTCCCCACGCAACGTGAAAATTGAGTCAGCTTTGTGTTTCCTGCTGCGTGATAGAGAGTATATAATTAAATATCTTTGCAGACTCTGTGATATAGGTTCAGGGTGTTATTATCTGAGTAATCTGCCTATCTACCAGCTTTCCAGGCATGGCTTCAGTCATTTGCTCAGCAATTGCTATTTTATATCAGTGTTGAATTAGGCGAGGAATGTATTTATCCAGTGCGTGATGAGGAATACCTGCCATTGGTATAGATCAGTCTTTATTTTTACTTTTGTCAGATACAGCGAGATCCAGCACCTGATGCAAGAGATGTGCATCCTGAAAATATCATTCATAGAAATCACCAACACGAAAAAAAAGCAGACATTCTGGATGTTGATTCTTCATATTCACGTATTGCTGCAGCATTGGAGAAAGTGCCATATTAAGATATGCTAGTTCTAAAGCTATAAAATATCTATTGACTTTTTAATTTTTTTGAGTATAATCAAGAATAATTTTACTTGACACGCTTTGTTCATCTAAAATCATAATTACTTTCTAATAATGATATTAAATTTGAAATCCTGCCGTATGGGGTAGGATTTTTTTAATTCAACCATAAATATAGACTAATTCCAGCCACCATCCAGGCTCCTACAATCAGATAAAACCAGACCAAAAACTTCGATTTGATAGTTTTATGATGCCAGATTCCCATCGCCAGCACGGCTCCCACAAATCATCCCAGTCCGCAAAAAATTAGCAGAGTTTTTTCACTAATTCTCCGCTTCTGACCTATTGCTTTCCACTTATCAATGCCTCGGATTATGAAAGTTATCAGATTTATGAGTATGAAATAACAAACAAATATTTTCATACCGCTTTTTTGCTTATTTTCTCTTGCATTTCAAGAGCTTTTTTCTAAAATGGAAGCAATATGTTTGTTGTTCTTTAGATCAGAGTACCAGTTATCCCGCGTATCCAGTGCTTTTATTTTGTGATCTTTATTTTTTTATGGCAACCAAAAAAACACCAGCAAAAAAGACTACTCCCAAAAAAAGTAGCAGTTTTTCTACAAAGAAAAATGTAGCCAAACCAGTTGCAAAGACAGCTAAACCTACTCCCAAACAGCCAATTACCAAAAAAGTAGAAAAAAAGGCTGAACTCAAACCAATGATACAAACTGTGTCCAAAGTTGAAGTAAAAATTCCTGACTTTCTAAAGGATTTGCCAACTGTTGATGGTAGAATTTTCCTATCAGATCCCAAAACTTATGGAGAGATCCCAGATCTTTTGGAGCTTCAGAAGAGATGATACCATGACCTGCTCAATGTTTACCTATCCAAACTCTTTGAAGAATTAAATCCAATTCGAGATATCGGTTGAAATCACCTAAATATCACCATTTCTGAGGTTAAGGTTTCAGAACCACAAGAGACGATAGAAGCCTGCAAAAAGAAAGAGCTAACTTTCTGAGGTATCATCACCGCAAAGATCAAACTCGTAGAGATGGTAGAAGATGAAAAGACAAAAAAGCTGACTGAAAAAATACTTTTCTCAAAACGTGCAAACATAGGTACATTACCTGTGATGACACCATCTGCGACCTATATTATAAACTGAGTTGAGAGGGTGCTTATTTCTCAGATTGTGCGTTCTTATGGTATCTTTTATTCATTGAAAGATTTTAGATACAGCTGTAAATTGATCCCTGAAAATGGTCCATGGTTAGAAATTGATGTAGAAAAGACCTGAACTATCGTCGCTAGGATCAATAAATCCAGAAAATTTCCGATTACATCATTATTCAGAATTTTTGGTCTGGAAACTGACGAGGCGATTAGAGCTTACTTCGAGCAGTATTTTGACGAAGAAGATGTCAATTATATAGATATCACCCTAAAAAAAGACAAAGATACTCACGACGCTATCTCCGCTGCAGAATTTATATATAGCAAGCTCAGACCTGGTGAAATTATCGATCCAGAGTCAGCTCTCGACTATGTAAAGGCTCAGTTTATGGATCCACATAGGATTCACGTCGGCAGAATAGGTAGGAGAAAGCTGAATGCTAAACTATGATTATCCAAAAAACTGGACTCAGAAGAAGCAAATATATTTGATTTAGATGATCTATTATCGAGTATCATATATTTGATCAACCTATCCAATCAGAAAAAATGATATTATGTAGATGATAGTGATCATCTGGCAAATAAGAGAGTGAGAACTACTGGAGAGATCCTTTACTCTCACCTATGACCTGTGATGAGGAAATTTGTAAAGAGTGTTGGTGGTAAATTATCAGTTCTCAATCTAGAAAACCCTATCAAGATAACTGATCTTGTAAATTTCAAGATGATCGATACAGCTATCAAATCTTTCTTTGCGACCAGTCAGCTTTCTCAGTTTTTGGATCAGATTAACCCACTCGGTGAGTTAGAGCACAAGAGACGTATTACAGCTCTCTGACCTGGTGGACTCAAACGTGAAACTGCAAAATTTGATGTTCGTGATGTTCATCCTTCGCATTATGGTAGGATTTGTCCGATTGAGACTCCAGAGTGACAAAATATCGGTCTGATAACTCATCAGGCACTATATTCTCGCATCAATACAGAATGATTTCTTGAAACTCCAGCATTGAAGGTCTTCCGCACTGTGGACGCCAAGAGAGACCAGCTGATCAATAGAATTGCTGATAGAGATATTTTTGAATTAGATTCCAAAGGAAAAGAGACAAAAAAGCTGATTGTTGCCGAAGACGAATATATTACCTCTAGTGCAGCTACCCAGATCGAGAAAATGTATCCCAAAAAAGCAATAAACGTTAAACCTTTTTTCACAGGTGAGATTGAGTATATTTCTCCAGAAATGGATGAGAAAACTGTAATTGCAGACGCTACCAGTCCTATTGATGAATTTAATAACATCAGAGCAAAACGTGTGGCAGCTAGGCATTATGTGGATATGGAGACCTTTCACATCAATGATGTTACACACATGGATGTGAATCTATCTCAGATATTTTCTCCAAATGTAAATGTGATTCCGTTCGTTGACCACAATGATGCTGTACGTGCTTCTATTGCGACATCTCAGCAGAGACAGGCGATTCCATTGCTAAAAAACACTTCTCCGCTCGTAGCGACAGGTCAGGAGAGAAATATTGTACGTATGACAAATGCAGTCATTTTAGCAGATGAAGACTGAGAAATTATATATGTAGATGGCAAGAGAATAAAACTAAAATTCAAGTGATGAACCAAAGAATACGAATTGACAACCTTTCTCAAGTCAAACGACAAGACAGTAATTGTCCAGAAGCCTATGGTCTCTCTATGACAACAGGTCAAAAAATGAGATTTGTTGGCTGATTGACCTTCTAGCGTTGGATGAGAATTAGCACTCGGAAATTCACTTCGTATCGCATTTATGCCATGGAAATGATACAACTACGAGGACGCAATTGTGATTTCTCAGAGATTAGTTAGAAATGATGAACTTACCTCAATGCACATCGAAAAACATGAAATCGAAGTCGCAGATACCAAGCTTTGACCTGAAGAAACCACAAATGACATTCCATGAATCTCTATGGCCAGGCTGAGTAATCTGGATGAAAATGGTATTATAAGGATTGGTTCTATTGTTCGTTGATGAGATATCTTGATCGGAAAGATTACTCCAAAGTCAGAGTGAGATTTGACTCCAGAGGAAAAATTGATCCAAGCGATCTTCTGAGATAAATCCAAAAACGTAAAAGATACATCTCTTTATCTGCCTTCGTGAAGTGAGGGTAAGGTGGTAGATGTAGTTATCCTAGATGCAAAGCAGTGAGATAATCTTATGGCTTGACTCAAAAAGAAAATCAAAGTTTACGTAGCTACGACCAGAAAAATAGAAATCTGAGATAAACTGGCAGGAAAACATGGAAACAAAGGTATTATCGCAACTGTCGTTCCAGAAGAAGATATGCCATATTCAGCAGACTGAAAAGCTGTAGATATAGTTCTAAACTCACTCTGAGTAATCTCTCGTATGAATCTTGGCCAGCTCTTTGAAACTCAGTTAGGTTTAATAGCCAAGACTCTTTGAGTGAGATTTGCAGTACCTACTTTCGGAGATTTCGGTTTACAGCAAATCCTTGATTTAGCAGACAAAGCAGGAATGTCAGATCAGCTTACGACTATTTTATATGATGGACAAACTTGAGAACAGTTCGATAAACCAGTCACAGTATGATATATGCACATCCTCAAATTAAATCACATGGTTGAGGACAAAATCCATGCTAGATCAGTTGGTCCTTACTCTTTGATTACTCAGCAGCCTTTAGGTGGGAAATCTCGCCAGTGAGGTCAGAGATTTGGAGAGATGGAAGTTTGGGCTTTAGAAGCATATTCTGCTGTTTATACCCTCCAGGAAATGCTAACTGTAAAGTCAGATGACATCGCAGGTAGAAATAAATTATATGAAAATATTATCAAAAATCAGAAGCCAAAACTAGGATGACTCCCAGAATCATTCAATTTAGTAACCTACCTTTTCCGCGGTATTGGACAGAATATTCAGCAGTTAAATTCTGATGAGATGGAGAGGATATTCACCGAGAGGATGGACAAAATCAAAGATCTAGGACTTTCAGGATTGATTACTTCATCTCTGGATGATGATGAATTAATATCTATCGATAGTCTGTGAGAGTCTAGTGATGAAAAGGAAGAAATTATGGACAAAGTAGTTGAAGAATTAGAAGATTTTTGACAGATTGAGTAGACGACTAGACAAATCAGTTGACAAAATACCCATAATCCACAAAAAAACTAAATTACTCTTGCTTTATAATTAGAAAAATATATAACAACCAACGTTTTATCTTTTTTATGCGATTTGTTCTCATGAAAAAACTTTCATTATTAGCCCTTTTAGGGACATCTTTGATTCTCGTAGGATGTGGAAACACAGATACACCTACTGAACCAACAGGCAACACTACTTCACCCTCAGAGGTTGTAGCTGGAACATTTGCAGCACCTATCTGTGATGAGTATTTTAGAGTATTAGATTGTACACTTCAGTCTCAGGTTCCTGCAGAGCAGCAGGCAGAGATCAAAACTGTTGTTGATCAGACTAAAGAAGCTCGACAGGCTTTAGATGCAGCTACTCAAGAATCTACTTGTCAGGCAGCATGGGACAACGAAATCCTTCCACAGTCAGATCTTTACAATCAGTTTGGATGTAATGTTTTCCTAGACGAGACTACTCCTGATGGAACAGTAATCGTAGACGTTACTTCTCCTTCTGATGCTACTGCGCCTGAAGACACTCCAGACACTACACCAGAGGTTGTTGAAGAAACACTTACTGTTGTTGAATAGTTAGTCTAAACCCAAAAGAGAGAAAAATCTGATTAAATTCAGCATTCTTCTCTTTTTTTTTAATCTGAAATCAATACACTCTTACATACTTTATACTATCACTCATTAATATGCCAACTATCACCTCATATCTCCAGCAAGTTCAGTCATGAACTATTGATCCAGAAACTTTCATCCAGCAAACTATTCAGCAGATACAAAAATCTGATCTAAATTCGTTTATTCGTGTTCACGATCAGTTTATCTCCTCACATTTTGATGAACTTGCTTCACGTGAATTTCACTCAGCTCCCATTGGGATAAAAGACAATATGATGCTGACAGGTGAGATCAGCTCTTGTGCTTCCAAAATGTTAGAACATTATGTCGCCCCATATACTGCAACTTGTTGTCAAAAATTGATTGACAAATGATTTCTCCCGATATGAAAGACCAATATGGATGAATTCGCTATGGGTTCTTCTACTGAGCATTCATACTTCTGACCTACGATAAATCCGCATTGAATCAATCGTATGCCATGATGATCGAGTGGCGGAAGTGCGGCAGCAGTAGCTTCCTGACTATGTATTGCAGCACTGTGAACTGACACAGGTGGCTCTATTCGTCAGCCATCATCTCTATGTGGTATTGTAGGTTTCAAGCCAACATACGGCAAAATATCCAGATACTGAGTGCAGTCTCTTTCCTCTTCTTTAGACCAAGTCGGCACATTGACTCAGACAGTTCATGATGCTGAAATTTTGCTTTCGATTATGGCAGGTGAGGATGAAAATGATTTACAAACGCTTAATCCTCACACAAATACGTCTTCTTCGCACACTTTCACTGCCGAAAAACCAAAGATAGCTATCCCAAATGAAATCTTCACATTCTCTTTAGACCCTCGCGTTGAAGCACTATTCCGCTCAAAAGTCGATATTCTTATCTCTTCGTGATTTCAGGTTGATTTTATTGATTTTCCACTTCTCAGGCACGTTTGATCGTTATATTATATTCTTATGTCAGCAGAATTGACTTCAAACCTATGAAGATTCGATGGTATGAGATTTTGATGCCAAAAAGCAGGTTTAGATTATACAGATATCCGCTCTCAAGCATTCTGAAAAGAAGTAAAAAAAAGACTGATGCTCTGAAATTACGTTGTTCTTCACAAAAACTACGATAAGTATTACAAACCAGCGTTAAAATCCAGACAACAACTGACAAATCAGTTTTCTAAACTTTTTGAAAATTATGACGCAGTTATGACTCCTACAACTCCAGCTCCAGCCTCCAATCTCGGCTCCAAAACAGCTAATTCACTGCAGATGTATTTAGAGGACCTATATACGACTCCTGCAAATTTAGCCTGATTGCCTGCGATTTCTCTGCCTATGTGAACAGTAGATGAAAACTGAGAAAAACTACCAGTAGGCATCCAGCTAATGTGAAAACAGTGGTGAGACGAAGATCTGCTTCATCTAGCCTGAAAGCTTGAATCTATCATCTAAATCTCGATCGTATCATCCCAGATATTCATCTCCTGTATCTCAGTATTATGAGTTACTGTATAAAATTTCATAGTTCTCTGCTTTACAAATTCATTTATCATATCACTAACCTTGCCGACAGTATCTGCATCTAGGTTATTTATAGTTTCATCCAAAAATAGCAGAGGAGTCTTCATAAAAGATGAGATAGCGAGCATCCAAACCAGTTTTAGAAGTGTCCTTTGTCCTCAGCTCAGACTTTTAACCTCTCTTTCTCACTTTTCATCAGTGATTTTTGCTTCCAATTCGATTTTATCTCAGCTTTCAGTTATTTGCATTGAAATTTGGTAATCTACGACTTTTGTCAAAAAATTATTTACAATATCGTTCAGTGCAGGTAAAAACTGTTCAATAGCTATCAAAATAAGCTCTTTTCATAGTATCTTTTCGAGATTTTTCAAAATGTTCTCATCAATTTCTAGCTGTTTGATCTGTACCTTTTTCTCTGCAAAATCCTCAATAAGCTGGTTTAAATCACGTATTATCTGGAAAAACTTTTCTAGAGCATTTAACTGATTTGTAATCGATTGCATCTCAGGAGATGATAACTTCATTTTATATTCTTTTAGTTGAGTTTCTAGTTCTTGATTTAGTTTTATACTTCCATTTTTCTGTTCTCACAAAACATCTTTACGAGACATTAAAGCTGATTTTTGTTGGTGATAATCCTGTAATTTCTGGGATTCGATTTCTAGCTTCATAACATGCTGATCTAGAGTATTAAGCTTGTTTTGTAGAGATGCTTTCTGTTTTCATTTTTCCTCCCATTTCGTAAAATCTATTTTCACTAGATAGTCTCTCAGCTCTTGAACTTTTTTCTGACTACTCTCAATATCTATTACATTCCTTTTAATCTCTACTTTCTTCAATTCTTCTAGTTTATCTTTTAATTCTACAATATTTTTCTCAAAACGGCTTTTCATCTCTATTCTCTGCTCGAAATGTTGACGATTTATGGTTTTTACAAATGGACAATTCCCCTGAATTTTTTCACATTCAAAAGTTGCCTGATTTTCTGTCTCTTTATCTATACTATCTAATTCAGTTTGTGTCTGTAATAACTGATTTTTTAATGTATTCTCCTGCTCAGTATGAAATTCTACAGCTTGATCCAAATTCTTCTGCTGGAGCTCTAGCTGAGTTATCTGATTTGCTAGGTCTTTTCAATGATCTTTTAATCTCTGAATTAACTTTAAAACTTCATCTAGACTTTTAGCCTCATCTCCATCAAATGATATAATGGCTTCAACCTTGTCTATCTCTTCCAGCTGAATATATAATTCATTTTTTTCAGTCTTTAACTTGTCTAATTCTGCTAAATTTACGGACAGAATTACTTTTTCTAGTCTATCAATCTCAGTAGTCAGACTTATTTCTTCTTCTCTCAACTTTCTCTGGAGTTGTTCTTGTTCTCTGAGCTGGTTTTCTAGGTTATCTTGCTTGGTCTTTAGCTGTATTACCTCTTTTTCATTTTTTTTAACTTCCCCCAAACGAGCCTCAAAAAGCTGAATATCCAATCCATTTAGACTAAAATTAGAAATTGTTAATTGATTCAAAACATCCTCCAGATCCTCGAAAAACTTATTCCCATCAGTAATTCAGATGGTATAAACTAGGTTTTTGCATTCTTTCAATAAATTTCTGAGCCTGACATCCTGCATACTGTGATCTTGCAAGGTTTTTAGCCTGAGAATTGTCCCTTTTTTCCTTTCATTAACCTGCTCTTTCGCATTCTCAATCCCCAATAATCCAAAAATGTTTTTCAAAACTTCAATCCTCTTGGATGGCAATAATTCAAAAATATTATCAGCATCCTGTAGCAACAACATTGTCGAGAGAAAAACCTCTTCAGGAGGCAATAATTGCTCTAAAGTCTTTTGAAAATCATTCTCATTTTTTACAGGTATCTCTGCCAGTTTTATATTATTATTGTCAAAAAACTCTTGAATAATGTTTCTATCTCGCTGTAAAGTCTGCCCTCATTTTTTCAAAATATCTAAATCACTTCAGTTTCCAAAAGAGATAGAAAAAAGCTGACTACTACAGCTATCCATCTTCTTTCCTGCTTTCAGATGCCTCCTCACGAGATAGTAATCCTCACCTTCAGAGAAAATCAGACTTATTTCTCCTTCTTTACTTTTTAGATTCAACATATTTCTACTAGAATTTTTATACAGTGCGTATGTAGCACCATCGAAAAAAAGAAAGCTTTTCCCGCTTCCGATAGGAGCCTTTATCAAAAATTTGCCCTGCTGAAACAGCAGTGAGCATTCTCTGTCACCAAATGGTCAAATATTGCGATAATAAATAGTATGCAAATCAATCATAACATATTATTTATATCAAAACCATCACTTTATTCAAGTAATTTTCGATTAACCATTATTCAATTATCCAATCATCAGTATTCTTAGTATCACTTAATCTCTCAAATTCAAAATAAGATACTGGATCAAATAATTTGAGGTAAGCTTTGGCATTATTTGATATGAAGGCGAGAGTAGTCTTATTCTCTTCATTCAAAGGAAAGATCAAGGTTTGAGGACTTTCTTCTCTCTTAATTTGTACAATTTTTTCCTGTTTATTTCTTCTAATAATATATTCTAGATCATAAATAGTATTATTCTCTATATGGTATTCTCATCATAACATCACATTAGTTAGCTGTAAAACTACTCTAAATGTTTTACATTCATCATCCAATGGATCTATAGATATAGGAGCATTCTGCAAATATAGAGAAACCCTATTGTCTATGATAAGTTTAATATCAGTACATAAATCTGCAACTTCTATGGCTTGATCTAATATCTCTTTGATAGTGGATGAGGTGGAGTTCTTTGATAAAAACGTTTTGGATAACATCTCTTGTATCTTGATATTCAGCTTTTCATCTGATACTGATACGCTCGTGATGACATCATCTTTAAAATTAAAGATATAACTAACTCAATTTCTCTCAAAACGTGCCTCACTTGTTCAGCATGATACAAACCATTTCGCATTCTTTGTAGCTAATTCATCACATAAAGCTGAAGCGACTTGCTCATTTTTCTTAAATATCGAAATATAACTATCGATTGAACTTAAAAACTGCGTAAAAGATATATTGCTTCATAAGTATCACTCCAAAAAAGTTCAAAAATCTGGATAATTTAATATTGTAAAATCTTTCAAATACAGTGTGGATCACCTCTCCAGGATGAGAGTAAACTGCATCGCCAAGCTCTCGTTTATCGCGGTTTGGATTTTATTACTGGTTAAAAATACCTGAAAAGTTGCACTTTTTTCATCCTCTGCTATTTCATAATTACTGATTTTGATATTTGGATGTTGTAAAACCTGAGAAATGAGGCTAGAAATCTTTATATCTTGAGCGACAAAATCCTCGACAACTGCAGTGTTCGTCAATAAATCTAAAGTCGTAATCTGGGCTTCTAATCACATACGTTTATCAATTCAGCCTCATTTATTGATAGATCTCGCAGTATCAAATAAGTAATTTTTCTCACTCTGAGTCATAGACTGAATAGAATTATTCTGAAAATTTGGTAAAAGCTTGACAGTATTAAACCAGTAGACTAGATCCTTATACAGAGGCGGAAATATCCTTCCAATACCATTATCAGTATTCAATAAATTCTGTAAAAATGCAAAATATTCAGTGATGATAGCCTTGTTCCATATTCCAGCAGACACATTTTTATTTAGCGTTTGTAGTATTGAGAGCAGTTTATACATATTTAGATCGGCAGTAGGATATATAGCATTAGATATAGCTCATCCATCCAATTCATTCTCTATCTCGATAAAAGATTTCAGCTTTGTATATTGTTGTCTTATATCAGTTCCACAATCATCAAAAAACCTATCAAATCATGGAAAAATCGTTTTTTGATACAGGGTAGTATCATATAATAACTGACAAAATGGCTCCTTGTCAGGTATTCTGCGATATAAAACATCCAGCTCAGAAAGTGCATTACCGATACTGTACAGCATACCTTCACGATAAAATTTGTCCAGATACTGGTTACACAGTACATCTGAGAGCTTAAATGCAGTCAAACATTGCAATTGAAATTCTCATAATATTCAATTCATCAGTGGAGATACAGGATGAAAAGTCAGATTAGTTGATTTTTTAGGAGAGGCTAATAATTTATTAGCCAGACTTACAATGTCAGTAGTATCAGTTTCGCTATTATTAAATTTATCCAGATCTATTAAACTGTCATTCGTCGCAATCTGAAAGTATCTAGGAGTAATAACCCCTTGATAATTAGCTAAATTCTTGATATTGACTACTTGTCAATTCTCATGACTAATCTCGCCAAATGGGATAATAATATCTAGATAGATATTGTCTTGCTGACTCGTCTGAAGGGTCCAGTAAAAGATATTTGTCTCAGGAGAGCTATGAACTATATTTTTCTGGGTAGAGAGAGGATTATACATATTCAGAAAATACACTCCAACTCACGCTAAAATGGCTAGAATTGCATAAATTCAATGCTTAAAAACAGTGCGATGAATTTTTTTATATCGCAGTATTAGAGCAAATTGCTCAGGGTTAAAAAATATGGAAAGTGAACTTTTTGGCATACTCCAATTATATGGACGCTACCATATTTTGTCAAATTATTCGAGTGAAAAATGCACAAGTTTATCTAATTCAGATAGAACAGATGGAGAAATATAATATTTTGACTGCAACTGCCTAGAAAGTTGGCTAGCCATAGAGGAAATATCACCATTTAGTATCTCCAATCAGAAAAGAGACTGAATGCTGACTAATTTTGACTTTAGACTTTTAATCTCATTTTCAATTATTCAGGTATCTTTCACGCTACGAGCAACCTCAATCCTATCAAAAGAGTTCTGTAAAAAGAAGCTATTTAATACATTTGTCAGTAAATTATTCTGTTCTTCATTGGGAACTTTTTTCTCGTCATTGAATCATAAATCTACGAGTAATCATGATGATAAATCTTGGCTAGTTATACTCGTATCTCAGCTCTGAGTTTCCTGCATTAGCAGTGCTAAATCATCATAATTCAATAAAGCTAGTTGCTCTCATCATCATGTATTATTATTTATTTCATCTCATCTCATTCAGTCATCTTTTACTGCATATCATCCATCATCAGCATTGTCATTTAGATCATTTAGAGAGATAGTTTCACTAATATTATTATTCTTCAGAAATAAGTAAAAACTTCTACTGTCAGCAATATGATTTATATCATTTAGCTTTACACTGACGACCTCGTGTTTTATATCCATCTCAGTATTTGCAGCAATTTCTGTATTTTCGACGGTATTCTGAGATATTTTTATATCACCTCCATCGTTTTTGATCAGAGTTTCTGTCTCATTTTTTGCCAACTGAAAATCGATTTTCTGATTTTTATTGGTCATTATAGTCATATCATCAGATACAACTTCTATGATATTTTTACTCAAATTATTTGATAGTTGAAAAAAATGTCATTCGCCGAGCTGAATCTGGTAATGATTGTTCTTGATCTTGGATACAGAAAACATGGCAGGTCAAGTAATCTTACCCTTTGTTCCATCTTCTAATGTAAATATAACTTCAGTTCCATCCTTGAGAAATAGGGTATCTCATTCATTCAGATAGGGCACTGAAATAATCTGATCTCCACGCTGAATATGCCGTTCTCCTGTGATATTTATCAATTTTGCGATATAATCAGCTGACACAGTATTTGTTCCGTTTTGGCTCCTGATGGAGAAAAATAGGTGATCAATATCTACATTCTGCTGCACCAAAAAACCTCCAGTTCACAGAATAATCATAGCAGATAACCCTCGATAAACTACGCGTCTTGTAGAGAAAAAATACGATTTTGCGACTATTGTTTCAAATCTTTTTTGACGAATTTTATCGAAAATCACTGATTTAGTTTCATCAGTTAAGTGATAAGTTTTAGCCTGGGAAAAGTAGTCGTTGAGGTTCATCTGGTAATATTATAAAAAAAGTTATCCTAATTTACATTCAGGTGTACGAATTAAATAGACATTTGTGACAAACTAATCGACATTTACATTCAAATCTATATATATCTCAGACAAATGGCTCAAATCTTTGCCTCAAGACTGGTATGCATCTCGCGTAGCTTCTCATATCATAATTATTTTTCATAGTGTTTCGTTGTCTATTTGCATGATTGATTTATCGGTTCTGGCGATACCGAGAGCTTGAATTCGGTAATATGAGTTTTTATCTATTTGTCCTTCACTTCCAAAAATCCAGTTGCTTAGAAACGAAGACAAACGCATTGTCCTACCATTATTTGTCAGTTTTGTTTTTATGTTTTCTATCTCAGTTATCATAGCTTCATATCCATCTTCAATACTCACAAATACCGTATAATATCTACCATTTGGCGACTTATAAACTCCAATAGCTCATTTCCCACCACCATTTACTAGGTTTCCTGGGTTATTTATATCTCTTCATATATTTTTACTATTTTCAGGTCTACCAATATCTTTATCATCAAAAACAGGTAATCACTGAAAATACTTCTTTACGACTAGGTATTCTTTCTCTTTTTCCTCTCAAATAGGTAAAAAATTCTGAAAAATATCCTGTATGATTGACTCGTTTCGTCAGGAATATTTTCGCTTATATTTCTCCTTTTCTTCCTCCTCAGTCATCAAAATCGGATACAAATATCAGGCTTTTCTTTTTTCTATTAGTTTCGCTAGTGGAGAAGATATGTTTCACTGCATATTAGATACATAAATCTGATTTGTCTGCACGGGTTTATACACAAAATCATTCAGCTTGACACTCAATTTCTGGCTTCATAAACTAAAAATTATAGAAACAATAGACAAAAAAATACTAATCATAGCTCACATTATATCTGCAATAACAATAAAATACTGATTTTGTATTGACCTTATCCGACATCTATATTTAACTCAGATAAATCTTCTTCACAAATCTCTCTCTTTTTAGATTTTTTCTTCAAGATATCAAATACATCTTTTGGTAGGGCAATAGCAATGCTTTCTCCGTGAAATTGTACTTGATCTGTGAGTAAATTGATCATATCTTTTGTTGTGTTCATTTGCTTCTCTTTCAGATCACATACGTGAAGCTCAATCTCACTTCCACGATTCCATTGATTATTATTCGCAGGTTTATTTTCTTTCATTGCAGTTGTATTTGAACCGATCATCAGCATATTTACATGGTCATTACTGCGAAAAGGGGCTACCAATGTCTGAAAAGTCACGCGATTACTACTTTGATAATCATCAGGCAAGAAAATTACAGGCTTCCCATCTGGTCTCCTATAAATTACATCTCTCGTACCGCTAGGACAGCAGAGTAAAATAGCTCATCTTCACTGATCATTTGGGTCTCTGAGCAGCGATCTCATCTTTTCTCAGCTGATGGCTCTCTCGCGAGAATATACACTTTTCAGAGCAGGTTGTTCCGTTCATGCAGGGATAGTAACCAGAGTATTTCATTGTGCAGTGATTATTTTCTTCTGAGTTTTGTGCATTGTCAGCAGGGGACCTAGTATCGTGTAGATGTTTTGATTAAAATTAGAGATCCCCATCTCTTTGGCAAGCTGTAAATATTTGTGGATGATCATTGGCAAATTGGCAAAAGTATCATGATTGGAGATAATCAGAGTGCTTTTCCCGTTATATATATCGAGAATACTCTTTTGGAGTGCTTCTTTTTCTTCATCTCCCATCGGAGTAAATTTTGGCGAGAAGATTAGTTCAAATATCTGTTTTGACACTTTTCACAAGATCGGATTCAGCTTTATTTCTCTGTTTCCCAGTAGATGAACGCATAGATTTTCTAGTTTATTTTTGTCTTTCAGATGAGTCTCTCGAAAATGTGCATTGTGTAGATACTGTAGCATTCCATACATATATTGCTCTTTCCTTTCATCACCAAAATACGCATATCTCGCAGTATGCAGACTCGGCAAATCAACACCAGCACCTTGCAATGCCTGAAATAAATCATCAGAAAAAAATCAGAGCTTACACGACGCTCAAACTCCTGAAAAAGAGCTTCTTTATCCTCTGGTTTTAGCTCAGATACAAACTCTTTCATATCATCCATTCAAAATTCTCTCATACCTTCTATTATACTCAAAAATATCAAAAAGTCAAGAGATTTTTTCTGGCTTTTCTATCATAAAAAGGCGTTATATAGTGTTTTTAGTTATAATTATTTTATGTGAAATCCGTCATTAGAACAATCAACACTTCACAAACCCCAGGAAACCTCACTTCCTTCATATTTTTCTAGACTTCCAGCCCCTAGATTGACTTTTCAGCTAAATAAAGACTTCCATAATCCAATAGAAAAACCAAAAAAGAAAAAAAAGACTGACTCTTTTCCCCAGAGAGTCCATTTAATCCCAGAAAACCTCATCATCTCCGATCCCATCAAAGCCCTAAATCAGCGAATAAAAACCAGAAATTATTCATTCTTCCAGTCAGAATACGACAAAGCCTTCTTCACCACTCACAAAAATAAACCAGCCTCAGATCGTCCAGCTCTAGCCGAATATGAAGTCGCAGTCTCGGCTTTCAGAATTTATTCAGAGAAAATATCTCAGAGGATTCAAATCATTCAAGCTTATTCAGACAAACAGTACAATTCTGAACAGTCTAGACAAGAATTGCAAAATATCCAAAATCTCAAAAAATTAGAGATCAACTCAGGTTCAGATATCACCAAATATTTCCAAACTTTCAA
>BNUE01000014.1 GCA_025997135.1 candidate division SR1 bacterium | reverse complement strand
ATCTAATAGCTCTATGATTCCCTGTCCAGATGCCGATTGTGGAGTCATTTTATATTCAATTTTTCTATCTCTATGTGGAATATGTATGGTCTGATTTGCTATCTTATTGAGCATCTCTCGTGAAAGTGTCGGCGTTTTGGAGCCTATTGACGTTTCCTTTCACTCTCATGTTACCTGTGCTTTGAGTAAATTTATCTGCACAGAAAGAGCATTCACCTGCTGTTTCAGTGAATCAACGGTATCTATAGGTGTACTGGTTGGTGCCGCTTTTGCGACCTCTCATCATGCAACTGCCATCTCTACAAAATCCTATCAAAAGATAATAAAAAGTCTTTACTCAGCTTAATAATACCCTTTTTATCATCAAAACACAACAAAAGAAATAAAAATCTGACTTTTGCTCTTGTCTTTTTTAGCTTTTTCCGTAAAATCATATTATAACACTCTAATTTTTTTAGTTAACATAATTCCAAAAACCATACCATGTATTTTGCCATCATCTGAAATAATCTACAAATCGCTCTCAGAGAGCTAGAATTGATAACCCCAACCAATATCCAGCAGATAAATGCTCATATTATCACTTTTGATACCGAAAAACCCAAAATTATCTCATCTCTAGCATCTCTGGTCAAATGGTGAAAAATCATATCAAAAGATCAGCTTTCTACTATCTTTTCTAATGCAAGAGACAATGGCAAGAGACTGCTCTGAATGGAAGACACATCCACTGGTATCACTCGAAAGAAAAAATACGGTCTAAAGAGATTCAAAAAAGTCGACATCCTACATACCGACCGTGAGGTTAAAGAAAAGTGAATCGAGATCATCACTCTTCCAAAGACAAATGGACTAATCTGACTCGTCCAATGATACCAGAATATTCGCCTGTACGAAGTCATCGATTTTGACAAACCTGCACGTTCAATGCAAGTATGAATGATGCCAGCCAAACTCACTCATTCCCTGATAAATATATGACTTTCTGTTTCTCCTTCTAATTCCTTAATTTTCGATCCATTCTGCTGAACTGGCACCACAGGCTTTTTGTCAAACTATTTTTGACTAAATTTTATCTGATCAGACATAAAAATCCAGCTCGCCGACACCAATGCTCAATGGCGAAAAAATAGTAATTTCTGCGTTCCTGACCATATCTTTTCTTTTTTTACTGCCGATATATCCACTCCACTCGATTCCACTCTTTTTGCACCCTTACTTTCACCATATACCCAATCTATCATCATCACAGAATGACGACTCTGACCAATTATCAAGCAAGATACAACCCTAGACCAAACCCTAGAATACCAACGCCGAGTCAAAAATTTATATCTTCAGTTTATAAATACTATTGCAGATTTTTTCAAAGACTGAAAACAGCCACTTCCACCTATGGTTTTTACGATTCCTATTTACAATAACCTATCTCCAGACCAACTAACTATTGAGAAAGAGATAAGCCAGTTAGCGACCAAACTTTGACGAAATATTGACTCCATTTCAGAACCTTATCAGAGAGATGGTCAAAAAGTCGCTAGGAAAATTTTAATTCTTAAATAATTCACATTATGACTTCTTTTCACACCTTCAATTCACACAAAAAGAAAAAAAAATCCTGACCAAGAGTCTTGATTTGTATAGTTTTGATCATCATTATCGCTATCTGGGGACGATCAGTTTTCTGACCAGAAGATCCAGTCTTCACTTCTGAGACAGTTATCGTAATCTCAAAAGGCGACACTCTAGCCAAAGTCTACCAGAATCTACCAACTAATCAACAGCTCAGCATCAAATTATTCGCCAAATCTCATCCTGACAGAGTACCATCTATCCAGGAATGAACTTATATTTTCAGTGGAAATTACACACCAGCGGATCTTTTTACTCTAATTTCTCAGTGACCTGTTAGAGAATATCTCAGATATACAGTTCTCGAGGGGCGATCTATCTATGATATTGATGCAGATTTAGCTAATAAAGGCTATATCCAGCCAGGCGAATACATATCATACACCACAAATCCTGACAAGATAACAGAGCTTTCTCAGAGATATGATTTTTTCGATGGAAATATTAGTTCTCTAGAGGGTTTTCTCTATCCTGACACATATCATCTAGATGAATGGGACAATTTAGTCCGCCAACTCGTATCTATCCAGCTCAATACTTTCAAATCCAAGGTCCGAGAGCCAAATATCACTGCATTTTCTCAGGCACAGCAAAAGTACAATCTCTCATATTACAAGCTCATAATTCTAGCCTCCATTGTAGAAAAAGAGGAAAAAAAATCTGAAAATAAACCAACTATTGCCTGAATTTTTTACAATAGATTACAGCAAGGGATGCTAATTTGAGCAGATATTACCCTATGTTATCATTTTCATCAGCCATACGCAGATTGTACACCGAAAATTATCGCCAAGAATGTTAGCGACTCCAAAAATCCATACAATACACGTGCGGTTTCTGGCTTGCCACCGACCCCAATTGCAAATCCTGACTCAAACAGTATTCAGTCCGTATTAAATCCAGCTCAGACTTCTTATCTGTTTTATTTACACTCTCCTGATGGCACTATCCACTATGCCACTACAAATGCACAACATGAAAAAAATAAATCTGACTTTCTATAAAATTTAGTTAGATTGATGAACTACAAACTAAAGGGCATGTAATACATTAGCGATACGCTCCTTCAATTCTGAATTATCTTTTATCATTTCTTTTAGTTTATCAAAAGCCTGCTTTTTAATCAGCTTAAGATATTCTCTGTGAAACCCCATATCTTCGGAAATCGTTTCAAAAGATTCTTTATCTTGTCAGATTCATAGACCTAAAATCCAATGGTCTCATAAAAAAATAGAAAACTAATTTAAGCATCCTCTATTATACTTAAAATTTTTAAAAAGTCAATAGGAAAACGAAAAAAGAGTCATTCTTTTCTCATCGCGTCGTGCGATACAATGTAATTTATTTACAACCCCCTGCTCACTTCGTTCGCCGTCCAGCCGATATATCGGCTGACAAAACTCTGAAAAACGGTTAATTCGTTATTCACAG
The DNA here is from genome assembly GCA_025997135.1 of candidate division SR1 bacterium. Lineage (GTDB taxonomy): Bacteria > Patescibacteriota > Gracilibacteria > Absconditabacterales > Absconditicoccaceae > UBA3291. The sequence continues at coordinate 22,117 of BNUE01000014.1, read as the reverse complement.
TTTCCCTCCCTGTCAGGGGAGGTGTCCGACTTGTCGGACGGAGGGGTTGTCACGCGATACAACGGTTCGAAATATGGATTTCCATTTTATTATCAAACCGTTCGAATATCAATTACGGTGAATTTACCACAATGCAAAATAAACAATTAGGACGGGTATAAAACCCGTCCCTACATAAATGATTTATTTTTTTGATCATCAAATATAATCCGATCTGTAGGGACAGGGCTTGTACCTGTCCTAATAACACCACACCCTACATCACACGATACAATGGTTCGAAATATGGATTTTCATTTTATCATCAACATATCACACCATATAAAAAACCTCCTCATTTCTGGGGAAGTTAATAAAATCTTTTTATTTCCTAGGGTAGAATTAGCTCCTTACCTCTTCGGAACTCGCTAAATCATATGCCATGTTTTGTATAAAAGTTAATATAGGATCATTATCTGGATTGTTAATATAACTTACAACACCATAAATACTATGTGCCAGAAAATAAGCTACACATCAGCAAATTTTTCTATACTCTTTAACTTCCTCAAATGGTAGAATACAAAGTTTCTTGTTTAATAGACTAGAGAATGCTATGTGTCAATGATCAACAACGGACAAATCTCAATATAGAGCATTATGTTCATTATCTAACCCAAATTTTTTCAATAGCTGAGATATTGTTTTCTTTTTCCCATATATTGCTTGTGTATAATCATAAGTATTTCTATCAGTGCGAAAACCGTCTGCATAAGCTGTAAAATGGTCTTCAAATTCTTTCTTTTTCTCTTTCTCTTTATTCCCTACTTTATCAAAATATTGATAAGCTAATACTCATCAGAGATTTCTATATTTTTTTAGTCTATCTTTGATTTGATCTCCATTTTTATGGTTTTCAAAAATAATTTCTAAAATAGTAACTCTATGTAAAATAGACCTCAGTAAAGGATATGCTCACAAAACACTTCAAAGTTTTAAACATCAATAAATCCCAAGTATACTTTGGTATATTTCAGCGAATAAACAATGTAATGTAGCCACATCATCTTCATCAAAAAATTGAGATAATTGAATTTTTGCTCCGAATACAAAAGAATAATAAAAAGCCATTTCATAAATTTGATTTACATATTTTTCAATATCTCATTTAATGATTCATCTAAGACAATCCTCAAAACTTTCATTTGTATCTATTAAATATTTTCTAAAATCTTTTTCTAAAAGATCGTTTGAAGGTTTTATTTTTTCTAGTATTTGTTTCAGCTTAGACATAATTCTTGGTAAATGAAGTAAAAATAATGAACAGCTCCTACAACAATGGTTCGCAATATGGGTTTTTATTTTATCATTAATATGACATTCTTCCGTACAAAAAACGATCAAAAAGAAAAGGATATGATAATATGAATCGAAATATTAAAAATCCAAATCCTTTTCTAAAATATGCTTATAATCCTCTTTATATCATTCAGGATCAAATCGTTCGGTAATTAACTCATTATACACAAAAAGAAATTCTATCTGCTTTTGCCACGTATCTATATTCATATTTCAATCTATTCTAAATAATTTAATATGTTTAATAGCCAATTTATCTTTTTTATCAAGAGTTGTTTCTAATCTTCTATTTTTCCCCTCTTCTGTATAAACATTTACTCCTCAATCAAAATGAATAACGGTTCAATTTTCAATATCAAACTGTATATGTGCCCATCTGTTAATGAATTCTCCTCTAAATACACTTTCGCCTACCTCCTCAATTAAGAGAGATTTATCTGCATATTGAGATATAAATTCCGTTTTAACAATATGATTATTAAAATAAGTATCAAATTTTGGATTTACTCTTTGCTTTATTGAGGTAATAACAGAAGTTTCCTGCCTAAATAGCTTGTCCAGATCAAATTTAGGAAGTCCACGACTACCTGCTCATAATTCGGAAATTTGTGCATTTTCTTTGGGTTGAATGTCGTGTATATCCAAATTTGTTTTTATACAGACTCATTTCAAATCCATAATATCATATCACTGTAAATTAACACAAGGGATGAAGTAATTAACGCAATTATAATCCTTATTATTCCCATGATACCAACAATATGAAGAATGGGGGACTAGAAAATCGTCAATCACATATCAATTCATAAAAAATTCTCAACCAAGTAAATCTTCTGGATTTACTAATCCATCTTTATCAGGCTTAAAAAATGGATATTTTTCAAGAAATTCATCAGCACCTATCATCTACAATTATAATCAACTAAAAAACATAAAACAGCCCCCACATCTCTGCAAGGGCTGAAAAAACTACGCATCCACAACTTCACCTTCCACTGGTCCTTCCGCCTGAGGAACATCCCCGCCAGCCTCAGGCTGAGCCGTCTGAGCATACTTCTTAAAGAGTGGCTCACTTTCCTTCTGCAACCTATCCGTTTCATCTTTCACCTGCTCAACCGTAGCATCAGCATTATCCTTCATCGCCTTTCCATCGGCAACTAATTTGTTCAACAGCTCCTTATCTTCCTCGCTAATCTTCTCTTTGAATTCCTGACCAAGCCCCTCAATCGCATAAATCAGCGTTTCAAGTCAGTTTTTTGCTTCTATTACTTCTTTTCTCTTGCGATCCTCCTCAGCGAATTTCTCTGCATCTGCCTTAGCGGAAGCGATTTCCTCATCGGAAATATTGGTCGAACCCTGGATTTGTACAGATTGCTGTTTTCCGGTGGATTTCTCCTGAGCCGTCACATTCAAGATACCATTCGCATCGATATCAAAGGTCACCTCAATTTGCGGTTGCCCTCTCCTCATCGGCGGGATTCCCTCGAGATTGAACATTCCGAGCGACTTATTATCACGAGCGAACTGCCTTTCTCCCTGCGTCACATGCACCGTCACGGCAGTCTGATTGTCAGAGGCAGTCGTGTAAATATTGGATTTCTTCGCAGGAATCGTAGTATTTCTCGGAATCATCACGTGTGCGATACCTCCCTCAACCTCCACAGCCAAAGAAAGCGGTGTCACATCCAGAAGCAGAATATCTTTCACATCTCCCTGAATAATTCCCGCCTGAATTGCTGCACCTTGTGCGACAGATTCATCAGGATTTACGGTAGCTTTCGGGTCTTTTCCGAGGACTTCTTTCACGATCGCTGGCACCTGAGGCATTCTCGTAGAACCTCCCACCAGGATAATCTCGTGAATGTCGCTAGTTTTGAGCATACTATCTTTCAAAGCTTTCTGCACAGGTTCTTTACAACGCTTAAATAAATCTGAACAAAGAGATTCAAATTTGGCTCTGGTGAGTACGACCTCCAAGTTTTTCGGCGTACCGTCTGACCCTTGGGTAATAAACGGAATAGAAATATCTACTCTATCCATGGTGGAAAGCTGCTTTTTAGCCTTTTCTGCTTCATCTTTAATCCTCTGCATCGCCATTGCGTTATCGTGCAGGTCAATTCACTCCTTGGACTTAAATTCCTCAATGAGATAATCCATTACTCTCTGGTCCCAATCGGCACCTCCCAGCTGCGTATCTCCAGAAGTAGAAAGCACTTGGAAAGTACCCTCAGACGAGATTTCGAGCAAAGTCACATCGAAAGTCCCACCTCCCAGGTCAAATACCACGATGGTTTCATTCTTCTCTTTCCCCTCACCGTAGGCGAGAGCTGCTGCGGTTGGTTCATTGATAATTCTCTCAACTTTCAGTCCAGCGATTTCTCCTGCGGCTTTGGTAGCATTTCTCTGAGAATCGTTGAAATAAGCTGGCACGGTAATCACCGCTTGTGTCACTTTTTCACCCAGATATTTCTCAGCATCGTCTTTGAGTTTTCCCAAAATGAACGCTGAAATCTGTTCAGGTTTGTATTCCTTTTTGTCCACTACGATCAGAATTCCGCCATCGCTTCCTTCTTTGGTTTCATACGGCATTTTCTTCAAATCAGCTTTTACTTCGCTGTATTTGCGTCCAATCCATCTTTTTACTTCATAGATGACATTTTTTGGCTCCAAAATAGCCTTCCTCTTTGCGAGGTCTCCGACCAAAAGTTCGTCTCCTTTGATATAGACGATAGAAGGGGTCGTTCTGTTTCCTTCTGCGTTTGCGATTACTTCGGATTTATCTCCGATAAGACAGGATACACACGAATTTGTGGTTCCCAAGTCGATTCCAATTACTTTTGCCATTGTTTTATAATTTAAAGAATAAAAGTGTATAATAAGATATACAAAACTAAATTAAAGATAGTGATTGTCTTTTATAATCAATTTTCTATCAAAGTTTTGCTTCCTTTCATCGATAATTGCTTCTAATTCATTCATTACTCCGAACAAATTTTTTTCAATCTCCTCATTTGTGAATCTCACTATCAAGATATGATGCTTATTTATACATGCTTCTCTCATTTCATCATATTGTCTTTGTTCTTCATTTTCGTGATACCTTCCATCAATTTCTATCCCCAAGAGAAGTTGTGGACAATAGAAATCTAAGATAAATGAGTCAATTACTTTTTGCCTTCTAAATTTATATCCACAAAATCTTTTATTTTTAACCACCAGATTTCGAAAGAGTCCTTCAGCTTTTGTTGCTTTTTTCCTGTTTTCTTTGGCATAACTTATCAGACTACGGTTATATGCCAAGTAAGGAAGTTCTTCATTTTCTTGCATTATAGTAGCTTGATGATAAAAGGCTTTTTTGTTTACAACCCCTCCGCCTCGCAAGCTCGGCACCTCCACTGACAGGGAGGAAATTATGAGTTAGGGGCTGTTTTTTCTCCCCTGTTAGGGGGAGATATCCAAAGGACAGAGGGGGTTGTAGACCATATCACTAAAATCAAACAGGTGCTATAATAATGATTTTTTTATAAAAATCAAGTTTTTTTATCACTTTTTTCATTTAGGTGCTATTTTATAGATTTTTAAGTAAGAAAAAAAGCAGGATAGTGTATATACCACCTGCTAATAAGGTCAAAAGTAATTTAATTTGGTACAGCATCGACACGAAAGCAATGATGACAACCATCGCAATCAGTGCAATGATGGCAATCACAGCAATCATGGCAATAACGGCAATCAGTGCAATTATAGCAATCATGGCAATAAGTGCATTTACTGCAATTATGGCAATCAGTGCATTTAATGCAATGATGGCAATGATGGCAATTACTGCAATCACTACAACCATCGCAACTACTACAATCATAGCAATCAGTGCAACATCTGCAATAATGACAATCATCGCAATCATGGCAATCACAGCAATCATGGCAATCATGGCAATGACGGCAATCAGTGCAATTATGGCAATCAGTGCATTTAATGCAATGATGGCAATCAGTGCAATGTTTGCAATGATGACAACCATCGCAATCAGTGCAATCTTTGCAATCAGTGCAATCTTTGCAATTATAGCAATCATGGCAATCAGAACAATTCCAACAATGACAATTGCTAATATTGTCTAATTCATAATCAGGATGATCTTGAGCAAAACTGTTGCTTACACCATTATCATATATACTTTTGTTCATATCGTTTACGAAATCCTCATAAGAATCATAAACTCTAGTCTTTCTTTCTGGATTTTGTTCCATTTTTTTATTCCTTTTTTTATATTTATATATTCTGATTATAATCATTTTCTAGTAAAAGTCAAGAGGAATTTTTACCCGAAAAATTAATCCCATTTTGTCTGCTGAATAATCTGTGGAAATAGGGCTACGGACTGATTATTTGGGTCAAAAAGGAATGGAGCGACATCACGTCCGAGAGTAGGAAAATCTAGTTCAGTAATTCTGCTTTTTAATCTATTTTCTAATTCTGCAGGTGTAGAAATATCTGATAAATGGCTTAACACCTTGAAATCCGGTTTAGTTCCAAAGCTCAATAAATATACAATATCAAATAAATCTCTTCATTTTACTCTTTGAAATAGGGCTGAAAGTTTCATACTGAGTAATGCTTCTTTGGGTGCTAATTTATAAGGAGAGATAATTCCTACACGTTGTAAAACAGCCGAAATTGGCTGATAATCTGTTCCTTGTGGTACTGTATCTACTTTGATAACTAATTTTTCAGTCTTCATACTCGCTAAATGATTTTCAAAAAGAACATCTGGTATTTTGATTACACAGTGAAAAGCTCATTTGTAGATATGACGAATTTCCACTCCATATCATTCTTGTTTTAACTCTTGCTGAACTAAATTTGTTAAAGTTTCAAATTCATCTGTTGTCAGTCCCCAATTATCAAAATCCAGATCTTCACTAAACCTCTGTGAATTATAACCAATTCTGAGAGCGGTTCATCATATAAAACATAGTTTTTGGGCTAATCTATGCGAAAAAATCGTTGCTAAAATTTTATATTGTAAATATTCTCTGAGAATTGCTCTAGGAAAAGAATGTAATCTAGGAGGAAAAAATGGTTGAATATCTACCAAATTAAGCATTTTTTTGTGAAAAAGAAATAAAAAGCTGAATGATCTTGGACAATCTTTTGACTTTGAAAGAATCTGCACATAGTTGTAATTTTGCAGGTGTCGTTAATTCTCGTAAATGAAAATTGTCAATTCTTAACTCTGCAAAATCATTTTCTGTGAGATGAGGCTTGAGATAAAAAAAATCACATATTGTTTTTTCTACGGTTGCTATCAAAATATCTGACTTTGTGTCTGCAGAATTTAGGAGTGAATATCATCGCATTAATGCTGGTTTTAGGTGATAATAGTAAAAATCTCCGATGTCTCCAGATAATTTCTGAGTCTTTTGACTAGAACAAGCCGTTGTTAGATATACTCATTCAGGTATTAAATCATAATGCCTGAGTGAGGTTTCCATACTGATATAGCTTGGCTGATATATTAGATTAGAGGCTAAATATAAAGTGTTTTCATTTATTATTGTCTCTGTCAAAATATACCGTCATTTAGAGATACGCTTGATATAACCATCTCTTCCTCGACGAGTAAGATTTGATTTTAAAAAATCCGCTTCATATAGCCTAAGTTGTTGAAGTGAAAATATTCATCATAAATTTTGTGCTATTTTTTCTAAATCACGTTCTTTCATTTCTCTAAGTAATATAAAAATATGATTATGAGAAATATAATGATTTTTTTATAAAAATCAAGTTTTTTTTATTATTTTTTTCATTTAGGTGCTATTTTATAGATTTTTAAGTAAGAAAAAAAGCAGGATAGTGTATATACCACCTGCTCATAAGGTCAAAAGTAATTTAATTTGGTACGGTCATCGACACCAAAGCAATCACTACAATCACCGCAGTTAATGCATTTAATGCAATAAATGCAATGATAGCAATTATCACAATGACTGCAATATTTGCAATAATCACAACTTTTGCAACATTTGCAACCATCACAACTTTTGCAATGACTGCAACTTTCGCAACTTTCGCAACTTTCGCAACTTTCGCAATCTGTGCAACTTTCGCAATAATCACAACTTTCGCAATCTGTGCAACGTGTGCAACTTTCGCAACTTTCGCAAACTAGGCAACGTGTGCAACTTTCGCAACTTTCGCAATCTATGCAACGTGTGCAATCATGGCAACATGTGCAACTTTCGCAACTTTCGCAACGTGTGCAATTTTTGCAACCTGTGCAACGTGTGCAATCATGGCAATTCCAACAATAACAATTGCTAATATTGTCTAATTCATAATCAGGATGATCTTGAGCAAAACTTTTGCTTACACCATTATCATCTATATCTTTATCAATATCGTTTATGAAATCCTCATAAGAATCATAAACTCTAGTCTTTCTTTCTGGATTTTGTTCCATTTTTTTATTCCTTTTTTTATATTTATATATTCTGATTATAATCATTTTTTAGTAAAAGTCAAGAGGAGTTTTTACCCGAAAAATTAATCCTCCCAAGCCCCTACATCTGGCTTCCCATCGCTTCTAGCCTGATAAATAATATCATGATTTGGTCACTGTATTCCTGCATCTTTCGCCACAGAGCCATTTCATAGGGATGCAAACTGGTCAGCTAACTTCACGCGGACTCACTCAATACTGGAAGCAGTGAACTTTCAATTAAATTTAGTTCAATTTCGATAAGGAATATCACTGATTAAATTATTTTTACAGTCTCGCTTAGTTCAGTTTTGAGGGTATGAACCTAGACAAAGCTCTTGTGAGTGATTAAGCTTCGGATCTCAGAAAATAGCATTTTTATCATTCGGAGTAGAAAGGATGGAATATTGGACATAATCTACATAATCACCTGTTCGATAACCCTGTTCATACAGTGGTCTGAGAACTGCTCAATTTGGCACTGACCAAACTCACTGTGCATTCTGACTGGATCAGCTTCGACCATTAAAATAAACGTTATTTGAAATTATCGCAGTTCAGGTGAGAGCATTTGGTCATCAGTTAGTGATATTTCACATCCTACCTGTCGGATCAGCGAGGATATTATTTGCAAGGATTACGTTTTCATTTTGTACTCAGAGGGTACTTTCTGCACCTCATTTTCCATATTCTCATCAGAGAGTATACATCCTCAGAGCATATCACATTCACATATTATATGCTCAGTTATACTTATAGTTTGCATTGGAACCGTGCCGAGAGTGCTGAAAAAATCCCTGAATCGTATTTGATCTGATAGTCAGATTTTTGGCTGATTCTGAAGCAATAGTTGAGCCATATCTGGCATATTTCTGGTCTCAATTGGAATCTGGTCAGTCGCCGTTATTATGTAGAAAGAGGTTATTTTCGATCAAAACATCCATCACATCATACTGACACAGCCCATCTATAGCATATCAGTTTTCTCATAAGTTAATAAAAGGCTGATCATTTTTCATCTGAGCATTCATAAATACATTCCTCCTGATATCGACATTCTGTGTAGAAGGCAGTCAGTAAGCGGATTTTAACATAAGCTGAGCAGAAGGCGATTCATTTGGTCTGCCAGAGTCTGCATAATCATTAAAAAATATATTATCTTCAAAGACTAGGTTATAACCTGCGACTACATCGATATTCTGATCTCATCACTGACGAGGATTGTAAATCATATTTCAGCGGATCTCTATATTTACTGCTCCATCATTGAGCTTTATCACATCATTATTGTATGTATCGTGGATTATACAGTTCTCGACTGTGATATTCTGAGCTGGATCTACTCTGTAATATGCTGGATCAGCATCTGGATCACAGGTCGCATTTTTTACTTTACAGTGGCAGAGGAATTCCTTGTTTGGATCACAGACTTTCATCTCTTCAAAACTCTGAAATCAGTCAGTGTAAGGGTCTTGATCTTCTCAGGTTCCAATTCAATGTCAGTCTACGTGAAGCATCAGTTCATAACCATTGCTTCAATTTCCTTTCATCTCGAATCCTGCCAAAATGATATTATCAGTTCCGTTGAAGCTTATCGCCATATTATTTCACTGGATGACAGCTTTGTAGTCATGTTGAGCCTGGACGAGAACTCTGTTTTTGAAGTTTAACGCTCAAATCCAATTTGACGAGGTATAGAGTCAGTCTTTTACTTCTATTTTAAACCCTCACTCTGGATGGGTTTTGTAAAGTGCGGATAAAGCTCCAGCAATTGATTGAAAAGGTTTGCTCGAAGATCAGTCGCCATTTGTATTATTTCCATCAGATGCGACATAATAAGTTGTGTGATTTGGAAACTCTGCATCAAAACGCTTATATCTAAATCTCTCAGTTCATGGCGAATTAGTGCTTCACATCTCCTTTTTTAGTTCATCAAGATAGCCCGCATAAATTTCATTTATCTGAGAGACAGGACAAAACACTGGTTGATCACACTTTTCGCCTGTTCGCCCCAGATTACAAGTATAGTAGCAGGCTTTGTCTGGATCAGCATTTTGCCAGTGCTGATTTGGGATACTTGGACTTCATTCATATCGTGTAGCCTGATAGTTCAATGGTCTAGAAGCCACATCGCAGGAGGCAATTCAGCTTTGTATTTCTCCTTTTGTGAAGTATCCAGAAAGTGTATTTCAGCTGTTGCCATAGCTATTCGTAGCTCGCACCTTGTAATCTACTCTAGAACCATCCTGCACGAATAGAGTCGGGCGATAATTGCAGTTGCCATTTTGCTTTCCGTCTGCTCAGGTAAATAAAATAGAAAAAGAAGTCTGATAATGGTCAGGATTTTTTCAGTCCACTCCCTGTATATAGTGGCAGTAATTATTCCATCGTCATGTCTGAACTTTGCCGTCGTATAAGAATTCATAGTGGAGAACTGCTCATGTGTTCGCGACTTCTGCACTGTATTTCCCCGATAAATCTGTAATCTGATATTTGAAAGTAAAAGGTGAGGCATTGACTGTGATTCAATTTACCACTCCTCAGGGGATATAATCCAGCTGTGGGTATCTATTTTCATCTCAAGTAGTCGGAGGTTTAGGAGGTTCTGGTGGCTCAGGAGGCTGTGAAGACATATTAAATCGAGGTCTAATCCAATGAATCGCTATACCATTTTCTGATCAGATTTTTATTTCTAATTTCTTGAGTTCTGACATCATATATTCGGCTCACTCTTGTGCAAAAGACACATGATCTCACTCCTCAGAATACGTTTCAGCTGAGAGAAAAATTTGCTTATTTGTAGATTTTGCAAAAGCCAGTTCTTCCTTGGCAACATCTGCCATAGCATCTGCACTGTCGCGATAAGCCATCACAAATACACGACTTGCCTCACTCATAACCGCCTGATATAGCGGAGTTTGCTGTCATCTGTAAGAAATTGTATCATCAAACCAAAAGGGAATGTCAAAATCTATTTTCTCATTTGGATATGTTTCACGAGTTTTGACTACGAAAGCTAGATAATCAGCCAACTTCTGGGCACGATTTGAAGCAAAATCGGGATGCTGATGAGGCTCGACATCTAAATGTAAACCCGCAAATTTAGCCGAGGCTGAAGCTTGATCTTGGTAAGTCTGATATTTGGAGATTTCCGCTTGAAAAGACGTAAAATCATCGATTCGCTGATATTCTCCGATTAAATAAAAAACAGAAATAGAATGCTGATTTGCTCGAGAAATAAACTGTGAAGTCTGAGCAGTATCGCTTAAATCAGCTGTTAGATATATCTCATCTATTCAATTTTGAATTATGAAATTCTGATATTCTGGATGAGTAGAAATGTCATTTGAATCTCGATAATAAACTCCAAATTTTCAGAAATTTCAAGTGAGTGGCGGTTCAGGTGGCTGAGGAGGTTCAGGAGGGTTTGTTCCTGTTTTGTAGTTTATCGTGAAAGTTCTCGCCTCAGATAGTGGGTTTCAGCCTGCATCTACATAAGTTGCTGTAATAGTTTCTGACTGGTTTGATGAGTAAGGAACTAGGTTTCGATAGCTGTTTGTAGACTGCTTGGCTGCTCGCAGGACGCTAGACCCTGAATATGGATAGAAATATGAAACTCTAAAATATGCGTTTGACACTGGATTTACTGGCTTGATTTCCAGTAAAAATCGCCCTTTCGTCTCAACCGATGAGCATGGCTGATTATTGATGAGAAAAGTAAATTCTGAGGTGGAAGTATCTGGTATTTTACAGGTAATGTCTGAGAAATCTTCTGCAAACATCCCTCATGTTCAGAGAGCAAAAATGATAAATAAAATCAGAATTTTTGCCTTTTTAAATGTATTCATCTGGAAACAATTTTATAGATAAAGTAAATTTCCCAATTATATCTAATTTAGGAATATGCCCACAAATATCCAATAAAAATTAGTCCAAATTTAGTCCAAACATCAGTTTTACCCAGAACAATATAGGGAAAGGCTTGTTCTCGATATGTTGAAGGTTTATTCCTTTCCGAGCCATCGTCCAACCAACTTCCAATAAAAATTCAAAAAAGCCCACCTTACACAGTGAGCTTCCAGAACCTTTTTGGTAGAAGTTTATGCGGATAGTAATAATAATTCAGACTTCCCTTCCTTCCCGTCTTCACACGGACTCCTCTCTTGGTCAGTACCATAAAGAATAGCCATCTAATAAGCATAGGAATCCCTAAAATAATCAGTACAAACACACAACTTATTATTTGTAGGTCATCTTTGGTTATCAAGCGTCTATCCTGATTAAATCGCCATATCTGACGTTCAGCCAATGCCCGTAATTCATAATTAGTGAGACAAAAAATACTGATTTTCGATCGAATTCTAGCTTCTCGCCAGCGATTAAACTTGCTAACCCACGAATCGACTTCAGACAGTGGATCTACGAGGATAGAATCAATTCCTGCCCTATTTGCGGCAAGAATATCAGTGCAGAGCTGATCTCCTACCAATAATACTTCCTCTTTTTTGAGATTGTATTTTTTCAGTATTCTAAATATCCCAAATGGAAGTGGCTTCATAGCATTTGCCATGAAATCAACATTGAGAAAGATAGCTTTTTCTTTGACTCTTTTCTTCCTTCCATTGGAGATAATAATAACATGAATCCCAGCTTTTTTTAGCTGATAAATCCACATTTGAATGGCTGGAGTCGGCAGAAACCCCTTCCATCCTATGATAGTATTGTCCAAATCTACCAAAACTGCTTTTTTACCAAGAGTTTGTAGAACCTGTGGAGCGAGCCCATCAATACTTTCTATTTTTAGGTTTGGTTTGTAACTTTTTTTCATAAATTTCTCATATTTGTGAGTATTTTGTTTAATGAACTCAAATATAATTATTATTTCATAAAAAACAAGCCATTTGCTTTTAATTTTTTATCAATCCAAATCATCTATATTTTCACTTTTTAGAGGTTGAACTTCTTCATCTTCCTGTCATTCTAACTGCTGGGAACTTGTTTCAGAATCTCATTGCAAATTTTCCTCACTCAATTCTTCCTGATCTTCCCTATTTTCCTTTTCTAATTCTAAAATATTTTTCTGAGTTGTTTCCATTCATCATAAATTATCAGTCGTTAGCTGATCTTTTTCTTCAATCTTTTCTTCTTTATTTGTCATTTTTATAGATTTATTCAAAGTAAAATATCATTTGGAATATCCTGAGTATGTTGCTTCACTACTATAAAATATCCTGCTAAAGCTGCGAAATACAGACAAATCACCCAAATACTCATTTTAAAAATTCTAGCTTTAAAATTTATCACTTTTACATTCTCCTGATATGAAATTTTCAGAGTCGCCAAGGTATCTCTACGTAAATCCGATATTTCACCATCAGGTCGAAAATCTGTAGCCTGAGCCTGAATATCTGGTCAATTGTAAAAAGGTTTTCACTGTAAAATTCAGATATAAATTGCAAGAATTAACCCACCAATCATCAGGGCAAATACCATAAAAAATCAACTCAAATCCATTGCATCAAATTTATAATTTAAGAAAAAATTGATAATAAAATATCACTCAATTGCTCAGATTATAGTCAAAAACCACTGGGCTTTCTGATCCATCCAGTTGTAATGTGAATAATGCAGATACATCACTTTCCATGCGTTGTCTATGAGTTGCTGTTCAATTTGTTCTTTTTCAGTCATTTTACGTTTTTTGTCAGTTTTTATCTGCTGTGTAGGAGGTTGTAATTGTTGTAAATCTTTCATACCTCCAGTATATCCATTTTTTCTTTATTTTGCAAAAAAAATCCCTTGACTTTTTAATTTTTTTGAGTATACTGATAAAGCTTAATTCTTTTATCTAAAGTTAACTTCTAGGCTCAACATATTGTTGAGTCTTTTTTAGTTTTTAGTCTAATTTCTAGAGATCATATCGATAAAAACACTTGTCGGTACTTCTACATTTCATATTGCTTTCATCCTTTTCTTTCATTCTTTCTGTTTTTGAAGTAATTTTCTTTTTCTACTTACATCTCATCCATAACATTTAGCCAAGACATCCTTTTTCATCGCACTTATTGTCTCACGAGCGATCATTTTATTTCATAGTCCTGCCTGAATTGGGATAGAAAACAGTTGTTTTGGAATCAGAGTTTTTAGCTTTTCTACTGCCTCACGTCATAGATAATAAGCCTTATCACTATGCACTACTCGCGTCAAAGCCTCGACTTTCTCATTATTTATAAAAATATCCAGTTTTACCAAGTCTGCAGGTTCATATCATCTGAAATCATAATTCATAGTTGCATAACCCTTTGTCGCAGATTTCAGTCTATCATAAAAATCGATAATAATCTCTCACATTGGCAAACTATAGTGCCACACCACACGTTCTTCGTCCAGATATTCCATAGATTTCAGATTTCACCTATACTCTTGAGCGAGAGCCATAATGTTTCAGGCAAATTCTTTTGGTCATACTATCTCGACCTCTGCAATAGGTTCTTGAATTTTATCTATCATCCCCTGTTCTATCATCTCTGTTCATGATTTGACGACAATTCGTGGCTTTAGAATCTCTACTAATTCCCTATATTCAGCCTTTTCCAGCATTGTCCCAAAAATTCAGCCACTCTGCTCGAGAAATAGTTTTTGTTCTGCCGAGAGTTGAAAATTCTCCTGTCTTAGAATAGTATCATACAGTCCTGATATTATCAGACTCTTTATATTATTTCCAGTTTTGATCTGCTGAATTGATAAATTTTTGGATTTTACTAGATATACCACAGTCGGAATAGTAAAAATCGTGTCCAGTTTATATTCCCTTCGCAGGCGTTCTTTGATAATATCCATATGTAGCATTCACAGAAACCCGCATCTAAATCATAGTCCCAATGCCCCAGAATCTTCTATTTCATACTCGATAGCAGAATCATTCAATGATAATTTTTCCAGTGAATCTTTGAGTTTGTCGTATTCAGTCGAATCGATCGGATACACTCCAGCATACACGTATGGAGTCACTTTTTTAAATCATGGAATAATGTACTTTTGCAAGTCTTCACCTTTTGAAAGTCAAATTCCAGTTATTATCGTATCTCAGATTTGTACATCACGCACTGATTTCTGTCCAGTAGTAATATATCCAATTTGTCATTCGCTCAATTCTTTATCTGCGACATATTCAGGGTCAAAATGCCCAACTTCTGTCGATACGAAGCTTGTCTTTGAGTGAATTAAATCCACTTTTTCACCAGATCTAAAACTGCCCTCTACTATTTTTACGTAAGCGAGAACTCATTTATATGGATCGAAAACCGAATCAAATATCAATCAGCGAGATATTGTAGTCATAAGTTTCAGTTATTTTAATAATTGATAAACTTTCAAAAGTAATGCTGGCGTAGACAGCGTTTCCTGACAAATTGTCTCAGCTTTTTGCTCATTTATGCTAAATTCTGAGACCATCACTTTTATACATTCCTCATATGACGTATAACTTCTCATCATCCAGAAACCTCATACGATAAGTCAGATGATAACTACCAAAACAAGCCCATGTTTTACTAATTTAGACATTTTATACTAAATATTTAGATAAAAAATTACATATTTTCTATTTCTTCGATTCCCAGCAGATCAAACCCATTCACCAGCACCTGTTTAATCGCCTGGATCAAGCCCAAACGCTGATTTGTTAGCTGGATATTTGTTTCATCTATTATTTTATGTTTTTGATAATAAGAATTAAAAAGCTGAGCTAAGTCCAGACAATATCTAGCGACATAGTTCGGTTTATAACTCACGGCAGATTTCTGCACTATTTCTGGAAACTGGGCTAGATGGACGAGGATAGCTATATCATCTTTCTCGTTTAGTCATTCTCAACGAAGTGACTTGGCTTGGTTCTCGCAAAGCGGAATCTCGTCTTGACGGACAGAATCCAGTGTAAATAATAACGAATCACTTATCTTTCTCATAATAGAATTAATCCTAGCGACAGTGTACTGCAGATATGGTCAGGTCTCACCCTCGAAAGATAGTGCCTGAGTTTCATCAAATGTCATCCTTTTTTCACTATCCTGCAGGAGAATAGCAAATTTCATCGCACTAAATGCCACTTTTCTCGCTATCAAAAGTTTTTCTTCATCAGGGATATTTCTGCCTTCCATCAGAGCTTTTGCCTGCTCGAGCAGCTGATCACGGAAATCTTCATATAGTATAATATTTCCATCACGAGAACTCATCTTTCCACTTTTTAAATCTATCAATCAGTAAGATAAATGACGCAACTGCTGATAATCAAACCCTATAATTTCGAGAGTCTTGAAAAGTTGCTGAAAATGATGTTCTTGCTCGCTTCAGACGACATACAGTGATATATCATAATCAGGATAATCTTCACGTTTTTTGAATGCAAGTGCAATATCTTTTGTAGAATACAGTGATGCACCTGTAGATTTCAGCAATAAAAATCGCCCCAAATTTCGCTCCTCTAGATCGATAGCCACTGCACCTTGTGAGATCTGAGCCTTTCATTCAGCCAACATATTTTTTACTATCTCAATACCTGGCTTTTCAACTTCACTCTCAAAATACCATTTGTCAATATCTCAGCTTCCAAGCTCAGCAAATATCTTTTTCATATCATCTAGACACAGCTTTCTAGTCTCTTCTCGTAGCTTGTATAACACGGGATCTCAGTCTTCGAGCTGTTTTTGTAGAGTTTCAATCTGTGTTTTATAGATGTCAGGATTTTCGTCTACTGTTTTTGTAGCCAAAGTATAGAGTTGTCATACTCGACGGGTAAAATTATCCCTCGGAAACTGTCATTTATCATCATAAAAATTGGTATAATACCAGAGCCATTTCGCCACATGAGCTCAAATATCACCTGGATAACAGCATTTCACCACTTTATTTCCAGCAAATTTTAGTATTCTACTCACACTTTCACTCACCAAAATATTCCTAATATGTCAGATATGTACTGCCTTGTGAGTATTTGGCTGTCGTCATTCCACGATAATTTCCCTATCAGTAGCATCACCCACCCCATAGTCAGCTTTCTTTTTTCTTATTTCTCCTAGTACATCATCCGCAAACTTATTTACGTCTAAAATTGCATTTACATACGGTCATACCTGTACAAAATCAGTAAAAAAACTCTGATCTATTCCCTGCAGTTGTGCCACCAGACTCTGTGCAAATTGTACTGGATTTTCAGACCTTTCTTTCGCGAATTTAAAACACGGAAAAGCTAAATCTCACTGGATATTTTCAGGAGCGAGAGTTATTTGAGATTCAATCTCTGGTACAGATTTACCCAGTTTATCAGCTATCAATTCAGCTAAATATTTCAAATATTTCTGCATTTTTATCATAATTTATGTAAAACATCATAATATCTATACTAAAATACTCACAAAAATAAAGAGATTTATAAAAAAATCCGTACATCTAGAGAAAACCCTAAACATACGGATAATAATTTAATCTGCCCAGTGAGCAGACGCAGTGTTATATTCACTGCTCAATCCCTTATCGATCGAATACTGCAATAACGAGAAGAGATATGCTAAAGCTGACGACTCTTTACGAAGCTCAGTATAGAAGCTATCGATGACCTTCAGTTTTTCATCCACTACGCCACATGAAAGTGTAGTGTCCTTGTAATACCCAGCTCTCAATTTATAAAACACATCCAAACAAAGATCGATTTTTCCTTCAATTGTATGCATGTTTTTTAATTTGTTGACTGTGTACTCTAGACAGTCTACCCAGTCATAACTTGTGTTTGTAGGATTTCGTGAAGAATACGCAATAGCATAACGATAAATATAATATTCGTCAGCTTTATTAGACTCTTCAATAATTCTTTTTATCCCATCACGGATAATCGATCGCTGTCCCATAAAAGAATGTGATGGCAACGATCTTAGTTCTGCTTCTATTTCAGCATTCATTTTGAACCTTTTATTTAATTTTACATTTATCCTTCATTATACTCATTTTTTACAAAAAGTCAAGAGGAATTTAAAAAATCGATTAAAATTCAGTTGTTATCTAACATCTGATTCAATATAAAAGTTAACAATCTGGAAAAAATATGGGGTGCGGGGCGACAAGCGACTTGGTCTCGTGAAACGGACGGCAGTCTCGATAGTCGGGAAGCCCCGATATTTCAGCCAAGCTTGCCGAGGCTGGTTTGTCTTGAGAGAAATTATTTTATCCAAATAGCAATAGATAATATGTTATATTTTATACCTACTCCCATCTGAAACAAACAAGACATTACCCTACGTGCGATCCAGCTTTTTGGCGAAATTAAATATTTTTTGTGTGAAGACACTAGGACAGCGAGAAAATTACTCTCAATGTATGAAATTGACTATTCAGACAAGGAATTTTATTCACTTACGAGTTTTACAGACAGATGAAAATTAAATCATTATAAAAATCTGATCTCTACCAATGATGTAGCGATGGTATCAGAGGCAGGTACTCCATGACTCAGCGATCCTTGAAAATCACTCATCCAGCTTTGCAACGACCACAACCTTCCATACTCTATTTTACCAGGTGCAAATGCTCTAGTTCCAGCGATAGTTTGAGCTTGATTTGATACGACTATTTTTACATTTCTAGGCTTTTTACCACAGAAAAAGGGCAGACAAACGGCACTAAAAAAAATAATAAACAACCAGACTCCCACCTTTTTTTATGAATCAGTACATAGGATTGAAAAGCTAATCACAGAACTCAAACAGCTTTCTTTTTCTGGTAAAATTAGCATTGCCAGAGAGATTAGCAAGATATTTGAGCAGTATCGGACAGGTAATTTAGATGAGCTAGAAAAACTGATCCACTCTACTCAAACAGATAAAATGATGATAAAATGAGAATTTGTAATTGGGATTTGTCCACTTTAAAATACAAAATGGTATATCAAATCCTCTAGTATACCCCAAAATGCAAAAAAGTCAAGAGAAAGTTTTTGGAGAGCAGAACTACTAAAAGTCCAAAACTCATCGCAGGCACGAACGGAATGAGTTTAAAATCAGCTTTTTTTTCTTTTTGGCACAAATTCATCACAAATCGCATAATAATCCCCGAAATACACGATACTATCACAAACACACACAAAATCTGCAAAATATCCAGTAAAAACAGATTATGAAACATCAGAGGAAAGATTCCGCCTATGATAGCTGAAAATATCACATCTCCAAACCCAAATCATTCTCATCTCTGACGATATTTTATCCATATAATCCAGCGTCCCATCAGATAAATCAGAGCAAATACTCCAACTACTACTCCTACATTTTCCCAAAAATAAAAAAAATCAGTCTTTCAGATCACATTCAGTATGATTACTAGTATTCAGGCTCAGATACTAGCAGTAGTATGCAGTTCATATCTATAGAAATCTCGCATCATATTGAGAAAAATCAGCCAAACCAGTATAGAAATCAGACAACTCATCACGCTAATCTCGCCCATCATCATATATACTCAGAGAAAGCACAGTACAGTTCCAATTTCTAAGCCAGGATACCGCCATGAAAGCTTCTTTTTGCAGTATCTACATTTTCACCCAGTCGATACAAAAGAAAAAATCGGAAATAAATCATATCGCTGGAGAGTATGTTGACAATGCTGGCATTCCGAGCGTCCAAATAGGAATCACTTCATCACTTTCCAGGTCGGCAATTCATTTAATCTAAAAAAAATCACAGATCCGAAAGATCCGAAAAGCAAGCCGAGAACTATGATAATAAGAGTATATGCGATCGTCATTTGTTTTTTTAGCTTACTCCCCGCCGGAATCGAACCAGCATCTAACCCTTAGGACGGGCCTATTCTATCCATTGAACTAGGGGAGCTTAATATATTTTTCCATTATAATAATTTTTCTTCATAAGTCCAGACTTTTTTTTCAATCAAAGTTGACAATATTTAGGAAATTCCGTATACTCTAGGGGATTATTTTATTTTATGATCCTTACGATATATGCGTATCTACAAACCATTTCTAGGATTGATGAGTTTAGTGGCTTTTTATTCAGTCAGTTCGGCTGCTATATTGATTTTTAACGTCTGAGCAGACATCCCAGAAGAAACTTTATCTCCAGTTTCATTTATGGTATGAGGTAATCATTTCCCATGAGCCTTATTTCTCAGTACTCCAGAGTCAGTTTCAGAGACGATTACAAATGCTGGAGAAAGTGTTGATTGCGAAGGTCAAATAAATGGTTTATATTATAATCAGGGGAGAGGAGAAGTTATATGGCCTTTAGAAAATATAAGCTCAACAACTTTAACTACCGACTGAGGTTTATACACAGAATGTACATGATGGACAAATCCAAATCCAGATGGAGAAACAGCTATTCTAGGATACATTGAACATGAATACACCTCATGAACGACCGTTACACACAATATGATTGCATGACTACAGTACACTGGAACACATATAGTAGGAGGGGTTAATAATCCTATCCCAGCCTCACCTTTTGCTAATACTTTTGTGATGATAGAGGATTTTGATAATATTCAGTATTTTGCAGGGATGATATATGATGTGATAGCTGGTGGTATCTGATTTGTCGGCTGTAGACCTATCGATACTGGTGATATCGAGACAGTAATATCTGCTTTTAATGATGGAGTCAACAAAGTCATAACAGGAAACAATAATAGCCTAACTCGAACTGCAGAACCAGTAATATGAACCTGAATCTTGACAGACAAAGTCCAATGTGATGTATGAATGCTCCAGAGAGAGAGTCGATGGATTAAAATTTTATGAATCATTGGGAATATTTATGGCTCTGATCCATCAAAAGACGCTAGATCTCAGCTATTTGCTACTGTAAAAGTTAATCAATCATCTCTCACAAATGCCGCCAAGAGAGCATCAGAGACATTATGTCGTGGAGATCAACGAAATAAAACATCTCGTACCGACAAAGTAACTTGTATCAATGAATCTCGAGCAAATGGTGAAATATATCTATCAGAGTACGAAGGACAAACTCTAATCGTAAAAGATCATGATGTCATCGTGCCATATTCTTATCTACAAAAAGCTGACCAGCAGCCAGTAGACCTATTTATTGACTGATGAAAGCTAATCCTAAAGCAAGAGCGAAGTACAGGAAGCCTCAAGTCTTTTGATGCTTTATGATTATATAGTCCAACTGCTGGAGTTTCCAGTTGAGAGATACTCAAATGAAATTTCATCATCAATGGTGTCATCATCTGATCAGGTTTCGACTGATATACCATCCCTCACAAGCTTTTCATCCACGGGAAATTCACCTCACTAAATACAATTGAAGCTGACACAAGCGTCATTACTGCTAGAGAATCTCAGTTAAGCAAATTATGATTAAATTGAATTACAACTTCTCAGATAGAATTGAAAGAGATTTTTACTCGAACCTGTACAAATAGAAACAAATCTACCGATGGTACAAACTGTAATGCAGCCCAAGATCGTAGTTTTTTTGCTGCACCTCTCATAATAATCAATCAGAACTACCCTTCCAAACTGATTTAAATTTCAATTTTTTTTCTTGCAAACTACTTTTTTTTTCCTATCATAGAGAGGTATTTTTATTATTTCTTATACTTTCCCTATGACTACCTCATATCCTGCCACAAATGATTACTTCCAGAGGAAAACCATTAGCACCTCATCTCATACAAACAAGAAAAAAAGCTGATCGTGAGCCTGAATTCGAATTATTCTACTGATAGTTATCCTAGCTATCATTACTTTCATTTATTTCAAAGCAAAAGCTCCAGTTCTTCCAGATGATAACTGACAAATCACTGCTTCCAACCTCTCTCTCTGACAAGAAATATCTCTACAATGAATTATACAGGCAAATGGTGATAATATTACCAATACTCATACTCTCACTGCCAATGATGGCAATATCTATGCGATCAAATCTAGTGTTGTCGCTCTCAATAATTACTCAGGTCTAGTGCTCATCAGATGAAAAGTAGACAAGTTTTACCAAAAAAGCCCAATTATTGAAGTTTATAATATCACATGATTAGAAAAAACTGAAGAAACCACAGGTGAAAACACTAACATTTCATCCAGTGAAGTCGCTGGGATTTATATTCCTGAGATTGGCATACAGCTTTTACCTACTTTTTTCGATTCCTTTACCCAGTTAACCGATGGCACAAACTGACAGCTCAAATTTCAAGAAGTCAATTCAGACACATCATACACCCTCAATATATTCAGATGTTCAGCCGCAAAGACAGATACCGACTGCA
>BNUE01000013.1 GCA_025997135.1 candidate division SR1 bacterium | reverse complement strand
ATCTCAGCGTTGCATATTTATCTTAGTAATTACTCCATCAAAATTAGCTTTTAAAGTATAGGCATCATATTTTTTCATGATAGTTTCTATCTGATTTTTCTGTTGTTTGATATTGTTCTGAATTAGTTTTACTTGTTCATTATCTCCTTTTTTTAGATCATCAAGTTCAATTTTTGCGATTTTCACTTCTAAATCTTTCATCTGATAATCTAGCTTTGCATCGGATGTTTTTTTGAGTTTATCAGTATCTAGCTGATCATATTCAATTTTTAGCTTATCCATTTCTTGTTTCTGCTTATCAAGTGCTATTTTTAGATCTGTAAGTTCTTGTTTTCTCTTATCTCAGATAGTTTCTGGTGTTTTCAATCCTAATATCTCATCAATAGTAGTGTTTGCTTCTGTTTTCAAGGTTCTCCCATTTGATATAGTGATAGATGATCGAGTAGATCCTTCAGTATCAACGCTAGCTTCGAACATTTTGTCGACTGCGATACTAAGTTCAGTTTTTTTGTCTGCTAACTCTTTAATCTTTTCGTACTGCTGGATAAGTGTAGATTTCAACTGAACTTCACTAAAAGAAGAAATCTGAATTTTATTCGCCCAGTCAAAGATCTCAGTAGTTTGATCTAAAACTTCTAAAAATAACTTTTCTACTAGATTTTTAGTCGACTGATCTCTTGCTCAAATATAAATCTCATCAGGCGACTTTGAATAGTAATATTTCGAAGAATAGCCCATAACTTTATCTAGTTTATCCAGCTCTTTTATAATTTCATCTGCCACATATCTTAGATCCACAACCTTTTCTTTCAATATCTCATCAGAATTTAATATAGCATTTCACTTGTCTAGAGATACTATTTCCTGATACGTTTTAAGAGCTGAGTCATACTCTTTTTGTTTTTTTTCATAATCAGAAACTAACTGAGCATAGTCATTCTTTTTATTCACATATTCATTTTCTATAGCCTGAATCGCTAATTTGAGTAAAATATCAGCGTTTTTCTGCTCATAAAGCAGTGCCTGATATTTTTTGTCTGCTGTCAGAATTTCTAGTTCTCTTTTGGTCGGATCTCCAGCTTTTTCCAATGCATCATATTCATTTTGAAGTGCAATTTTGGCTTGTTCTAGCTCACTATCAATTTCAAAAGTATCCATCTGTGCAATAATCTCTCACTCCTCTACTAAATCACCAACTTTCTTGAAAACCGCTGTTATCCTACCAGAATTTGGAAATGTTAATTTTTGAGTACTAGAAAATTTTGCTCTTCAGTCCATATTTAGAGAGTTTACTATATCTCCACTCATCACTTCCATATCATTTGAGAGATAAGCATCACCATCTCAGACAGAAGAATCAGAAAAAAAATGCTGAAACATCCATCGCCCACCTGCTATGATCAGGACAATACCTCAGATAATAATCAGTTTTTTTTTCCTGCTGAGAGTTCAGACTTTTTCTATAATTTTTTTCATTGATTAAATATTCTACACCTTAAAAAAGTCAATATATGTATACTGAAAGTATATCCACAAATCAAGTGTAAAGTTAATTTAATATCAATTCAAAAAAGGAAAAAATTGACATTAAATATTGTCAAGTTAATTTTGACAAAACTATTTAATATATAATTTCTTAGTATTCCTCTACCTCAGTATGTAAATATATCAGTTCTACACCAGCTTTTTGAAAGATTTCTTCACTTTCTCTAGCATCATGATACCATTTATCACATACTACCTTCTTTATTCAGCAGGCTACGATAAGATGAGCACAATGACGAACCGCACATGGAGTCATAGTACAATAAAGAGTAGCTCATTCGAGACTTACTCAGTTTTTACAAGCATTGGCAATGGCACCTTGTTCAGCACAATTATTACGCATACAGTGCTGAGTTTCACGTCAATCAGTATGTATGAAGCCAGTCATTTGATGTCAAACTTCATCACAAGTTGGATTACCCTGAGGAGAAGTAACAAAAGCTGTCGCTAATATTCTATTATCTTTCGCAATCACGCATCAGCTTTTCCCTCTATTACACGTTGCTTTCTCGCCTAAGACACGCACAATATCCATAAAATAATCATCTCGCGAGATCTCCTCTGGTTTTAGGTGTCCGTGATCTGGAATTGTTCAGATTTGTATTTCTATTTTTTCTGGCATTTTATTTGTAAATAAAAGATAAAAAGCTGATTATAATTGGGATTTAAGATTTTCTGACTGGAGTTGTTGGTCAGATTTTTGTTGCTGGTTTTGTTCTTGTTGCTTCTTGAAATGTTGTTGTCTTTGATCATTTCGATAATTTCTACGATCTTGTAATCGTGAATTATCCCAATATTTGTGCATCATTTCTGATGTGAAGATTTTTTCAATTTCTTGTAATTGGGATATTTGTTTTGACCTATCAACATCATCATTATATTCTGAGACATATTCCCAATTTTGCGATTTTTTATTAAAAAGCATATATGTCCCTAACTTTTCATTATAAATAATAGGTTCTTCCGCAAACCATCATTTATAGTAATATATGTTCTCATCATACTTTTTATAATTAGTGGCATGATTTTGAGAATTGTTAAAGTTTTCCATTGGTTATAATTTATTAGAATCGTCAGATAAAACTTCATTAATTTTAGAAGAATTTTTTACTGATAGTTTTTCTCGTCATTTTCTAATTTCTTCTTGATATTTCAAATATGACTGTATTATCTCTAAAGAAAAAACTTTTTGAAATTCTTCAAAATTTTTAAAATCAACCATATAGGTATAGGGATCTAACATTCCCCAGTGTCAATTTTCTAATCAAAAATAGGCTGATTTATTTTCATCATAAATAATAGGAGTATTTCGTTCATCATATCAATAGAATAATCAATTTGATGATTTTTCTATGGCATAATTTCTCCAAAAAGACAATAATTCTCAATGATTCTCAGTGAAATGTGTTATATTCTCCATTTTTAGTGATAAAATAAATAAAATTATTTGTAGTCAAGCCCCGTATTATTTATGTATTGATCTATACAACGGTTGATTATCGTTTGTTGAATTGATATAATCATATTATAGTCAAAGTCTAGTAAATAATCAAAAAAACAGCTATAAAGTTTATGCCCAAATATTAAAAAAACCAAACTCAGTTAAGAGTTCAGCTTTTTATCTTTTGAGATTGAAAATTATTTAAAGCTAACCGTAGCTCCAGCCTCAGTCAATTTTGCTTTGATAGCTTCTGCTTCTTCACTTTTAACGTTCTCTTTTACGATTTTTGGAGCAGCTTCGACTAGGTCTTTAGCGGCTTTTAAGTCGATACCGAGAAGTTCTTTTACGACTTTGATCACTGCGATTTTCTGAGATCCTGCCTCAGTAAGCTCGATGTTTACATTGTCTGAACCAGCAGCAGCACCAGCGTCTCCACCAGCAGCAGCACCTCCAGCAACTACCATAGCAGCAGCTGACACACCGAATTTCTCTTCGATAGCTTTTACAAGTCCATTTAGTTCGATCGCTGACATCTTTTCGATCAGGTCGAGAACTTGTGTTTGTTCTTTAGTCAAATCCATTGTTTAATAAGAATAAGAAATAAATTTAAGCAGTCTGTTTTTTTGCGACTTCATTGATCACACATGCGAAAGATTGCAGTGGATAATTGAAGAGGTAAGCAAGTTTGGAAAGCAGTTCTTCTCTAGAAGGCACATTTGCCAATTCAGTAACATAAGTTCCATCCTGCCATTTTTTGTCATACCAAGCTCCTAGAAACTTGAATGAGCTGTCAACTTTAGCTTTTACAAACTCTTTTGCAAATTTGTTAACAGCTTTTAGAGGTTCGTATTCATCTCCATTTGCATAGAGTGCAATAATCGGACCCTCTAACTGATCGATACCAACTGTTTCGTATCCTGCCTGCTCCAAAGCCCTCATAAAGAGCCTCTTACGAACTACGTTTACCTTTCCATCAGATCCCACAACTTCCTTTCTAACTGCTACTGCAGTATTTACTGGAACTGCGTTTTGCTGGACGATAACAACGTTTTTCGCTGCATTTAGGTCTGAGACATATTGGTCAATCAGCTTTTTTTTCTGATCTTTGCTAATTGCCATTCGATTCAGGCTAAGAAATAAAAAATGCCGCTCCAAAGGCGGTCTATCACAAAAAAGAGAAAAAACTCTGAACGGATGACCTCGGGAGGATTTATATCACAGCATTGGCTAGATGAAACCTCCTTTCTTCGGTTAAGATATCTTCATTATACTCTTTTTTTCAGAAAAATCAAGAGGAAATCATACTTTTTTCCCAACTATTTAATTTTTTATTATATAAACGAATATCCTAGTAAAAATCTAGCAACTTCTCTAAATACACGTCCAGATGTAGCGACTCACCATTGAGAAGTTCTAGGACGAGAAATCCATATTAGTACCAGATATTCAGGGTTATCCACTGTAACCACTCAGACAAATGTAGCTTGAGTTCGTCCATTTCATCTCTGAGGAGTTCATCTGTATGACATTTGAGCAGTTCCAGACTTAGCTCCTAGACGATAACCAGGAACTGATGCAGATTCATAATCTGGATTATTATTCATTACCTGAAGCAATGACCAGCGAAGGTTTTCACTCACTGAATATCTAATTATTTGAGATAATACCTCAGGTACGTGCATAATTTTTTCTACAACATCTGTATCTGATTTCTTTTGTCAGATATATGAAAGAATAGTTGGCTTGATGATTTTTCATCAGTTAATCAGTGATGAATATGCCATAGCTAATTGAATCTGAGTCACCTGAATTCCCTGTCAAAATGAGTTATTGAGAAATCTGGACATAGCCACTGTAACTGGATTATCAAGTGTTCAGGGCTTCTCTTCTGCCAATTCGATTCAAGTAATCTTTCAAAATCCAAAATTTTCCAGATAATTATAAAAAATTTCTTTCCCAACTCTCTGAACAACTCTAATCATCCCAACATTACAAGAATTGATTAGTCATTCTAAGAAAGTATGGTATCATTTGCAGATAGAAGAGGCATTTTTTATAGTAAAGGTTCAGACTTTTACTTCTCATGGATCATCATAAAAGTCAGTTCACCTGATCTCATCTGTATCCATCCCAATTGCCATTGTTATCGCCTTAAAAACACTTCCTGGCTCGAAAGGAACTGATATATTTCTATCCATAAAGACTTGAGATCAAAATACGTTTTTTGGAATATATTTTGCCAAACCGACATCTTGTCTCTGTGAAACAGTAGCGATTTTATAAGAATTTCCACTGAGAATATACACAGGCATATCTATATAAGTCAGATCATCCACAATCTGTGAATACTCTACCCCGAGAGGAATCAGCTCATACGCATCATTATAATTATTTGGATTGAATGTCGGAGCCTGTGCCATAGCTTTTACCTGTCATGATAATGGATTGTAGACCATAATACTGATACTATCAGCGTTAAAATCTTTTAGATATTTCTGTGCGATAGACTCAATCTCTTTCTGGATTCATACATCGATAGTCAGGAATACATCATCTCAGTCTTTTGCATTGATTATTTCAAAATCATTTACTCAGACAGTCCCTACAAACGAAGATGAACGTCATTTTACCTCGCCATCAATTCATTTTAAGATTTCATCAAAATATTTTTCTACACCAAAATAAGCATCTCATGCCCTATCCACATATCATAGAATATTTGCCATAAAACTTTCACGTGGATAATATCTAGTGACATACGATTCTAAGATAATTCAGTGCAAAACTGGAATTTTAGTTTTAGATTTCTCTGAATAATATTGGATTTTTAGATCTTGTATCTCTTTTGCTATCTGTGGATTTGCAGATGTGAATAGTTTTACGTATTTGTATACCTGCTGAGTAAATAGTCTATCTAGTTCTGCATTGGTAAATACATACCCATATTGTTTGAAAAAATTTTGCAATAAACGCTTATCTCTACTAGCATTCAATGATTTAGACGGAACGACATAAATATAATAATCGTATGAAATGTCAATAAAACTAAATTTTTGTTCCAGCAAATCAGATAACAATTCTTGACTGGTATACATTCCCATATAATTTTTTGGCTTAATTCAGATTTGTATCTTTTCTTCTAACCTTTGTGAAATAAGAGACTCAGCTTTTTGTCTAGTAAATCATGATATTACTTCAGCTTTTAGTGCATCATACGCTGCAAAATCGAATGTATCATATTCTGGAGAACGAAAACCTGATCAGTAATAGAAAAGCTGAGGAAGTTTAGGCAATAACTGCTGATTTGAGAAAGATTCGATATGCTGGATACATTGCTCTGGCGTGACTTTTGTCATCCCATATAACTCGCAAAAATGCTTGTAAACGACTGGAGTAAGCAACTGGATAACGCGTGGCTTCATCGAATTTCAGCTCTCTGTTTCACCAATCATTGTCGGATCGATAGCAATGTCATACAGAGTCATATTTTCTGTCAATTTGACAGGTTGTCAGGACTTATCCATCGCATAGATATCTCATCTCTCAGCCTTTGTAGAGGTAACTCTGGTATGCTGACGCAGTAATAAGTTGTCATACTTCGGATGATCAATAACTTGTAACTGAAATAGTCTCACTAAAATTAGCAGAAAAAGCAGAAAAAAGAAAAAAATAAGCTGATTTTCCCTGGATGATGCAATGCGATCGATCAGACTAAAACGGCGAAAAAATGACGAAATATGCTTCGAAGTAGCTGGTTTTTGAGGTTTTTTGATAGGTGCGAGATACATAGGAGTTAATTTAATGATTTGAAAGATAATTTCCAGACATAATATTTAAGTTTATTTTAAGGTTGATGATTATACTATATACAATAATTAACAATTTATTTTCTCCCACAAAATGGGGAACAGGGCAATGTCCTGATTATTCAGCCGAGCTTGCCTAGGCTGGTTTCACTTCTAAAATATAATTAAACAGGAGAACTAATGATCTTGAAAATAGAAATGATTTTTATAAGCTGGAGAATATGTTTTATCTCTGGCAAGAACAATACGACGCGAAATACTCTAAGTTTCGCTGAATTAAAGAACAAAAAGACTTCTGACTGCAGTCGTATTTTCTCTATGAATCTCTAGAATCCATCATCCAGCAAACTTTACAATATCCCAAATATCAGCACGTTTTTCTCCTCGATGATCAGCGTTTTCATTTTTTCCATTTTGAGATCAAGAAGCAAGTTGATATACCTATTACCCTAAAAGATATACAGACCCTTATCTTGCAAAAAACTTTTGAAGCTAACCAACAAACCAAGGAAGTATTTCTTTTTTCAGTATTTGATGATATATTCATAGATGGGAACCCTCAGAAATTTCTTATCGGCAAAAAATGAGAAATTCACTGTACTCTGACTCTGATATACGCCAATAGAGCTACTATTTTAGCTTTTAACGATGTTTATGGCGATATTAGAAATCAGAAAAAAATAAAGCTGATTCCGAAACATTTTTATACAGTCGAATACCTCAAAAAACATATAAATTTACGCGATTTTCTCATATTGGATATCGAAGATTCTATGGCTCAGGTCCTGCAAATAAATGACGGTCAATATCAGATTATAGAATCTATAAACTTTGGAATAAATGCCTTGATGCAGATGTACAAGGACGCCTGAATCTCTAAATATCGATACAAAAATATGGAAGAAATCGAAAAAAACGTTTTAGCTAAAAATTTGGTAATACAGACCTTGGAATTTTACGTCAATATGCTATGTAAATGGTTATCAGATCTGAAAATACTGGGAACGACTGTATTTCTCATCTCTCCGATTATGAAAAACGTCCATTTTATAGATATTTTCAATCAAACATACCGCAAAAACTTTATATCTTATATCGTTCCTCTCCATATATCACCAGATTTGGATACTTTCAGTAAACAGCGGGAAATCGAAGATATAGATGCGATAATTTATCTAAATTCTTTTCCTCCAGAAAAAAGAGGGTTAGAATAATAAAAAACTATAACTGTCCCATGAGATCGTCCAATTTTGCTTCCTGCTCTACTTGTGCTTTTTGTGCTTCCTGAGTGATATTTAGTGAGTCTAACACTGATTTTCGTCTCTTAATCTTCATCTCTCTCTCAGCCAAAACTGTTTCTTTGTCGTCGCCTCATTCTGTAATCCATATCTGATGATTCATCTGTTCTTCTATATAAATTTCAAAAAGTCTAGAAATCTGAAAAGCCCATAGTTCTGATAGTGTCTTGACGATAGTTTGTTCCTCAGATTCGACTCAAATAGATAGTTCAAATCATCTTTTCTTTTCATTATTGCTCAGAGTATAACTATTGGAAAAAGAAGCTATAATCAGCTTTTGGAGTATATCTCGATCGAAATCATCACTAAATTCTTCGGGAGTGAGATATTCATGACTAGGAAATCTAGACAAATATTCACGATACCATACTTGGTCAATGATATTTCACTGGATAGGTCAGATGAGAGATTCATATTTTTCTACGATCTCTTTTTTGTCTTCATTTTCTCTGAGTTCGTCTATAAATGCCAAGAAATCAAACAGCATTTTATTTTGTTATAAAAATAAAGTCAGGCTAATGATAGATAAAATTACTGGTAATGCAAGAGAAAATTATTATAAATTACAGTATGATAAGTAAAAATAAGAGAGCATTTTTCGACTATGAGATAGTGGCTGAGTGGACTGTCGGCATTGTTTTAGCAGGACATGAGGTGAAATCTATCAAATCTGGACATATCAATCTCAGCGATGCGATTGTAGTTTTGCAATGAGGAGAATTATGGGTTGTCGGGCTAGATATTCCATTATATACCAAGACTTCACCAATTCTCGTCCCATGATACCAGCCAAAAAGAAAAAGAAAGCTGCTCATCACCAAACGTGAACTGGCTAAACTCGCATCTCGACTCGATAAACCAGGTATAACCGCTCTAGCACTAGAAATTTTCATCGCCAGAGGTGGTTTTTTGAAGATCAAAATATGAGTCTGAAAGCTAAAAAGAAAGATAGAAAAAAAACAGATAATAAAAGAGAGAACCATCGAAAAAGAGATGAGACAATCTATCCGCAGAGGTCAGCTACAATAATACGTCTCAAAATTTGCATTTCACTCTAATTTTCGATATACTTAAGAGGATTATTTATCTTCTTTAGTGTTTCATAATGCAAACATTTGTCAAAAAAATATTGAAAATTAAGTTTATAATTAGTCTATGATTTATATTCAGCTTTTTATTTTCTTTTTTAAGTCCTGCCGTTTTAGCTAGTGAATGAAGATTTGATACAGAGCTATGACAGAGTACAGACGCAATTTCTGATCATGTGAATGCAGATATTGTTCAACAACTGGACAAGTGAGCTATTTGGACGTATGTGAATAGTATTATGAAAATTTTAGCACCGATAATAATCTCTCTAGGTTTGGTTGTCGCATTTTTCGGAGCGTACAAGATGATGAGTTCCAGTGATACTGGCAAGACAAAAGAAGGTTTACAACTGGTAATATTCTGAGTAGTATGAATCCTGATAATGGTAAGTGCAGGCTTTTTATCCAATGCTCTGGTAAATGATGTGATATGAGCTAGTATGGCACAGTGATGAGGTATCAACTGAATTCTCTTGGTAGATAAGTTGTATGAAAATATAATTCTGAATTTTATGAATTTAATATCTTATCTGGTAGTTGGAATATTATTTTTCCTATTGATAACTCGTGTTTTCCAGTTTTTAACCTCACAAGATGATGGAGTCAGAAAAAAAGCAACATGAATGATTATGCGGACAGTCATTGGTATTTTGTTAATATTAGCAGCCAAAGAAGTGGTAGAAGCAGTTTATGGTATGCAGGATAATGTATTAAATAACAATGCACAGACACTGAGTGATGTCTGAACGCCAATCTTTGAGACGAGTTCGATTCCAATCTTATATAGAATTATCAATCGAGTAATGAGTCTTACGACATTCATAGTTCTTGCCTTGATTGTCTTTCAGACTTTTCAGATGCTTACTAAACCTGGAGATCCAGAAATGTTCAAAAAAATCAAAAAAACAATACTTTACGTATTGATCTGAGTAGTCATTATCGGTACTGGATATCTGATTTCAAATGTATTGCTGATCAATTAATTATTCTTTATTATACTCATTTTTTTCAAAAAGTCAAGAGGAATATCACTAGCTTGACTTTTTTTTTTGTTTTGATGCAAAATTTTGGCTATAATTAGATTATATTTTATCATTATATATATTATAATGGCTGACGAAAAAGAAAAACTGAAAAATCAGACAAATAAGGAATTTACTCAGGAAGGCGCTAAACTTCCAGATTCTCCTGAAGCTGAAAACACAGTAAACGATACACAAAAAGAGGTAAAAGAACTGGAAGTACAAGCCATTACTTGAACTCAGATAAATAAGACCAAAGAAGAAGCCGAAACAATAGCTGAAACCAAAACTAAACTAAAAACCACCAAACCTGAGCAAACCCCTGCTCTACAAGTTGAATACCTAAAAACCCAGTGAGGAAAAGAAGTAAAAAATATTGCTGAATATATTCAGGTAATGCAAGATATGAAGACAAAGTTTGAGCAGCAAAAAAAGGAAATTGACGATTTTGACCTATTCTGATGGTTCTCAGCAGCAAAACTAGATGAAGTTAGACAAAAACAGATGAATGAACAGAAAAAAAAGCTGATCAAATGAATTAACGATCAAATTAAATATTGTGATAGAGTAATTCACAAGCACGAAAAAGTAGATCCTACCACAGTTTTGACAGATATAGAAAAAAACGCATATTTAACTACAGAAGTAAATTATAGAAGCTTGGATACTTCGATCAGAGGCTTTAGAAACGGCACAGTGGAACCTTATACTGAGCAGATACCATGAGCCACAAAAGCTAGGACAGAGGTTGAATGATGATATATTATAGGAGATGTATATTATGACAAAAGCTGAACAACCAGAAAAGCAACTCCCGCTGAACAAAAAAGAGTAGAAGAAGATCGAGAAAAGGCTTATAAAAGATGATGAGTACCTGGACTTATAAACAAAGGTCTAGATCTCTCTCCAAATATGACACAGAAACAGAAAAACAACTGGACAGCTCTAGGCACCTTATGAGTTTTCTGAGGTTTGATTTATGGTTTTTATAAGCTATCCAAAGATAAAGATGGTAAATTTAGTCTAAAAAAAGCATTATTATGACTGGGCGTACTCAGTTTTGGTAGCAACTTTCTTATGTGAGAGAGCTTACCATCATTAGTTTCTAAAGTTTTTAGTGGAAAAATTAGTTTGGATGAGGTCTTACAGAAACTAGAAAAATTTCAATGAGATTCTCCAGAGCAGACCTCACGATCCAAAGAAACTGCTGGAGCTAGTAGTATAATGTGAGCTTACACTGTTGGTCAATTTTTGAAGTTTAAAACAGACCGAAAGTGAAATCCAACACAATATGCAGCATGGCATGAATCAAATCGCCAATTATTGCTCAAAAATGGATATTTACCAGTCGAGACATTCGATACTCGATTTCCACAGAATGCGACTCCCAAGCAGATGGATCAGATTTTTACAAACTATTTTGCCAAATTCGGCTTAAATCCTGATAAATTAACAGATAAACAAAAACAGCTGACAGGAGATGAAATTGTACAGAGAATTGGAGCTAATAAAAAAATAGTGAATACATCCTGTCAGAAAAAAGGTAAAAAAGTAGATGATAAAAAACTCGCAGGTCTAAATTATCGACTTATTAGAGATGATTTCTGAGAAAGTGTATTGGAAGAGATGGACAGAAAGTGAATGTTCGTCGAAAATCTAGATGCGAATTACTCAGATGAACGTAAAACTGAAAAAATTATGATGTTTGGCAGTTTAGAAAATTTGTCAGCATATAAAGCCCTGTCTCCAGAAAAGCAACAAAAAATAAAAAGCTGATTTATAGAATTTTATGATAAAATGCCAGGCGATAATAAGCCAAAATGTCATTTTAATGAAATTGATGGTAAAATATATATGACAAGTCATACTAGACAAGATGGTAGTTCTTCAGGTGTAGAATTAAATCTCAAAGACTGTGCTCTGCCTAACTTCACACAAAATGGGATACAGATACCTTTTAGTAAATGAGATTATAAAGGACTCTTTGCGACCGCATACGCAACTAATGGTATTATGAATATTGTAAAAGATTCAACCCCACAATCCGAGAAGCCTTTTTCTCATAGGACTGCTATATCAGCTCTGATGCTTCAGACTCGAGCTCCTATTTGAGGCTCTGGTATTTATTTCGATGATAAAGAGTATATAGAAAAAGGGACAGATACTCAGATGCTCTCCAACTGACGACGATGAAAAATGGCAGAAATATCACCAGAAATCAGCGAAAAAGGTAATGAATATGCCGAGTATCTAAATTATCTCTGGAAACATAAAAAATATCATCAGGGAGTTGCCAAAGATAAATCTGAGGGGAAAAGATTGCAAAATAATAAATCAACAGCAAATACATCTCCAGAACAGCAAAATACTGTAAAAAAACATACTGAATCATGAACTGTCAAAATGAGAACAGAACGCAACAACAATCCAACCGCTATGACGACTGATGTCGCTAAAACATTAGGTCTAGTGCGATGAGAGGACTATGTACAGTGAGACGTTTTTCCAGATAATCCAAACCTTTTCACAGCTAGACTCTTATGAGAACCTGTACAGATGACGATGAAAGCGTTCAATACAGCCGCTTCCAGCGGGATAGACATCTTTTATACCAAGGATGGCAAAGCTAGACGAACACACACTGCGATGACCAATAAAGAGTGGTATACTCTCAGCGATGAAGAAAAAAAGCAAGTAATCCTGTCAATGCTTCAGCGTGAAGGTGGAAAACTAGATAATATGGCTTATTATACATATCAGAGATGAAATGCAACTGAGTCAAATTCTTGAGAGACTACTCCATCTATCACAGAAAAGCCAAATAACAAAAATGAGAAAAAGAAAGCTGAATCGCCAGAAAAAGTTCCTTTTATCGATGAAAATGTAGACGACAAACCTCTTCCTCAGAAAATATATGACCTAATGATAGAAAATAGCCAGAAAGCCTTTACTTCAAAAGACTGATATTTCATAAATTCAGGTAATAATCCATATATCACTATATGACTGGACAAAAACTGATATTCCGTAAAAAAATTATATAACATAAGGCAATTTATGGATTTACAGAATTTTACTCGAATACCAGAGAGGAAGCAAGCATATCGAGCATACGTAAAAAAAGATTTAAATGAAACACTTAAAATCGAGCAAAAAAACAATACCGAAAAGAAAGAGATGCTTGCAAACTATCAGACAGCCATCAATATACTAAAAACGCAGCAATTAACTGCTAAAACCTTATATTGAAAAGATTTCGATCAATTAAATCAGTTTTATCAAGCCTTTTTCAATAAATTTAACGCCAGAAAAGTATCATTTAAGTCTATTTCTAACTTAAATGCTTCTGCAGATAGTAATTATATTACCTTTGATTTTAATATGAAAAACACACCTAATGAAGCCAAATGATTGACTTTCCGCATGAAAGACATTACAGACTCAGCAGGTAATTTAGATTATAAAAAGTTTTATGCAAAAACTAAAGCACATATCGATAAATTGATATAATCTACTTGAAAAACTCCATAATTTAACTAGAAAATAGGTATGTTAGCCCACTGTTATCGTCTCAGATCCAAAGATGTCCGCTTCCTGACTCGCAAAAGACAGTATTTTGGTACTTGATTATTTGGATTTTTCTTTCTCAGGCAGTATCCAAACTTACAAAAAAATCAGATTTCTTTCCACGTTAGTATCAAATATTCC
Source organism: candidate division SR1 bacterium (assembly GCA_025997135.1). Lineage (GTDB taxonomy): Bacteria > Patescibacteriota > Gracilibacteria > Absconditabacterales > Absconditicoccaceae > UBA3291. The sequence goes on along the minus strand of BNUE01000013.1, from coordinate 11,659 downwards.
AAACGTGCAACTCAGAGAAATAAACTCAAAAGGCTAGTTATGAATTATTTACGTGATACAGATGCTACGAAAACTCAGATTGGAAACTGATACTGGAAGATATTTATAGTTTTGAATAAAAATAAGCTTGAAGGATTATGAGATATAACCAGACAATGACGAATATTAGACTTCCAAACTGCTTTTAATTCGTTACAAAGTAATTTATGATCAAAGAAATAAAACAAAAAGCTGATCAACTCAAAAAATGAATTTCTAACTGGCGAAATCGCTCTTTTCCTCATACTGAACATGTAGAGATAGAAAAAGAAAAGGAAATCAGCGAAGAAATACAAGAAGAGAGGTCTTTTTCTCATAAAATGGTGATTTTTTGGGGAGTTTGACTGACTTTTGTTTTTATCTGATATCTGATGTGGAATACCTTAGATTATCTATATTTATTACTTGCCGCTTATATTATTTCACTAGCGATGGAGGGGATAATTTGATTTTTTTCGAGATTGACACGTCATAGAAGCATTGGTATCATAATTTCATATCTGATTTTATTTCTGTTTTTACTTTCGGGATTTCTAATAATCTTCCCATTTCTGATGAGCTGGGGAACGGAAATTTTTAATATCATTATCGGAAATTGACAGCAAATACAGGTAGCGATCGCGACTGAAGGTTTAGAAGCTTATCTGCAGTCTATCTCTCGATTACCAGAGTTTGCAGCAAATGAACTATTAAATTATATAGAGACTACTGATGCGAATAGTGTTATCGCAGCCGTAAGCAATAACTTGGGGAATATTATGAATATATCCAGTTCTTACCTAAAACTTCTCAGCTGATATGCGATGAATATTGTTTGACGACTATTTGCTGGAATGGGAAAAATATTGATTTTACTGACAATGTCTATTTTCTTTTCTATTTCTCATCTTGATGTCAAAAAAAACTTGAAATATCTATTTCGTAAAAAAGCAAACAGTGCTAAAAAAATTGAAGAAGTATATGGATGAGTAGCAAATCGGCTCAAAGCTCAGATTTTACTCTGTTTCGTTATTTGAATTGCGACATTTATTTGACTATGGATATTAGATTGGATTGGTTTTGATCTACCACAAAAAGGCACCCTTGCATTGTTAGCTGGTATCTTTGAAATATTGCCTTATTTAGGACCGTGGCTCGGAGCGATACCTGCGGCTATTTCCGCTTTAGTACTGTTTTGATTGCCCTGAATGATCGCTGTGATAATACTGTATACCATAATTCAGCAGTGTGAAGAGAAATTTTTCGTACCACTCGTGATGAACAAGACACTCTGAGTAAGCCCGCTTCTGGTGCTAGTTTCGATGCTATTCTGAGGACTTTTGATGTGATTTTTTGGAGTATTATTAGCAGTGCCTTTGGCCGTTATTTGTAGTATTATTTTTGCCGTACCTCACAAAAAATAGAGTATATCTTACATAACATCTGGAGGTCGATTTTCAATTAACCGATTACCAGCTGTTGACTGCTCTTTGTGGGTAAAGTTATCGTTTTTGATGATTTGTTTTCTCTGAAAATCTTCTGACTGAAGCTTGGATAAGTAAGTCTGAAACTGAGCTATATTTAATTTCTGATTGTCAGAAAAATAGGTACCATTTATATCGATATTCGTTGTAAATCCTTTTAGAAACTGATAAATACCATTATTCTCATCTCCTTTGGTTCATAATAGTTTTTTGTCGTTTATTCTTTTTTCCTGTGAGAAAAATTGGCGTAAAACTGGGTGAATATCATCTGCATTTTTATTATAATACAAATTTGACTCTTCATGACTATGATTATCTCATTTTTTAGTAGAATGAGACAGATCTGTATGAATTTCTTGCTTTCCGAGCATTTTATTGAGATCTTGGATATTTTTTCTAAAAATTCTAGCATCTTCCGCAGTTGTCAGCGAATTATTGAGGATTTGTAAGAGATGATAGACCCCACTAGATATATCGGCAGTATAGAGTTTCTGAGTATTGATATCAAAAGTTTCGAAAAGTGTCTGAGCAGCTCTATTTCTCTCTATATTTAACTCCACCAGCTGTTTCTCGAAAGGAAATGCTGGATCTATAGTTTCATGTTTTAGTTTTTCTCGTTTTGCATCCTTTTTTTTGCCTTTTTGCAGTTCTTCAAAGGTAGGAAGAGAAAAAATAGACTGATTTGCTACTACTCCAGATGTTAAAAAAGTATTATCTTGCTGATACAGAGTGTCATTGGTCTTCACCACACCTGTATTCATATCATATCTGAAAACAATTGGAACGATTGGATTTCATTGGAGTTTTCATTTGATAATAATCTGATCATCGTCGATAAAAAAGTCGTCACTATTCTGAGGATTTCGGCTCAGAGCTTCTCAGAAATTGATAAGTTCTCTAGTCGTAGTATCCAGGCGATCTTTAATTTCATTTATTACTGTATCTATTGCCTGAATTTTATTTCTATTTTTGACTTCAGTTTTATTTTCCTGTAAAAATGAACGTAAAGAAGTATTTCACCTAATATCTCTGACAGAAGTATCTTTTATAGATTTTGGTTCTGGATCATCCGCAGAGTTTTTGTCTGCAAAGTTTTTGGGATTTCTTTCATCTTTTTTCATCTTTTTTTCGTCTTTATCATCTTTTTTTCATTTTTTGGAATTAGCCAAATCAGGTAATAACTGGTAAATAATATTTTGTATACTTTTTGTTTGCTTACCCATTATTCCATCGATGAGAATATTCTGACTTCCTGCATATTCATCAGGTCGGAAGTATCATATTAACTGAATTGCATAAATATTTAGGAGATTGTCTTCACTAAATTTCAGCCACATTTGCTGGTCAGAAGGACGAAGCTGAACCTTGATAATACGTAATAAATTGGTAGTAATTTTTTCACATAAGGCCTTGTTTTTGGATTTTAGTTGATTGATATTAGCAAAAGACTGGGTGATAATATTAGGATCTCTCGAATATTTGGCTTCTAAAAAGGATTTTATAGCAAGTGTTTGAACTCAATCAATACCATCGACACTAATAGATTTATCGATTTCTATCTGTCCATAGATTTGAGTCAGAATTATTTTGTTTTCATTATTTTCCAATTTTGAGTAGTTATCTTCGATACTTTTGAGTACAGAATTTCTGAGAGATGGATTTTTATCTAGCTGATTTTTTAGTTTTGGTCGCTCTATTTTGAGATTAGTTTTATTTAGAGAATTGAGTGATTCCATCATCTTTTGAGTCTCAATATTTGCAGAAAACACTTCTGATTGCATTTTTAATGCATTTTTATCTTCAGCAAGTATTGGATCGTATTCATCTGAACTTTTGAACTCATTCACTTTTTGTTCAGGAGTCTTTTTCACTTCGACTTCCTCGATAGAAGCTTGATTTTCTAGCTTTTCGACGTAATTTTGTGGTCTGTCTGACATTGTTATTTAGAGATAAGAGATAAAATCTGATTAAATATTTTATTTTCATCTTGCATTCAGTCTATGCGGATGAGAATTCACTGCTGGGCAAGCCATTCCAGAGAGGGAGTCGTCCCCTTGTAGAAATTCTGAATTCTATTTCTCACTGCATTTATATCGGCATCATCTGGGCGAATATATAGTTCTCATCAGCAATTTGGACATTTTCATCAGACTTTGAGTGTTGGCTCTTGTAAAATAGAAAAAGAACGCTGACATTGTTTGCATAATAGTCTAGATTGTATCCTCTTGATCACCTCTTCATCTGGGATTTCTAGATGGATAACCTTAAAAAGTCTGTCTTTATCTCGCATTTTCTCTGTAATCTGGATAGTTTGTCAGATCTGACGTAGCATTCCATCTCAGAGAATCATTTCATCATCTGCCACAGTTTCCATAAAGACTCACCACAGTCCAGAGATAATCTCATCTTTGACGAGCTGTCAGCTTTCTGTCAAATTTTTCAAGTAGCTTCCGATAGGGTTATCAGTGGTTTGCAGTCATCTGAGTATTCATCACATCTCGCAGTATTTCATCTTCTCGCCAAAATGCTCCAGAAGTAACCTAGATTGTGTGCCTTTTCAGCTGGCTTGTATTCAGGAAAGGATTATGTCCATATTAAATTAAAAATTAATAAATACCTTATTTTACACATTTTTTTATATTTGTCAAATTTTAAGCAGTTTATCATTGCTGTATAAACAAAAAACACCACTTTACAGGCGAAACTGCTAAGTGATGTTTTACATAATACAATAACTATTCTTTATTATACTCATTTTTTACGAAAAGTCAAGAGAAAGTTATATTTTTCTGCACAAAAATAGATAATAGGATATATGATCTTACCTTTTTGACCAAGTCGGAGCCTTTCTCGCCTTCTTCAGACCAGGTTTTTTTCTCTCCTTGATCCTAGGATCTCTCTTTAGTAGACCAAAAGGTTTGAGTGTAGGTCTAAGATCTGAGTTCCAATCTATCAATGCACGTGCAAATCCTAATTTAATAGCATCTGATTGTCCTGAAATACCCCCACCGACAATGCGAATATGAGCATCAAATTTCTTGAAGGCATCAGTTGCGATCACGTCAAATGGAGACATCGCATTTTTGAGTAGATAATCATTTCCTCAGAAATATTCTTTCAGAGGGACTTCTTTTCAGCTAGAAGTTTTAACGATGAAAGTTCCGCTACCCTTGGGATAGAGCTTTACAACTGCTGTTGTAGATTTTCTCCTCCCAATAGCGTAATTGTATTCTTGTGTTGCCATTATTTATACAGGGGTAATGGAGTAAAATTATCATATTTTGTAGTTGTAGTTTTTTCCATTTTTAGCCTTTTCATCCTCGCATCGCGAAGTTTGTTTTTAGCCAACATTCCGCGAACAGCAAATCGAAGAGCTTTTGATGGGTTCTTTTTTAGTAATTCTCACAGAGTGATACTCTTTACGTTTCCTTTGTATCCACTGTAAGAATAGTAAACCTTATCGTGGAGTTTCTTGCCAGTAACGGCAATTTTATCCACATTTTCCACTATCACAAAACTTCCAGCATCCCAGAAATCAGAGTAATAAGATTTGTCCTTTCCTGCTAATTTTTTGGCAATATCTACCGCCAATCTACCTAGAGTCAGCCCAGTTGCGTCTACTTTGTATCGCAATCTATGGTTCTCCTGGTCACTCTGCCTCACCCAAAGGGTTTTATTGAGGTCTTTTTTGGTGAATTCCATACAAATAAAAAGAAAAATAAAACTGAACTTATTATATACAAACTAACTACGAAAATCAAGAGCTTTTTTTCTGATATTTATGCTGAAAATGAATGATGACTATTTTTTATGATGATTTTTTAGGTTTAGAAGGTAGTTTTTGAGATGATAAAGAAAGTAGAAGTGCAAAAACCGCATAAAAGTCAGTCTTTTATACCTACAATTACAATTGATCCTCCAATAATTCTTCAGCTTTTTCCAGCTGATTATCTATTCAGTCATTGATATACTTATCCATATCTCGCTGGACAATTTCATCAGGGATTACTCCAGTTCCATTTACCCATGTTCCACCTGGGCTTAGCCATTTTCAAATAGTATATTTCAGACTAGAGCCGTCTGGCAATTCTTGCACAGTTTGGATAGTCCCCTTCCCGAAGCTATCCATCCCGACTATTTTTACTCAGTTTTCCTGTAATGTGATAGCAATAATTTCCCCAGCGGAAGCAGTCAGCTGATCCACTAAAATAATTTTCGGCAAATAAGCTAATTCTCATCTACCCTTTGAAGAAAATTCAATCGGTTCATATCACTGATATTCAGTAGCTACTACTATACTTCACTTTGGCAGAAAATGTCATAGAAATTTGATCGCTTCCTCCAGATATCATCCACCATTTCAGCGAAGATCCAGAATCATACCACTCAGTGGTCCAACTTCCACAAATTCTTTCAGAAATAAGCTTGTCGTACTATCTGATATACTAGAGATCATAAAATGTCAGATTTTTTTGCCTTTTATATCTATTATATCAGTCATAACTGAAGGAATCTCTATATTATCTCTCACTATTTCCACCTCAAAACCAGTCATATTTCAGTCTTTTTCTATCCTCTGAATGGTCAAAAGCACTGAACTCCCCTTTTGTCCTCTAATTCTACTCACCGCCTCACTTGTATCCAGATCTATCGTGCTCCCCGTCTCTATAAAAAGTATCCTATCCAGCGGTAATAATCCAGCTTTATATGCTGGTCAATTCTTGATAACCTCATCAATCTGCACGTATGTATCTTTTTTTTCGACGACTGCTCAGATTCCGCTAATTCACACCTGATCATGCAGTATGTTATTGAGTTCCTGAGCCTCATCTTTTGTCAGATAATTAGAATAAGGATCATCTAAACCTGCGACATAAGCCTTAAGTGCATTATCCAGCATCGCATTTTGAGCACCAGACAGCTGACCTGGATCGATAAAATCTCTCTCCAGATACGAGTCAATAAGCGTAAACTTATCATATTTTGCATAATATCACGACACTTTACGCAAAAAATCAAATCCAGTATCAGTATTTTTCGCCACAAACCCTCCGACTATCACCAAGACATTGAAAATAAACAATGCACAAAAAAAGCAAAACCAAATATTTACCGAATGTTTTCCATTCTCGAGTGTCGTAAAAAATTTCATAAAAGTTTAAAAGAAAAGATAAAGAAAACTGATACCTACTCACGCAAGACTAGCTATCATCATACGACTACTTTTGACGGCAAAATAACCTGCTGAAAGCCGTCTTTTTTGAAAACAAAACCCTGATCGAAGATCTGAATAATCTTTCATTTCAGCTTTTTATCTTCTGTCGGAAGCATCGAAATCGGCTCGTGAAGCTGTGGATCTACATCTACATTTATTTGGTCAATAGGGAAAATCGCAAGTTCAGCTAAAGCTCCAAGAAACTTGTCATACACCATCTGCACACCTTTTCCCAGTCCGTCAGCCTTCTGCTCGTCGGTCAAATGAAAGAGGGATTTCCTCAAATCTTCCACGAAAGGCAGTAGTTTCTTCACGACTTTTATCAAAGTATCCTGCTCTAAAGTTTGCTCTTTTGCCTTGGTCTGACGCATAAGGAAGTCAAAATCAGCTTTAAGATTGATATAATCCAGTTGTGCTTTTTTGGTGATTTCTTCCTGCTGTGCAAGTTTGGATTCTAATTGTACAAGATATCAGTGTGAGTGAGACGAAAAATCTAGTTTAGAAGTTTTATCTTTTACATCTTTTTTTGGCATTATTTTGATTATTTAAAAATTAAATAGATCACAAAGTAAAATATACAAATCTGATATAAAATTTCAAGCACTTAAAAGTCACAACAAAGACTATCTAATGAAACAGATTACCCAAATTAAACTCACCTTTCAGATTATTTCAATATTTTTTGGAATACAAAATAGACACAAAAATCAGCATTCCACCTAGTGAAATAAACATTATCACGCGACTCAACGCATCATTGAGTCCATATCGCAAATCAAAACACACAATTTTTACAATAGCTAGAATCAATATATACAGTCCAAAAGTTCTCCAAGTCACACTATCCCTAAATATTCCATAAACCAAGAAGCCAACTGCCATAAGTCACCAAAAAATAGTTATTGCAAAGGTAGTAGGGATAATGCCGTATATATACATTGATAATATTGTCAATAAATATATTACAACTATCGTATTCATCGCATGACTCATAGTTTTACTTTCATCCTTTTTATACCACCAAATAGCCAAAAACAAGAATAAAAAGCTGGCTAAATACTGCATTATAATTGGCATCGTCCATAAAGCTCCAAAACCACTATCCAATCCCATTATAATATGAGCCAATAACCGACCACACAAGCCACACAAATAAAGTATTTTTAATAAACTAGACTTAACAAAACTATAAACAACTCAAGTCATCACTACATAAATTGACATCCATAAAATATCAATTCAACTAAATCCACCCCACGACAATATCACAGCAAAAATCGTTCCAACCATTAGCATTCCTATAAACTGCAACACCAGCAGAGATTTAGACACTCATTTTTCAGATTTAGTCTTACTGAGCCAAAAAATATTTCAAATTAAAAGCACCAACATCAATCCCATTGGTATCAAACTCATATAATCATTCTGAGACATACTTGATGCAAACTCAAATCACTTTGCTATTCAAATCATTTGCAGGAGCATTCATGCATTAGTTATCTTATTTTTATCTAGTTTCGCTCATAAAAAGAGCAAAAGACTAGACTCAACTAGCCAAATCAAGGCAACGACTCAATTAAAATCTACAAATATCAAAGCAATTGCTATAGTAAGCATAGAAACAGCTGTCATCCCTACCAAATATAAGCTATTAAACAGTTGATCATAATTTCACTTTCAGATAAAGCTCATCGCATACGTAATCACAGCAAAAAACATAGCAACTACCAAAAACGCCAATCCAGTATCCATACTAGTCAAATGTACATTCCCATACTGGAAAACTTCAGACGCCATCCACAAAGTTCAAATTACATAAGCGATCACAAACCTAGAATCTAGTTTTACCAAAAAATTTATATTAAAGAATGGATAAAGTGCATAAATAAGAGCAAAAAGTCAGATTGTAACCAACGAAATGATAGGTATTGATAGTCCAAATACATTATTCATTCATACCGACATAAACAATATCACAGCCATTCAAATTGTTCACACCAAATATCATTCAGATTTTTCTTTTTTATTTGAAACATAATAACTGAATAATCAAAGTATAACTGGTAATACAGCGACTATCACAATATAAAAATCATTCAAACTTAATTTATTTATTCATCAAATTATCAGCAAAACCATCATCGCCACATAGCCAATTCACAAAGGCAAAATTGCGTTTAATTTCTCATTTTTCATCGCAACTATTCCAGATGCCAAAGCCATTACTCCAGCCACAATATATTTTATCAACCATTGACTTTCTGTACCAGATGGTGAAATCACAACCAACAATATTCCAAGAGTTAAACTAGCATTTACAAACCAATTCAAACCTTTATTGATTCCTATCACATAAGCCGCAACTGTAATAATCATACTATATCACAGCAAGAAATACGGCGTTTCCAGACCTCAATTGACCATAAACGGATTCAAATAAGCACAAAGAAATCAGAATACAAGCAACGTTTTGCTTTGATGTGTCAACGCAGTTATCACTCCAAAGATAGTATTGATAATCAGTAATGCAAGAGCTAAATAACTAGATAAAAATGGACTAAAAGAATCACTAGAATCATTATCCTGTATTCAAAGTAAATATCTACCTCATAGTATCACCAAATAATTTATTAAAATACCAGTTCCCATCAGAATTACTCAGATTCACTTGAAATCTTTTTTGTGTAAGATTATACCAAAAATATAAATAGCTAAACCAACAGCAAACCCAGCCAAAATTTTGATTACTGGTGCAAAAGCATTTTGCCACACTAGGTTTAGTAGAAATACAACTCATAATATCACAAAAATTGCTCCAATCTTTGCCAACAAATTAGTAGAAAAAAACTCTTTGATAGACTGAGCAAATGACCATTGATATCCAGATTTTTTCTCTTTTTTCTCATAAGTTTCCTCTTCTTCATCATCTATTTCATACTCTCGTTTTTCTTCCTCCTTTATTTCATCTGACACAACCAAAGAATCTGATTTTTTATACTCATCTTTTGCAGTTATAGCTTGCTGTTTCTTATCTTCTATGTGATCTAGCATCACTTTCAGGTACTTTTCAGAGAGAAAAAGTACTTTTACAAGTATAAATACGGTAATTCATAGAATATAATGTCAACTACCTAATCAAGAAACTGCAATTCATAATGCAATAGAAATAAGTCGAGACATACGAGTTAAAATTTTTAACATTTTATATTAAAAAGAAATTAAAATCAGCTTCTTATACCTATTTTTTCCTTGATTTCAAGCGGTAATATTTAGATTGATATATATGCTAGTTGAGAAGCGAGATTGTTAGACTTTCAAAAGTCAAAATAACCACATAGGGATTACCCTTTTATTATCTGACACAGTAATTCAATCTTTCACTACAAAAATTTGATTATCGTAATTTTCCTCTTTTTTACTTTTTCATCAAACCTCAAAATGTCAAATCTTATCTATAATTTGGACTATGATATCGCCTTGTTTCGGTGAAAATAATTCAGCATTTTTTATTCTTTTTAGCTGAGATGCCACAAAACACTCTCTCAAAATACCAATATCAATATTTAAATTATAAGCATTGTAAAGACAGGTATTCCCCAAGAAAATTTTATATTCTTTACGGACTCTATAACTCAAATTTCAGAATTTTGGAACAAGAGATATAATTCAGATTTTAGCTAACAAAGTAAGTGTATTTTCCACGACAGACTTATCTATCCCGATTTTTTGTGCTAAATTGGAGAAACTCAGCTCGCTAGGCGTAGAATTAGCTATAAAATAAAGCAATCTTTTGAGTTTATCTAGTGATGTAGCTTGTAAATTTAGAAAAATTGGTAAATCCTCAAATATAGTTTTATCAAATAAAGACTGGAATTTAAAGACAAAGTTCACACTAGAATTTTTGGTATATGGATATTGTCATTTATGCAGAAAATCCTTGAAAAGAGTTTCCTTGTGCCTCAGTCAGTATTCTAAAGCTATTTTTTTATGATTTTTAATAATTTCATCTAATGTAAAATTTGGAATTTGAATATTATGGAAAAACCTCAGATATTCAGCATAATTCATAGGATGAATGATATAAAAATCAGTTCTTCTCACTAAATCTAGCACTCATTTGAACAAATCTAGTGAGCTAGAGCCAGAAAATACCACTTTCATTTCAGGCAATGAGTCATAAATGCTTTTGATTTCATCTGTCCAACCGGGATATTTATGCACTTCATCAATATAGATTTCTCTCAAATTCAGCTCAAAATACAGATAATGAGCAAATAAATACAGCCCAGTGTCTTTAATAATTGGATTATCAGCAGAGAAATAAAAACCTGATCATTTTTCTTGGATTTTTTGGAGCATCATAGTCGTTTTTCAGACTCCTCTCTCGCCAATCAATCAAATCAATCTACTATCTCGATCTATTTGCATAAAAACATCTCTCTGAAAATCAGAAGATATTAGAGGTAAAGTCGCTTCTAATGACTCTTTTAATAAAAGATAATACTTTTCCATTAGGGTCTAAAATATCTATTAAAATAAATTTATAGTGTTTATAGACTCTATTGTAATGGTTTTTTTATAAAATGCAAATGCTTTTTCACTTTTTTTACTACTCAATCTCACTTCCGCCTTATTCAATCACAGTAAAATTTTATATTTTAAGTTTAAAATTGAACATCATACTCCATTTGCCATTGTAGCATATCTTGAATCTCCTCATCAGTGAGACACCAATAAATTGCTTCTACTGGAATATCTTTTGTAAGAAATCGTCCTTTACTATATCAAAACCTGAAAACAACTCTTAGACATTTATTCTCTTGATACATAACTGATTCAATACTACACCAAACTCCTGCTCCAATCACGATAATACTTCATAGGCTAATCAAGACTATTTTTACCCATTTTTTTGTGAAAAACTTTTTCATTATTTTGATTA
>BNUE01000012.1 GCA_025997135.1 candidate division SR1 bacterium | reverse complement strand
ATATCCGCTTACCCGAGAACCATTTACTGGTGCTGTTCCACAACTTACTTGCTGTGTATTCGCAGCACAGGTAGATCAATTTGGTGTATAATTTGTATTACACTGGAATCTACAACTAGCACCATTTATACTAGGTGCAGGTACAGAAGCAGGAGTCCAAGAACTTCCATTCCAGGTTTGAGTGAACTTATCATATCCGCTTACCCGAGAACCATTTACTGGTGCTGTTCCACAACTTACTTGCTGTGTATTCGCAGCACAGGTAGATCAATTTGGTGTATAATTTGTATTACACTGGAATCTACAACTAGCACCATTTGTACTAGGTGCAGGTACAGAAGCTGGAGTCCAAGCGCTTCCATTTCGCGTCTGAGTGAATTTATCGTATCCGCTTACCCGAGAACCACCAGCAGGAGCCGTTCCGCAACTTACTTGCTGAGTATTAGCTTCACAGGTAGATCAATTTGGTGTATAATTGGTAGCACAGGAGAAACAAGTTGCTGAACTTCATCAGTTCTCTCCAGCACATATCCATCCAAATTTTCAGTTTGTAAAAGAGACATTAGTTGCATTTCCTGGATTACAGGCTGCAGTGCCAGATGGCTGAGATGAGCTATTTCATCCATTCGATGTACCACATGATCAGTTTATTTTTTTCTGCATCACACAGGTCGCTGGAGATCATCAGCCTATACCTGTACACGTCCATGTCCATGGTAAAGACTCACTGACAGATGATGCAGTTCACTGTGAACATAAATTAGTGGTTGGCTTAGTTTCTTTTGGAGTAGTATCTCAGCAAACTCAGTCTTGAGAGACAGTCGCAGTACATGTAGGACTATTATTTCATCAGTTAGTACCTGGACAAGTTCGTGATCGAGGTCAAGTTCCACTTACTGTAGGAGTGGCTCAATTTGCACATAGATTAGTGGTGGGTTTAGAGGAGAATCCTGCTCAGTTAGAACCTCAGCATTGTCAATCTATTTTTTTCTCTACACTGCAAGATATAGGATTTCATCAGTTAGTACCTGGACAAGTTCGTGATCGAGGTCAAGTTCCACTTACTATAGGAGTAGCTCAATTTGCACATAGATTAGTGGTAGGCATTGTATAACTATTTCCGACTGTACCACATGTTGCGTTGACTTTAGGTTCACAGGTCTGAGTTCCATTATATGTAGCACTAGATCCTCATCAAGGGATATTGTATCAGCCGTTACATGTCATGATACATACTGGATTAGATGAACTAAGTACTCATAAATTACAGCTAAAATCTCTAGTACAGGTGGTGCTGGCGTTAGCTGGAGTTCAATTCTTTGTATCAGAACGAGATCATCCTCATCCATGTGAGTATGTTGGCACAACGTAAGAATATGTAGTTCAGAATTCTTGTATAGGTACAACTTGATCAGGACATCCATTTGGCACACAGGAGGTTCAGTTGCTGGTATATCCTGTCGGACAGGAAGTAATCTTATAGAATCCATTTACACAGGAGCTACAAGTGGCTAGACTAGGACAAGTTAATAGAGTGTAAGCACTACAATCTACACAGTTACTACCATTATAAGTTAGCGATCCGCAGCTGTATCTACAGGTACCTGCTGTAGTACTATATCAGGCTACATATATCGGTGTATATTGATTATATGTTGTATCTCGAGTCTGCTGATAAGATGTTGCTCCATTTGCTACAAATGATGATGGAATAGCTGGACAGGATGCTATATTAGACGTAGGTACACAGCTATTACTGGATGAATTATATGAATAATTACTAGCACATTTCCGTGTACATGCCCCATTTGTACTCCCAGAACTAAACGTACTAGAATTGATAACTGGTAACCATGTAGTTCAGTTTCGTGTCTGTATATATGAAGAACCATTATTTCGTGATGCATTTCATACGGATCATGCTGGACATGATATACTCTGAGTAGCAGCTTCGCAGGTTGATCCTACTAAATTATAATTTACATTACAGTAGTTAGTACAGGTTTCTGAGCCTATACTTAGAGTTCATAGATTACAAGAAAAAGTTCTAGAACAATTTTTGTATCCATTCAGAGGCGTACCGACAATAGGTCAGATATTCGCAGTAGTAGATCAATTGTGAGCTAGAGCAGGAACTGAATATGAGCCTTCAGTCGTTGCTCAGCATCATTTTTCTACGCAGCTATTACCGCTCTTCTCGTATCATGCTCCACAGGTAAAGGTACAGTTTGGAGTTCATGGCGTGAAAGCTCCTAGACTACAGCTAAATCTGGTGGTACAAGTCGTCGTGCCATGTGATGGTGTATTTGTCAGAGTGATAGTCTGGTCCGTATAACTATTATGATTGACGGCTGGTACATTATATTGGTTTCCACCTACTGAAAAGTTATTATTTGCATTACAGTTATTCGCCACACAGTTACCACCTTCTACATGGTATCCAGCAGGACAGGCAGAAACTACACATTCTCATCGAGAGCCATTCCATGTTTGGGTTCCTGTTCATCAGTCTTTGTTACAAGGTCTAGTATTGGATATACAGGTATTTCATTCTAGATGAAAAGTGGTATTACAGGCTGTGATTACGCAGGCACCTCGGCTAGAAGAGGCAGTATTTCGTGTCTGAGTTCATGCAGAGGCATTAGCTGGCAAAGGTTCACAGATTTTGGTATTGGAGATACAGGTATTTCAGACCTGATGATAAGTGCTATTACAAGATACTACTGTACATGTATTTCGAGATGACCCATTTCGTGTCTGTGTACCGACTCAGTTTGCTATTGTACAGCTTCTAGTATTGGAGATACAGGTTGTGCCTCAGTTTTCTGTATGATTATTTGTTTTACATGAATATCCGCATTCAGCAGTATTGTATCATCGATTTTTAGATGCAGGCATTCGACTTGATCCATTTCGCGTCTGTATAAATGTATTAGCCCCATTTGCCTGAGCATTATCAGGGATAGTACCTCCACAGTTAGCTGACTGACCATTTGGCTGACAAGAACCTCAGCTGAAAATATAATTGGTGATACAGCTATAATTACATGATGAAGGGGTAGATGTTTCTCAGTATACTGGAGAAGAGACAAGAGGATAAAATTCTGATCCATTTCGTGTCTGAATAAATCCAGTCGTGCCAGTCCATTTTGCATTTGCTGGCAGTCATGAACACTCAAATTGTTGTGTATCAGCTATACATGAGGTTCAATTGGAAGTATAATGAGTATCACAGCTTTCTAATTTCTTTTTTCCATTTGCACAGTAGCTACAGGTTCAGTTGATAGGACAGTCGCTTGTGATAGTATATGCACTACAGTCATCACAGGATGAATTGCCTGCATTTCGAGTCAAGCTACCACTACATCCAAAAGTACAGTTTGTAGCTGTAGTTCCATATCCTCGAGAAGCGGCTGGAACTCGATTCGCACCATCTCGAGTCTGCTGGAAACTAGAAGCTCAGATCCAGATGGCTGTTGCAGGTTTGGCAGTACAAGTATAAGTCCTAGTATCTGCTCAGCAGTATCCTGCATTAAAGGTGTAATTAGTCGCACATGAAGCCTTGGGAGATGTACATATTTTGGTATTTCCTGCTTTGTCAGAGATGATAATGGTACAGCTACTTCCACTAGCAGAAGGAGTACAGGTACTACCTACCGCAACTAATCATGCTCCCCCAGCATCAGTATTACCTCAGAGAGTAAATAATGCTCAGGCAGTGAAAGCTGTATCTACACTTGGACTCCATGTTCCACAGGTAGGAGCAGTCTTGTCAATATTTGCTACTGCTACAGCTACTGATCCAGGAGTTCATGCAGTATTTGCGAAAACTACAGTCTCTGAGAGATTGGCTGTATAAGTTTTAATATAACTGAGATCTCCAACCTTAGTCCATCCTATAGGAGTGGCAGAAAGTGCCTCGCTAACTAGCATCGTAGCTATAATATCTCCAGATGTTCGAGTAGATTGAGCAGTACTATATGAGATACTGGCAGTAGGTACATTTGAATTGATATTAGAGATTGACTCACTCGTGGATGCCATATTTCATGCGTTATCTTTTACTGTTATATAGACAGGTTGATTGGAATCAAAAGTTTTGGAAGGAGAGGACTGATATGTCGCTCATTCATTAAATGAGTAAGGGATAGCTGCGAGCTGAATATTGTCAGTAGCATTGATCGTTAGATTGACTGTCCCAGAGGTCGTGGTCGTCGGATTTTTGGTCACAGAGCTTATGACTGGAGGAATAGAGTCATATATGATAGAGGCTGAAACTTTGGTAGATAAATTACCTGCATCATCCTTAAACTGAACATAAACAGTTTTAGAACCCTGATCTGTAGTCAGATTTCGACTGTTTTTGGTAGTAGCATACGGTTCTCGGTTGGCTTCTCAGCAAGTGGTGGTGTTGGAGATACACATCTGAGTCGCTCAAACTGCTGTCAAAGAAAGATTGACAACTGGAGATGTAGTATAACTCACTCACCCGTTGATAGCTATGAAAGCTGAAGTCGGAGCGGTCGTATCTAGTATTATTGTTTGACTGATAGGAGAGGTCGCATTTCCTGCAAGATCTCTAAATTTTACTGTTACTGTCTTGGTACCATCATTATCTGATAATGATCGAGCTTTTGTAGTAGCGTACTGCTCTCGAGATACACAGTTTCAGTCATTTGAGATACACATTTCAGAAGCTCAGACAGCAGATAGAGTCAGATTAACCGTCCTGGTAGATGTGATAGAAGCTCAGCCATTTATCAGCAGAGAAGCTGAAGCGGGTGGTGTATTGTCCAGTGCGAAATATTCAGGACTCCTAAAATATAGATTACCAGCGACATCATCTATCAATTCTACACATAGATAGTAGTTTCCATTTTCGCCAGAAATTGTAAGAGTATCTCAGTCATTAAAAAATGTCTCGTATGGAGCAGTATTTGGGGGACAAACTGTACCTGTCTGCCAGAGATATTTGAGACTAGATATGTGCTCGAAAGCTTTGGTATTTCAGACCTCTCATCCGAAGGCAACTTCTCAGCTTAAAATTAACATTGCACCTGTAGTAAACATCTGACATAATTCAGTTCAACAGTTCCACTTTGCCCTTAAATCTCCTATATTTGGAGCAGTAAAAAACTGATAATTAGTCGGAAGGTCGGCATTACATCGATCGTTTGGTATGTTCGAACCTGAAGGTGCCAATAACACTGTATTTAATGGTACATAAATTGGATTACCTCCTGCACATACACTCGTCTCTGCAGGCTCAGAACCCTGATCACAAGCTGCGATCACAGTAGTTCATAACAGAGTAGATACCGATACGACTGTACTCTGAGATGGAGCCGGATTTGGATTACCGACTGGACAATAACTAATGGTAGATTCTTTTTCGACACAGAGATTACCAGCCTGAATATATCATTCATCACACTGAATTTCACAGGCCTCAGATACATCTACTTTGTTTCTATTTGAATTTGAGCATGAACAGTCCATCGCATCCGTACAGATGAAAGTAGCTGTACACAGAGATTTACCGTGTGCAGGAGTGCCTATAGTTCGTGAAGGTCAGTTATCTACTATTAAGGTGATGCCTGCTGTAAGCGTCTCAGGTCGCTGATAAGTATGGTTTCAGAGTCAGCCTTCATTTAGAGTTATCTCAGTATCGCAACTAACCTCACCACAGGCAGTATTGCATTTATTTTCGATAGTTAGATTGAGCCGCTCATTACTATCACATCCACAGATACAGGTTAATTCTTCTGAGTTTACTATTATATTTACAGCTTTAATCTCTCATTGATTGTCTGAAGAGCAAAGTTCAGTTCATGATCAGATTTTTATAGCTCCATTTGAGTCAAAGCTTGCATTTGGATTATTTGTATTGATACCTAGTCAGTTTGCAGAGTTAATATAAAAAGTGCCTGAAAAAGCAGGAGAAAAAGCTGAATCTGACCACACGAAAGTATCTGAAATTCAGCCTAAAATCGTAGTCTCGGTTCAGACTATGGTATTATTGGATCATCCAATTATTTTATTATTTTCCATACCCAAGATTAGGTTATTTTTACCATCAGATATAGAGTTTCAGCTTCATCACATTATCACAGAAAAGGCTGAATTTGTGATTTTATTGGCTAGTCATCATCCAATAAATGAACCTGTAGCAGATCCAGTAATTTCATTGCTCTGTCCTCCCATGATCAGAGAAATAAAACTGGTAACTCGATTTTTAACTCCTCACACAATAGTCGAGAAAGTGGCTGGAATTTCAGCTTTATTTCCGCTTCATCATCCGATAAAATTGCCAGAGTCTATAGTATTAGCCCCAATCTGCATAACCCCAGAAACTATCAATGTCGCATTCTCATCTTTTACCCCAGACTGAATAGTGAATGCTCCGAGATTGCTATTAGGATTACTGCTACTAGAGTCAATCATTTCTAGTGAAGGAATAATCTCTTGTAATGATTCGATCAGCTTTCAAGTGCTAGAACTGGCAGTATCTGATACAGATATACTCTGAGCGAGACTAACCGTTCACAAGGTAAAAAAGACCGAACTTAGCAGAATTCAAAAGAGTTTTTTGGAGTCTACATACTGTTTCATGGGGAGGAGGATGATAAGAAAATAAAAAAATCTGATCTGAGTTTACAGAAAAAACCTCCTTTCACAAGTGTTTTCAATAAAATTATCTAGTTTTTTTGTCCAAATTCAGCAAGTTTGACAGGATATAGACACTATCAAAAGAATTTGCCAGCTTCTGCAAGGCTAATTCACGATCAAATATTACAGTTTCTTTTCAAATTTTGTCAAATGGAATTTTGAGAAGTAGACAAGGTAGACATAGCTTCTGAGCTACTAAAACTACTCCATATCACTCCATATCAAAGTATCTAGGCTGAGTATCTCTATCGAAAGAATAAACTGGCTTTTCGCTGGATACGAGATGACCAAATGTGGCAAATTTATGGAAAATCGGCACAATCTGCTCTCTGCGAATATCAATATGCTCTAGAGTCGCTATCTGGACGATGGGAGGCGGTGTTTCATCCGATTGATAACCGCAAAGTCATATATTTAGGATGAGAATTTCGGAACTTTGAAGGGTCGATAATTTGCGAGTCAGTGCAAAAATCGTTTCGTGATTACCAATGCCTGTACATAGATAGTCTATCGAAAGTGAGGTTTTTAGGTCAGCTTTTTTTATCTGATTTTTGATGACTTTCAGTTCAGTATGAGTAGCACAGCAAATCAAGATTAACATTTATATTGAAATCGGAAGTAAATATCGTTAAGATACCCTTTTAAACTATTATTTCAAGTGAGATATGAAAGTCGTTATTCTCGAAAATATCCGTTCGGCATACAATGTATGAAATGTCGTCCGTACGGCAGATGCACTGGGCTGGAATGTGTGGATCGTGGGTTATACACCTTCGCCCCTGGATCATCCCAAAGTCAAAAAAACCTCCCTCGGAGCTGAGGAAACTGTAAACCTGAAGCAGTTTGATTTCACTCCTGATGCAATAAAAGAAGCAAAAAAAATCTGAATGACTGTAATTGCCGCGGAGCTCGATACTCATGCTGCTAATTTATGAGAGTTTGTACCAGAAACTCAAGATATTGCCGTGATATTCTGAAATGAAGTAGAAGGCGTGATACCAGATACCCTCTCAGCAGTTGATCAAATAGTTCAGATTCCGATGAGATGAAAAAAAGAAAGTCTAAATATTGGACAGAGTGCAGCTATCTTTATGTGGGAATTAGGGTGAAAAAAATAAAAAGATTTTCTTTCTTTTCTCACTTACCAAAAAACTCAAGTCGTCTTTTGGAGACTAGAGCTTTCAATTTCACATATTTTCTCCCTGAGAGCCTTGAAGTTTAATTTTTTTTACAAAAAAGCCCCCACCAGCAGGCAGGAGCCTTTCGTAAAGTCACATATTTTCTCCCTGATATGGGAGAGAGAACCGACACTTCGGCTCAGAAGAGGGGTTGTCGACTAGTACATGTAGATGTAGCGAAGTTCAGAAGAGTTTTGATACTTACACACACCATCTCATTCAATCCTATCAGCATCAGCATCCATACTTGCATCTAATGTTAAAGAAGTACACGTTACCATATTTGATAAATCTTGTGTAGCTGGAATAATAAGTCAACCACTTAAATCATCAGCATCTTCTACCACTACTCGGTTAGAAGAACCTGGCATCTCTGTCGCAGCCATAAGCATAAATCATCCATTGATTTTACTATTTTTTTTCATTACTGCATAAGCGAAATTACCATTTAATATAGAAACATCATAGTCTTCTCCAAGTCATTGTACAAAGTTTGAAAGGTTCCTGTCTTTTGGAACTTCTGTAATAATACCTGCATCCTTCAATGTTTTCTCAATTTCATTTGTTCCTAAAACTGCCGCATTTTGAGTTTTATTAGTTGCAAGCTGTGTCCAATACTCTCTAATCTCTGTATCAGTTCCCGTTCGTGGATAAGTACCCTTCTGTAGTTGGTAGGCAGCGATAGCTGTACCAATAGTAGTCAACGCTGTCTGCCTAGCAGTGTCCCTCGCCATAGCCTGAGCACCCTGCAACCTTGGCAATAAAGCCGCAATAAGAATTCAAATAATAACGATTGGAAAGAAAAGTAGAAAAAGAAAACTGACTCACATTCACGTACAAAATCAATAGTCACGTACGAAAAAATCGCCGAGGGGCGTGCCTGAGCGACTGCTTTCAATACTTTAGTATAATCATTTTTTAACAAAAGTCAATAGCAATTTTTGGCTTCTTTTAATGATTTCTTAGTTCTTACTTTAATTTATCATATTATTCTCAAGCTATAAAAATATTTACAAGTTTCAATTTTGCGAAAATGTGCAATTTTATGATAAAAAAACTTGCAATTATGTGCAATTTTCTTAATTTACTCCCATTTTGTCTGCTGGATAATCTGTGGAAATAGAGCCACAGACTGATTATTTGGATCAAAAAGGAACGGAGCGACATCACGTCCGAGAGTAGGAAAATTAACTCATTTAGATTTTTTTTCTAAATATTGTTGTAATTTTATTGCATTATTGATTTCTAGCTTTTGACTTAAGTAATTATAATCAGGCTTTTTTGTCATTCATAGTAGAAACACAATATCAAAAAAATCTCTTCATTTTAGTCTTTTTCTAGTAAAACAGGCAAATAATTTCTGAGCCAAAAGTAGAGATGGAGATACTGTGAGGATATTTGTCTGTTTGCTCACTCAACATTACCCCCAGCGCTAGCTCTTGATCCATCCTATGACTTTATCACAGCCCCAGTAATTATCAACTCAGAAAGACTGTTGTACGGGCTTTCATATACGCCACCAGCATCTCATTAAACCGCTTCAAATATCTCAATACTTCCATTCAGTTCAACACCATCGCCCACACAATTTATAAAAGCGTCATCGCTCATAGCATAAATCTTCGTACCATACTGCTTCGCAAAACCCTTCAATTCGTCTATACGATTCTTCGTAAAATCACTATTATCCAGGTGAAAACACGGCTCTACCGACACGTCCACCCTTCCAATACCGACATAGCTAGACTTTTCCAAAAAATCAGAATCAGTAGTAATTATAGAATATCTCGATAAATTGATAGCCCCAGCACAAAAAACCAATCGCTAATCCCCGATGACTCTTTAATATCTCTTTCAAGTCATTTTTCTGAATAATCTCCATTTGGTTAATCGGGCTACCACCCATCAAAAAGAAAACCGTTTTCTCGTCGACCTCTCCGATACTCGTCTTCTGATTCGGCAATACGCGCACAACCTCATCGAACCGAATACCCAGCGCACCAAAACAACTAACAATCGTATCAAAAAACTTATCCTCCACCCCCTCCCACAGCGGCGCCGGGATATAAACCAGCTTCGAACCAACCCCAATAATCTCCTTCAATTTCTCACCCATTTTCGGATAAAAACGGCAATCCTCCACACTACCAGCATCAAATTAACTCATCAGCAAACACCTCTCAAAAGTCAATATAAAAAGACATAAAAAATCTGTTTTTCAATGTCAAGTCTAGACAACCTCTTGTAAAAAAAAATTACATCAGTAATACAAAGGCATTCTTTTTATTTTTTAATTTTTTTCTATGAAAAAAACAAACTTTAAAGCGTTTACATTAGTAGAAATGCTAATCGTGATCGTTATTATTTGAATTCTTATTGCGGCTTTATTGCCAAGGTTGCAGGGTGCTCAGGCTATGGCGAGGGACACTGCTAGGCAGACAGCGTTGACTACTATTGGTACAGCTATCGCTGCCTACCAACTACAAGCTGGACACTACCCTTTACAGGCGTTAGATGGAACGTTAGAAGGAGCTTTAGCTGCAAGTGGAGTAGCATCTACGGCAGATATTGCAAAAGAGCTAAAGGAAAAAGGTATAGTTACTGATGTGCCCGCTGACAGAACTACTACAAATGAAGTTTGGGGAATAGCTAGAGATTCGGATGATGCACCTATTGTTGTTTGAAATTTCTTGTATGCATTATTGACAAAAAACAACACAAAATTAAATGGGTTTATGCTTATGGCACATACAGAGATGCCAGGCTCATCTAACCGAGTAGTTTGCGATGAAGGTACCAATACAGGTAGTTGATATATTATTGCACCTCCACTAAACGATAAAGGAGGTTCCGACATGTCAACTTTAACATTATGTAGTAGTGTGGATCTTGGACAAGATAATGAATGTACTCCACCTACGTCAACAAATTCTCAGTGTAAAGCTCATGACTCTTCTGAGCTTAGATATGTTTACATGTACTAGTCGAAAAAGTGAAATTGAAAGTCCTGGTCACCGAAAGGTGACTGGGGCTTTTTTTGTAAAAAAATTTTCGAATTGAAAAACACTTGATTTTTAGTTTTTTTAAGTACAATATTTATAATAAATTTATTACTTATTTATTCACAATGTCCACAGAACAGCTTGTCTCAATTACAGATTTGAGAAAAAACACTTCAACTATTTTTAAATCTTTGATAAACTGACCAAAGTTTATTTTATCAAACAACAAGATGGAAGCCGTAATCATTTCTCCCACTGAATACCAATTTATCAGAGATTATATGAAAGCCAGAGAATTAGAAGAAAATGCAAAACAAGCTTTAAAAGCTAAATGATTTACCAATGGTAAAGATTTACTTTCTGATTTACTCAAAGACTAATGCAAGTACACTATTCTCCTAGATTTAAACAACAATTCAAAATCTCTTTGAATCATTGGAATAATTTAGAGAAACTAAAAGTTTTTTCAATTGAATGAAAAAAATATACGCTTTTTGAAAGCTGTTTTTCAAGAGGATATTGTTTTTTCGAGTAAAGATGACGTTTTGGATTGTTTAAACAAAAAGATATAACCCAAACCAACACCTATCCTCATAATTCATCCAAAACAGTAAAAAAACTCTGAATATCCTGCTCGTCATTGTAGAGATATATAGATACACGGACACTCCCGTTTGCATTTATAGATTTATGAAGAGGATATGCACAGTGCCCTCCAGAACGTAAACAAACATTATGATTAGCGAAAAATTCGCCTATTTTATTGAAACTTTTCCCCTTGATTTCAAAAGAGAAAACGCCAACACGTTCTTCTACTCTATCCAGCGAACCAAATACCCTGATCCAGTCCTCATGCTCCCTAAATCACTCGATAAGTAGAGCTGTCAGCCTTTTTTCATGCTCTCGAATAGCTCACATACCGATCGATTGAATAAATTCCAGAGCCTTCAGTAGCGAAACTGCGCCGACTATATTTGGAGTACCTGCCTCTCGTTTATCACTATTTCATTGGAGAGAAAAATCAGTAGTAGACACATCTTTTGGAGTCCCTCATCATAAAATCATAGGATTTAACTCTTTAATTCGCTTCTGCTGCAGATATAGCATTCCGAGTCAAGTATGAGCAAACATTTTATGAGCTGTCATAATCAGAGCATCACAGCCAATTTCCTGCACATTTACAGGGAAATGAGGCACAGACTGAGATCAGTCGATAATGAAAAAAGTATCATCACGAAGTTTTGATTTTAAAGTTTTCACATCCATAATCTGTCCTGTAACATTGGAAACATGCGACACTGAGACGACTTTTACACTTTCATCATATTTTGCCTCGAAATCTGCTCGATCGATATTATAGTTCTCATCTATACCTATGAAATCAACTATAAAACCGAAGGTCTGAGCTAGAGTCTGCCATGGTAGGATATTTGAGTGATGCTCTCGAATACCGACCAAAACTTTGTCTCCATGTCAGATTTTTTTTTCTCATTTACTATCGGCATTTACCAGTGCCTGAGCCAATAAATTGAAACAATATGTGGAATTGTAAGAATAAATTATTTCTGACTCCTTGCAGTGTATCAAATCTGAAAGCATAGTTTTTGACTGATGATATAGATTTTCTGACCTTTCACTCAGAGAGTAGAGTCATCTGTGAATATTTGCATAATCATTGGCTAGAAAATCAGCCACTCAGTCAATAACGATTTGTGGTTTTTGGCTCGAAGCAGCAGAATCGAGATATACCAGTTCAGGATTATTTTTGAAGATGGGAAATAGAGATTTCATAGCTAATGCGATAGATTAAATAGCTTTTGCCCAGTATCGAGTAGTGGTAGAAGTGTCTTTGGAGAGATGATAAGACTTTAGTGGAGCATTAAATCTCAGAGATCATTCTGTAAAAACTCAGTTAGTCAGGGTGAAAGTCACATTTCATATCTTCATATCACTACTCAGATCATACAGCTCACCATATCGCACGAAACTATTATCTCCGACATTAAAAGCACTTGTAATAAGTTTTTTGACAATATATCTATCACCGAAAAGTTCGATATATCACTGTTTAAATGCTACATTATTGAGAGCTAATACATCTATAAAGACTTTAGCTGAAGTATTATTTTCTCAGTCAGGACTGGTATTTTCCATAGTTTTTATGATTTCATCAGGAAGTAGCGAATTGTTGAGATTATTGTACATTGTAAGCCTAGTCTTGAGCCTATAAAAGAAGATAGCTACCTCATATCTAACTATGGGTGAAGTGAAAGTGATGGTATCTTGGGCTGAAATAATGCTCAGATCGATTGCTTTTTGATAATAATTTGTCCATCGAGGATTTACATTTTCGTTGATTGTATTTCCTTCGACGAGGCGGATAATCATAGATATAAATTCAGCTTTTGTTACTGTTTGTTTTGGATTGAATTTACCATTTGATCAGTTCATCACTCCATATGTACATACTTCATAAATACTAGATAGGAATTCTGAATCCTTGGCAACATCAGAAAAGCTACAACTTCATTCGTTTCTCACGATCATGAGACTAGTTGCTTTCGCAAAACCTGCAATCATTTTTGCCATCTGTTCACGAGTTACGGTCTGAAAGGGCATATATGACATAGGAGTCGCATAATTTGTGATTTGCTTATCATTCATCCATCTAATAGCTTCATTAAACTCAGGATCATCGACGAGAGCTTGATTTCCAGCGATTAAGTCCAAATCCAGTCCCCCAGATCAGTTCGCACCTGAACCAGACCCATTTGGAAGCTGAGTATCAGGATTCTGGAGTTTCCGATTGATCAAAGCTTGATTTATGAGTGCTGACAGATCTCCTCAGAGTTTCGCTAAAATATTTTCCGTATTATTTGTCCCATCAGAATTTACGATCAAATTTTTAAATCTATAGATAAGCAATGCCGTCTCTCATCTGGTAAGATTTTTATCGATATTGAGCAGATTATTTTCATTGGTAATAGAAAGCTGTTTCATCTTGACGTAATATTCGATCCACCGAGGAGATGCGTCTTCATTGGATGTTTTACCTTCTAGAATTCTGGTGAGTACGGCTAGAATTTGTCATTTTGTGAGATTGTCGTGGGGCATATATTTGCTAGTTGCTGGGTCTCATCTAAATATACCTCGAGAACAAACATTCTGGATCCGCTGAGCCAATGAGTCATTGAACAGAGCAGCATCCTGAAAAGAGCAATTAAATACTGAAGTAGGAGCAGTAAATTGTAGAGTCTGGAATAGTTGACCAATTAGTTTTGCAGCTTCTTCTCTGGTTACGGGATCATTTGGACGATAAGTAATGTCATCATCATACATTGTCAGTCCATTGTGATACATTCGATAAATGGCTTGTTCTAGCTCAGTTCCTGTTTGCAGATTATCCAGCACAGCTCATGTAAAAGCAAAAATAGATGGGGTTTCTGCTAATTCACCAGTTTCTGATTTGCTATCCTCTCAGGTAGATACATCATTTGTTCATGTAAAATAATCTCAGACATTAGCTGTAGTAATCTTGGTATCACCAGATATTATCTGCACTTGTTTTGTATTCAGGTCGATCTGAACATTGTACTCAGCATTTACAAAAGAGAAAAAGAAAGCTGAAATCAATAACAAACTATAAAATCAGGTTTTGTGAGTCATTTTATGATAAATGAAAAAATAAAGCAATTTTCACTTGATGATAACATACAAATCCTTACTCTCTTTGCAAGTGAAAGTTTTTTAGATCGCAAATCTAGGAATTATGACTACAGAGATCAAATTTTATCTAACTTATTTACAAAATCTCAAAAATCCAAGCAAAGTTGATTTTGAGCAGATACTCATTCGCATCCAGTTTTATCAGCACGAGAGGTTAATTCATCTGATCGTTACGATGAGTGTCGCTGTGATTATGATTCTGCTTTTTTTAGCTTTTCAGCGAGATAATGCTTTTTGGCTAGCGAATATGGCTCTATTCGTTATTTGTCTAATTTTAACCTGTTTTTATCTAGCTCATTATTATTTTCTCGAAAACTCAGTCCAGAAGATGTATACTCTTTATTATCAGTTATTATCAGATGTTAAAAAGAGATAAAATGCTGTTCATATCTACTTGTCTGCTCATAATTTCGGGTGTGATTTTTGCGACAGATAGACTAGAAAATTACAGAAATATAGAGCAAGCACAAGTATGACAAGCCATTTTTGCACCATCAGCCAATCCAAAATGACCATTACAGGGAATATATCTTATTGCAGGCGGCGACATAATGCTATCCAGAAATATCGGTTATTACAACAAAAGAGAAGGTTATGACCGCATATTTTGATCATGAAAATACAATCCAATCATAGATTTTCAGAGCTGTACATCAGAAAACTGTCTGCTTTTTTTCAATCTGGAGAGTCCTTTTCATCCAAAAGACAATGATATTCAGATGTGAGGCTTTACTTTCAGAGCAAATACTGGAAATATAGA
The DNA here is from genome assembly GCA_025997135.1 of candidate division SR1 bacterium. GTDB lineage: Bacteria > Patescibacteriota > Gracilibacteria > Absconditabacterales > Absconditicoccaceae > UBA3291. Next base: position 12,313 of record BNUE01000012.1, on the reverse strand, counting down.
GGTTTTACGCCAGCTTCGCAACCCTGAAACACATCCAGCATGAGACACGTCACAAAGTTTGCCTCTAGTTGTCAGTTTAGCCAATAATCACCTAGTGAACGGATGATACGTATGACTAGATACGACTATGGATTTACTGCATTGATATGGAATTGGATATGTATGAGCAGGAATTTTGCCAGAAGAGGCTGGGCAGATTTATCAGATCATAATTGGCAATATTCATATTTGTCTACAGGCATATTCATACGAAGGGAGAGAAAATCTGAGAGTCTGATGAGGTCTAATCACTCGAAATCCGCTAAATGAAGCTCAAATGAAGACTGATCTGGAAGAGATGAAAAAAATCTGATGTGATATGAAAATTTTGGCTCCTCATCGAGGGAGAGAATACAAAATCGACCCGACTAAAGCCCAAATTCAGCTGGCTCATAATTTGATAGATTCAGGTGCTGACTTGATTCTCGGCTGACATTCACACATTCCATCTAAAATTGAAAAATATAATGGAAAATATATTTTTTACTCACTTGGAAATTTCATCTTCGATCAAGAATGGTGAAAAACAGCTTCTGGACGTGAATTTGACTATATCTATGATTATAAATTGCAGAGAAAAACTGTCCCAACATATATTGCTATGATGGCTGGCTTTCAGCTGATAAAACAGTGATCTGGTGTGCAGATAATACTTGATGATTTACATTTCGATACAGTATCCAAGGGAATACACGAAAAGCTAGATGAAGAGACGAGTAAGAGTTTGCGTGAGCTTTTATTAGATGCTTAAATTTTACTTAAAATAACAAAATAATGTGATTTTGAAAAATTGCTATTGACTTTTTAATATTTTTGAATATAATCGAGAATTATATAAAAATATTATACACAAATTATAAAAAAATATGAGTAAAAAGCAAAAAGAAGAAAAGACTTCATCTAATGAAGCAACCGCTCCCGTAATGGTCGAGCAAAAGCGAGCAAAAGACACTAAACCAAAAGTTTATGCCTTGGATACAAATGTGTTTATGGATAATCCCGAGTGTCTGACAACATTTGAGGAGCATAATATTGTGTTTCCTAATCGTGTGATAAGAGAGCTAGATCGTCACAAATCGGGCCATGAGGCTAGAAATCATAATTCACGAGATGCAAGTAAACACATTGAAGATCTCCAAAAAAATGGTAAAAACTCTAGAGGATGGTATAATTTAGGATTAGATGCTTTTGGTAAAAAACTTGGAAAATTTAAAATTCTAAGGAATACCAAACTTCAGCCTGATCAAACATCAGATGAAAACATAATCGCAACCATCAAAGCGTATGCGAAAACACATCCACAATATGAGATAATTTTAGTTTCTAGCGATAGAAATTTTAGAATTTATGCTCGTGAAGAGGATTTACATATAGAAGAGTACAAACATGATTCTGTAGAGGATCTAGATATCCTCGAAACTCCTATGATAGAAATGGATTCTCCAGCTAGTTCATACGATACATCTCACCTAAAAGAAGGAAATTTATTATATTATGATACTTATTCCAAAATAGGGAGACAACTTTACCGTTACTCTTGTGGAAGGTTAAAAGAGGTATTTAAACGAAATATTGCTGGTCTAGAACCACTTAGCGAAGAACAAATCTTTGCTGTCGATGCTTTGACAGACAAAAATTTAGATCTAGTCATTCTAACAGGAGTAGCTGGTAGTGGAAAAACTTTGTTGACAATGGCAGCAGCCATAGCACAGCAAGGATCTAAACCCTTTAAACGTGATGATTGTCAATCGGATTGTGTAGAAACTCCTAGAAAAAATCTTAAAGACAAGAAACAAAAAAACGGAGGAAAAAAATCTGATTGTGAACGAGATTCTGTCTCGTATTCATTATTTTATTCAAAATTATCAAATCGTTATGAAAATGTTGTAATATCTAGACCTAAGGTCACTGTAGGAGGTGAAAACATTGGAGCATTTCCAGGAGATATCCATGAAAAAGAAGAACCTTACAGAACTCCTATTGAAGATACCCTTACATATATACTAAAAAATGCTCAGAAAGAAGGATTTCTAGTAGATATAAAAGAAACAGATATTAAAAGTATGAAACATATCGATTTTGCTCCTATAGATACATTACGTGGTAGGACATTTCATCATTCATTTTATTTAGTAGATGAAGCACAAAACTGTGAAAAAGTAAAGCTACAAACTATCATTTCTAGAGCAGGTAAAGGAACAAAGGTTGTTATAACTGGCGATTTATCACAAATAGATAAATCTTTTATGACTAAAAGATCTTGTCCTTTGGCAGGATTGATTAATTACATTAAACGCGAAAATACATCTAAACGTATTCATATCAACTTATTACATAGCGAGAGAAGTGCATTGGCAGAATGGATATCCAAATGGTAACTTTTTAAATGCATCTATCACTATAGCTTTCTTTCATAATTATCCCCCCTGTCATAATATGTGCAGGGGATTTTTTAGTCTTCATCTACAAACATTGATTTGGAACGATACTGTATAGCCTCTGCTAAATGTTTGATTCATACCTCACAGTCTCAGTTCATATCAGCGATAGTTCTAGCCAACTTGATCGTGCGATGAATTACTCTACCTGATAAATTTAAAGTATTCGCAGCTTGTGATAGAAAATCCTTTTCACTACTGCCCAAAACGATCATCTCCTGTATTTCTTTGGCTGTCATATGAGCATTTGCGTGAATTCACATCCCATGAAATCTCGATTGCTGGAGTTTCCGTGCCTGTAATACTTTTTTCCTGAGTGATTCAGAATTTTCTCCCTTCTGATTTTCCAATATCGTATCTATATTTTCTCTACTGACTTCCAAAATTATATCAATCCTATCCAGCAGTGGTCATGAAATTTTACTCTGGTATCTCTTGATCTCCATAGCTCAGCAGGAGCAAGATTTGGTTTTGTCCTTGTAATAACCGCATTTACATGGGTTCATAGAGGCGATAAACATAAAATTAGCAGGATACTCGACACTGCCTGATACACGAGAAATATTCACGCACCTATCTTCCAGTGGTTGCCTGAGTACTTCGAGAGTTTCACGAGGAAATTCCGTCAATTCATCGAAAAATAAAATTCATTTGTGAGCCAGAGAAACCTCGCCAGGTGTCAGCTGAGTTCCTCACCCAATAATCGAAAATCTAGATGCTGTATGATGAATCTGTCTAAATGGTCTCTGAGTAATCAATGGCAACTGTTTGCTGAGTTTGCCGACGACACTATAAATCTGACTAACCTCCAATATTTCCTCAAAATCCAAGGGCGGAAGAATGCTCTTCATAGCTTTGGACATCATAGTTTTTCAGCTCCCAGGAGATCAAATCATCAGAGCATTATGAAAGCCAGCAGCAGCGATTGCCAAGGCTCTCTTCGCAAAGATTTGTCCCTTTATCTGCTCGAAATCCATCTCAAAAGACGATCAATCTTTCAGAATTTCAAAGTCTTTATGCTGAGAAATCATAGGTATATCCTGACCCATTACGAAAAATTTTATCAACTGCTGAAAATGTTCTAGAGGATATACTGTAATATCAGGGATATATTCTAGTTCAAAGGTATTTTCTTTTGGGATGAAAAAATGTTTCCAACCGCGTTTTTTAGCTGACAAAACATTGGGTAATAAGCCGTTTATCCTCTTAATACTACCATCCAGTCATAATTCTCAGAAAAAAAGACCCTTTTCGATCAACTCTGAATGCTGAAAATATCCCTCCTCAATATGCAAAAGTATAGCCAGAGCCATCGGCAGATCAAAGCTAGTCCCGACCTTGCGAATATCGCTCGGTGCTAGATTGAGTACAAATTTCCTCTTTGGTAGCTTGATATCACAGTTTCTAAAAGCTCATCTAATCCTCTCTTTAGCTTCTTTTATGGCTGTATCTGGCAGTCAAATAATATCAATAGTGGGTAAAGCCTTGCTAGAATCAGCCTCTATATAAATTTCGTGTCCTATCAGTCAGATATTGGTGAAAGTCTTGATAATTTGTACCATCGAATATCATTATGTCATAAATCTGATGACAGTATAGAAATTGCTTCTACAATGTCAAGAGAATTTTTACTAAATTTCCAAATCTACCTCTCTCTGGGCTTCATTCAGCTTTTTAATTCTCATTTTTATAGCGTTTTTTAGCCCCAAATCAGCTTCTCGCTTTGGTCGCTCAATCAAAATAAAAGAGAAATCAGAAATCTGATCTAAAATTCACTTTTCGATAGTATCCTCTAGTGATGTTAGACGATACATATCTATATGGAGGAGCTTATTTTCATAGATATTTAGGTAAGTATAAGTCGGAGACTGTACCTGCTGTGTAGAGATTCCTAATCACTCAGCAAATCACTTAGCAAAAGTCGTTTTCCCTGCTCATAAATCACCATATAGCAAAATCACGCGATATTGCTGGGCCAATTCTTTTCATAACTGAAACATTTCTGCAGGTGATGAAATAATCATATAGCTAAAAATTGTCAAGAGATAAAAACACCTTTAGCAAGCCAAAAAAAACTATTGACTTTTTGAATTTTATGAATATAATAAAAGAGTAAATAAAAGCAATAGAAAATTCACTATATTTTTCCTTAAAATTGTTATTTATTATAGTAAATGCTCTGTTTGTCTTGAAAGTACGAACCATAAATTTTATAACCTAAGTTTATCAAACATCTGTTCTTCTAGGATAGATGTTTTTTTCTACTTGAAAAAGCAAACACAAACCTTAAAACTATCATCACTATGAGAACAATAATTTAAACTCCATCGAACTGATCTACCAGGCGTGTAGAAGCCGCATATCAAGCGGTATCTGTTTTATTTTTCTATTTTCCCAAGACATGCCTAGTACAAATAATCAAACTCGTTATGCAAATGGCGAAACTATAATTCAGCATCGTGTTTTCCTCGTAGATATAGTCGACAAATCCACCAAACCTGAAATTCTACTCGATAGAATGAATGAGCTCAAAAATCTAGTCGAAACCTATGGAGGACTGGTAATTTTGTCCGAATATCAGAAAAAAGATTTACCTGATCCGAAGACTTATATCTGAAAAGGTAAATTAGATGAAATCATAGATGGAATGCTGGCAAATGATGCGAATTTACTCATCGTCTGAAACGCACTCAAACCATCTCAGATTTATCAGCTAAATGAAAAACTCCGCATTATATCTGAAGAAAAAAAGCTTCCTGTCAAGATGGAAGCACGAGATAGGATCGATTTAATCCTGAAAATCTTTGAAAAACACGCCACGAGCGGTGAATCACGTCTTCAGATTGAATTGGCAGCGATTAAGCACATGTGACCTAGAATTTTCAGGATGTGATTAGATCTCAGCAAGCAATGATGAAGTGCCTCTGGTGGTGGCTGATGAGCGACTAGATGATCAGGAGAAACCAATACAGAAGTGATGAAACGTCATCTCAAAGAAAAAGTCAGAAAAATAGAAAAAAAGCTGGAAGAATACACACGTACTCGCTCCATCCAGCGTGATACTCGCAGAAAACGCGGTATGACTACAGTCGGCATCGTATGATACACCAATGCTGGCAAGTCTTCTCTGCTAAATGCTCTGACAAAAAAAGGAGTTCTCGCAGAAAATAAATTATTTGCCACCCTAAACTCAAATGTATGAAATTTGTACGTCATCACCGACCCTATTCTCGGCACAGGAAAAGAAATTCTCCTCAATGATACCATCTGATTTATCCGCGATTTACCACCAAAGCTGATAAAATCATTTTCATCTACACTAGAAGACAGCATCGAAAGCGACTTTTTGCTCCACGTGATAGATGCAAGTGATCCATACATCCAGGATAGAATCGATGTCGTAAATCAGATTTTGGCTGATATATGAGCCAATCAAAAGCAGATTCTCGTCTTCAATAAGATGGATAAATTAAATGAGGGAAAAAAAGCTGAAATAATGTCAAGATTTGACTCGTCTGATGCGGTGTTTATATCAGTGAAGCAGTGAGATGGACTGGTAGAGTTGAAAGATTTACTCGTCAGATATGCTTAGATAAAACCGTAAATAAAACAAGTCAAGATTTTTACATAAAATTTAATTTTGACTTTTTTATAAAAAACACTTGAAATTGAGTAGGATTTCGTTAAATAATGGGGTACTGTTTTATTCCGAGGTAGCTCAGCGGTAGAGCAGATGGCTGTTAACCATTTGGTCGTGGGTTCGATCCCCACCCTCGGAGAAAATTATGCCTTCACACAGGATATGCCAAGGTAGCTCAGTGGTAGAGCAGAGGCCTGAAAAGCCTTGTGTCGGCAGTTCGATTCTGCCTCTTGGCACCACTTGTTTCTTTATTTACATGTTTTAGTTAGTTCTTCTTTACAGATGCCAATTACGAAATCAGCAAAAAAAGCTATGAATAGATCTCAGAAACTCGCAGTGAGAAATAGAGATTTTAAAATTAGAATGAAAATGGCTATGAAAAAGTTCACAAAAGCTGTAAGTAAGGGAGAGAAAATAGAAGCGACTGAACTCAGTTATATCCAGAAAAGAATCGATAAATGTCTAAAAGTTGGTATACTGAAATCTAGAAATGCCAGTAGAAAAAAAGCTAGAATGGCAAAGATGTTTCATAATGCACAGCAGAAAATTAAATAATTTGCCCGATTTGGGCTTTATGCCAGCTTAGCTCAGCAGGTAGAGCATCCGCCTTGTAAGCGGCAGGTCGTCGGTTCAATTCCGTCAGCTGGCTCCAGTTATCTTGTCTTGATATTTGAAGATAAAATGTTATAGATTAGTTTAATGGGCCCTTAGCTCATTTTGGTAGAGCACCTGCTTTGCACGCAGGGGGTGAGGAGTTCGAATCTCCTAGGGTCCAAATTAAAAAACTAGGTAGGTGATTAGCTCAGTTGGCTAGAGCAAGCCGACTTGTCGGCTGGGTCATAAAATTAGATACTTTATATTATAATTTATAATATAAATGTGATACGTTTATATCTTATGACTGGCAAATGGACAATATTATGTGTGAAGTACTGATAATATTGAAAGAAGAATTATACAACATCAATCAGGCAGGGTTATTTCTACAAAATGAAAACTTCCTCTTGAAGTTCTTTGTGTAAAACAGTATAGTTCTCTTATACAAGCGAGACAAACTGAGTATAAAATAAAAAAGATGAAAAGCAAAAAGTTTATTGAACAATTTATGGGTGATTAGCTCAGTTGGCTAGAGCATCTGCCTTACAAGCAGAGGGTCATAGGTTCGAGTCCTATATCACCCACCATTTAATGGGGTGGTAGTTCAGCTGGTTAGAACGCCTGCCTGTCACGCAGGAGGTCGACGGTTCGAGTCCGTTCCATCCCGAATTAAAAAACCCTTTATGGGTGTGTAGCTCAGGGGTTAGAGCAGTCGGCTCATAACCGATTGGTCGTTGGTTCGATCCCAACCACGCCCAGTATATAAACCTTTAGAGCAGATAATTAGCGTGGTCTTATCGTCTAACGGTTAGGACAGGAGACTTTCAATCTTCTAATCGGGGTTCGATTCCCCGTAAGACCGCCATTAAAATTCTCTTGACTTTTACAAAAAAATAGTTATAATAAACAACATGCGGGTGTAACTCAATTGGCTAGAGTTCCTGCCTTCCAAGCAGACTGTTGCGGGTTCGAGTCCCGTCACCCGCTCCAATTAAATTTCACAGATGATGTGAGATTTTTTTAACTTGATAATATAATTAGTGATGTGATACGTATATGTACTAGAATTATCGGACGGAATGTACTATATTTGAAGTACAAAAAATATAGAAAATAGAATACAGACACATCAAAATTGAGATTCTCACTATACAAGAAGAAAATTGCCATGTAAATTATTAGCTTATAAAGAGCATAAAACCTATACAGAAGCTAGGATACAAGAAATATTTTTAAAAAAGAGTAAATCTAGAAAAATAACTGAACAATTTATTTCGGAAAATAGAAAGATTGGCTAGAGTTCCTGCCTTCTCCCGACATGTCGGGACGGGTTCGAGTCCCGTCACCCGCTCCAATTAAATTTCACAGATGATGTGAGATTTTTTAATTCAAAAGAAAATTCTCTACCAACCCAAAAATTTCTGACTCTTTTTCCTCCAAAATTTGTATTTCATCTGGTTTAAATTTACTCAAAACATAATCTGAGACTGTTTTTTTTCACTCCTCAGGTCTACCTATTCAGATTCTAATTCTCTGATATTCTCCATTTCATAGTTTTTCAGAAATACTTTTTAAGCCATTATGTCCTGCCGTTCCTCATCAGATTTTTAAAGCTATTTTTCCAGTCGGAAAGTCGATTTCATCATGAAGAACCAAAATATCTCTAGGATGTATTTTATAAAATCTAGCTATACTTTCTACGGCATTTCATGAAAGATTCATAAAAGTCTGAGGAAAAGCGTAAACAATCTCATCATCCTTAAGTATTTCTGCCACAAATTTTGAATCATATTTCAGCTTTTTATTTCTTTTTTCTAAAAACCTTGAAAGCATTGTCTCTCAGATATTGTGACGAGTATTTCTATATTGAGATCAGGGATTTCAAAGTCAGACGATAAGCTTCATAGTAATAAAAAAACTAATCATAAAATATTATTTAGCCTGGAGGTGGATTCTGGACTTTATATTTGGTATAGAGTCATATCGAAACGGTTTGATGGAGATTTGTACGGAGCCAACTTCATTATAATTGGACAAAATATAATTTCTAGCCTCATCTACTGATTTTCAGGCAATTTTATTTTTTAGAGAATCTAAAATCTGATTTGTATCAGTCAAAAAATCATATCACTGAAAAATCGTAACTTTAGTTGGTATAATATATATTGTACCATTTTTTCTAAAATCTCCAGGCTCACTCGAAGAAGTATCAGTCAAAAATTGTAAACTCGAAGAATCTGGTTCCGATATCTGTTTTTGATCTGATCATCTTTCCTTGAGATAAGTAGAAATCTGATGTAGAAGGTCTTTGAAATAAATATAATGAAAAGTAAAAGTTACAAATGCCGTTCCCTTAACAGTCGGGGACACCTCACCTAATTGTCGATCACCTGTGAGTAAATTAAAAGTCGTACTCGTCAAACTATCGAAAGGTAGCACTACAGCCCCATCGATACCGAAATTTTTACCGACAATATCTAATTTTTGCTGATAAATTTGTTCAATAAGTTTTCAGGTTAACTGGGCAATATCTTTTGTCGTAATTGTTCAGGCAGATGAGGTAGATCCACCATTAAAATCATTTATACTTTCAGCCCAAATTTCTTTAAAAAAGATCGATTCATCCATATTTTTGATCCAAAGAGATGTTCCTGTAGCTATATTTCATCTTATCCCAATAATTTGTCATATTTCATCTATATCATCAGCCTGCACTGTGATAATAGTCACTGATGGATTTTGTTCTGATCCTGTAGTGATTTCAAATGGTTGAGTTGCTCTAAAAATGAGTCAATTATCCGTTACAAATCTAGTATTTCCTAGGAACGTAAAATTTTGAGGTATTTTATTATAGATTTTTATCTTTCATTTTGCAGGATTGATGAGATATTCGATATTATTTACACTGATCATCAGGTCATACTGATAATTGATTTGTCCAGTATAATAAGGAATACTCAAATATCTAGAATCTTGCTGAGACTCTCCTTCCTGAGCAGGATAATAACGAAAATTATAAATAATATCTTCTTTATCTGTGGAGGGTTTTATATTTATAGTCGCACTAGGAGCAACCAATGACACAATAAGCCAAACCAGCAGTCATCATAACACTATTTCAAATCAAATAATGAGTCAAAAAAGATATTTCTCACCTTTGTAAGCGTGTAGATGAAACTTCTTTATATCGAAAAAAAACAGACGTAAAATACTGAATATTTCCTGGATTTTTCTCTCTTTGATCACATTTGTTTCTAGATTTAGATTCTGATAATAATCCTTTATATTACGATTTTTTGTCGAAAAAACAGCTTTTAAATGCTTATTATCTACCAATTCTTTCAGCTGTTTTCATCGCCATGGATTATCAAATAGCGAATGTTCTGATTCGATAAAAATCTCCACTTCTCTTCAGTTTGACACCTTCTCTAGAGTGGTAAAAATTTTGTAAATACTATCAGTCTTGGTAAAATAGAATTGCATAACGTAAAAAGACTATAAAAAAAAGCTGATAAAAATCCAGTCTAACTTGAAAAACTTCATCCAATCCTTATTCTACAGGTGTTTTAACTTTTGAAAATACAAAAATGGACATACACAAAAGGATAAATGCTCGCAAACTTATGTTAACCTATATTTATCATTACTGTTTTTTATACAAAACCTCATTAGAAATACAGCACGCCAATACCGATCCTACATGGAAAGTAGAAAGCTGAAGAGAGCCATTTTTTGATCAGAATTTTTTGGCTGATTTACAAGAGTTATGGACCAAATCTAGTAAAGAAGGCGAGAATTTTCAGAAAAAATTACAAGAATGGACATCAGCTGAATGAAGCGAGGAAATCCCTTACTATCTGACAAATTTTTTCGATCAATGGAAATCTAGCGAAATTGATGGAGAATATGTAGCCTTATTGACTGAGAAATTCCCACATTATATAGATGAAATCAAGGATTTAGTCAATAAATATGCCGATACTTTCACTTATGATGAGATGGAAGCTACAAATCAGGCATTATTTCTACTCTGATATACAGAATTCAAGGTTCTCAACACACCCAAAGCTGTAGTCATAAACGAAATGGTAGAACTAGCAAAAAGATATGCAGACGAGTGATCTCCCAAATTATTAAACTGAATTTTAGAAAAAATATTGTATTAATTTTTAATTTTTAATTTCTATTTTTTTATGAATCTCAGAGAAGAATTACAAAAACGTGATCTTTTATATCAATTTACCAGTGAAAAACTCTTTGATCTATATGATCAGTGAGGAGAGAAATTTTACTGTGGATATGATCCGACAGCCGATTCGCTACATTTAGGGCATTTATTGACGATTATGACAGCTGTGAATTTTATGAAACGCTGAAATACTTTCGTAATGCTGATAGGAGGAGCGACTGGATTTATCGGGGATCCAACTGGTAAAACTGACGCTAGAATATTTATAGACGAAGCACAACTACATCATAATCAAGAATCTATCTCCAGACAAATTCAGCAGTTTATGAAAAATCTAAACAAAATGACAGGTAAAGAGTTAAAAGTAGAATTTGTAAATAATTACGATTTCGTAAAAAATATGTCTATTTTTGATTTTTTCACACAAATTGGAAAATATATTACCGTAAATACGATGCTGACCAAAGAATCCATCAAAAAACGTATCGAAGACCCAGATTTATCTCTCTCTTTTACCGAATTTAGTTATATGTTATTACAGGGATATGATTTTTTATATCTCAATGAAAATCAAGATGTAAAGCTCCAAATCTGAGGTTCTGATCAGCGAGGTAATATGGTCACTTGAACAGAGATGATTCGTAAAAAATTAGGATGAGAGCAGGAATGTTATGTGATGACTATACCTCTCATGCTCGACAGTACATGAAAAAAGTTTGGGAAATCTGAATGAAACGCCGTTTGGCTCGATCCTCAGAGAAATACTCCATATTTCGTATATCAATTTTTTATGAATACGATGGATGTAGATGTCCCTATGTATTTGAAGGCATTTACTCTGATGGAATTAGGAGAAATTGATCAAATTATTACCGAGCATCAATCTTCACCCGAACTCAGATTTTGACAACAAAAACTGGCTTCATACGTGGTAGAAATGATTTTTGGACACGACGCAAGTGTACAGGCTGAGAAAATATCAAAAGTACTTTTTGGTGAGCCACTTAGTATTTTACAGACGATAACACCTGATGAAATACGTGCATTGTGAGACGAAATATGAAGTACACAGATGATATGAGATAATACTAGAATTTTAGATCTTTTAGTGAATTCTAATTTAGCTTCTTCAAATGCTGAGGCGAAAAAACTAATTCTAGCAGGTTCCGTATTTTTTAATGAACAGAAAATAACAGATATCCAAAAAGAGATAAAAAAATCTGATCTCATCTCAGGAATTGGATTATTGAGAAAAGGAAAAAAAAGTTATAAATTGATTTTATGGACTAATTTTCAAGCAAAATGCACCACAGAGGCAAACTCAGTAGATAAGAACTAGATTTCTCAATTTTGATACTTTTTAAACAAGTTTTCAGCACTTTCATAACCTAGAATTTTTCTAGGTTTTTG
>BNUE01000011.1 GCA_025997135.1 candidate division SR1 bacterium | reverse complement strand
GTGGATTCCTGAGAAAGTAATGAATTACATATTTCATACTCAAGGCAAAACTCAAGATAGGGAGCATACGGAGCAAGATTTGAGACATTTTTTATAGTGGTTAAGTAATAAAAACGATCTATTGGAACAAAAGTTTTATTTTGCTGTAAAAGAAGAACTCTAGAGAGCATAATTACGAAATCTTTATTTTCGAGTCAGGCATCTGGGAAAAAATTCCCATTTACTCAACCGACAATTCCATAATCTGCAAGCATCTGAATTGCTTCTTGATACTTAGATCAATAAATATCCTTAAACACTGGTAAAGAACGACTATTCAGCTTCATATTTAAGCTGTCAACTACCAATTTAGCCATCTCATCTTTACGAAGCATTGTTTTGCTCTGAAAAGCTAGATCAGGTGGATTCTGTACAATAGATGGTGATTTCGCACTCATCAGTCGTAGAATACCCTGTGCTTTACTGGGACTAATAAACTCTGTTAAACGAGATTTTCAGTTCTCATCTAACACATCAAGATTTTGTAGGAATCATGCTTCAAACGCACGATTTACTCTCACTAACACCTCTGTAGGAATTTTTTCATCGACAAAATAAGTTTTCGTCGAGTAATCCTTTTGGGTAAGTGGATCTATTCACTGCTGTACGAGATACGCGTCCATAACTACCCTTATGAAATCGCTAACACGTACAAAATTGTCTGGGTGAAAATTATCATCTCTAAGCAAGAGTCCCTGAGAATATAGTACCAGAATAGCATCACGATACTTACTAGATGTAATATCGCCATATACCCCAGGCAGAGGCAATGTTGGAGCCAAAGATACATTCAAATCTGAAGAAAAAGTTGAATTTTTCTCATTTTGAGTTGAATTATCAGTGTCAATAGATACGCTTTCTGTACTTACTGCATTCCCAATGATGCTTTGCCAAAATGTAGTGGCTTTATTAGCAACAGAGGATTCTAGCGAAGATAATAAACTTCATCCCTGTGATTGTGGCGAAATATTTGAACTGGTTCCAGTTATTTGATCTTCTGCCAAAACAGGAGATAAAGCTGAATTTGGAGATTGAGCAACTGCATTAGATACAGTATAACCTACTCCTACCATGATCATCAGAAACGTCACAACACTGAGAAATCATAGAGGTTTTCTAGATTTCTGAGAAGTTTTGTTTTGCATGGAGATAAATGATTAGGGGATAAATCAGATCTTTGTGTGCTAGAACCTGATTTATATGTCGACATCCCTATGTACCGATGCCCCCTTTCTTGACATTTGTACAACACTATTATACATATTTTTTTTAATTTGTCAAGTATTTTATCACTTTTTTTATAAAATGGTTATTTTTTAGCTTGAAAAGTGATAGAAAAGCTATATACATTTTTTGTTTTGACACCTAAAAAACCATACTCACATCTAAAACACCTATTCAAAAGCCATCAACGTGATATGCTAAAAGTATTAATAGTTACAGTGGTAGTTTTTTCAGCACTTAATTTTTTCAATTTTCAGTCAAAAAAACCCGCCAAAATCAATACTAATTTCACATCTGAGCTAGACAAACAAATTAGTCAGGCTCTAGAATTCACAGATCAATCAGAACAAAATCACGCTGCATCTGGAGCTAATTCTGGAGACAATTCTCATGCTGTACCTCTGGATTATAATCAGCTTTGTATTTCTTTTTCTCTAATTTGCCAGCACACCAATTTCAACGGTGCATTCTCTGACAACCAAAAAATGGAATATTTTTCCCAGATTATACAGATTATATCTCGTCTAGACCTCATCAAAACTCAGTGATACGAATTATCCAAAGTCCTCGCCCAAATCATCATAAATCCTACCTCATGAAGCCGCAGATGAAGCTCAGGACGGACCAAAATGACCATAAACCTATGAACTATGAAATACGCAAATGAATTTTGGCAAGTTTTCACACATGAAATATGACATATTATGGATTTAGGAGCATTAAATGGAACTAGCAGGACAAAAAGTGCACTTTATACCGAATTCGGCAAAAAAGCTTTTGCTATTGACGATTTATCTATTGATTATTATAGGATTTCTCGAGATTCAGAGAGCATCAGGAAAAGCTGACTCGAAAAGCAAGATTTCTGCTCAGGATACGGTATGAGCGACCCTTTCGAAGATTGGGCTGAATGTCACAACCTCTTTTTAAATCACCATAATGTATTCCAGTTTCTAGCAGGTACAAACAGTTCACTCCATACCAAGTATGACTATTTCAATAAATTATATTGAGGACAATTTTTCTCAGATTCAGAACTTGCGATGAATACAGTAAATAACGACTGGAGACCTTGGGATTCCACTAGAATCATAGAATAACACATTTTAATTTAATTTCAGCCTGATATGAATCTCGAAAAACTCTTTGGGTCCAAAACTAAGGTAGATATACTCAAATATCTGCTTTTTCGTCGCCAATGAGTTTCTATGAGAGCATTAGAGAGCGAATTAGAACGGACATTTCCAGCTATCAAAAAACAAATTGACTCACTCGAAGAGTCAGGGATAATAGATATAAACAAAGATAATGCTGGTTTTTCGATCACGATGTTAACTACGCATTACGAACTATTTCGTATGTTTTTTCTAGCCTCACTAAAAGAAGATTTATTAGAGTTATTCAGTACATATTCGGTGATGATCGATAGAACTTTCCGATGAAAAAAATTCTGAATCCCACTAGAATTCGATATGATGGTCATCTACCAGCACATGGAAGTCAATCAAATCCAGCAATTAAAGGACTCTATCGCTGAAATTTTTCATAAGTATTTTATAGAAAATGTATCCATAGTTTATATGTCCAAACCTGAACGAGACAAAAGATGTAAATTCATCGACAAGTTTGCACTACAAGTACTGAGATACTACCCAGACTCCTCTACTCATCATTAAATTAAAAAAAAAGTGACTGTCTCATAAACAATCACCTTATAGTTTGTGTAGAGATTCTAAAGAAGCTTAGAAATATCTGCTTGTTCAATGACTTTGCACATTTCACGGAACCTTACTCGATACGTTTTACCACTTATTTTTCGATCAATATACCTTTTAGCTCCAAAAGTTATCGGAGCAACATCCACTTCATATCTCAAATCTCCAAAACAAGATTCTTTTAGTATGATTTCCATCCCTTTTGTAAGAGAAGAACAAGAATCTAAGGTTACTTGATCATACACTGGAACTGTAAAATAAGTATAATCTTTCTTTCTAGCATCCCACAAAGCTACCGATATACGTGCTATTGCTGCATTATTCATAGTATTACCTATATTTATATTAATAATTTCATTTTTATTATATTACACCAATAATCTATTCCGCACTGCTGCAAGATAGTATGACTCTGATATATTCTTCATTATAATCATTTTTTACAAAAAGTCAAGTTATTTTTTGCATTTTGATATAAAATAGATATAATAATACATAATTTATTTAATAACAAGTCAAAACATGTGAAATAAAGCCACAAATCGATTAGTTAATACAGGAGGCATAGTCCATAGACCTATCGCCAGCACCGTCAATACTGGATATAATATAGTAAAATCTACTCTCAATTATCCAAAAGAGATATTAGAAACACTACTATGAACTGGAAAACACATGCAAAATGTATTCAAATCAGTAAAAAAATGAAAAACTCGATACCGCAAATTCGGCAGAGCCTTAGCCAGCCCTTTTGTGGCTATTGGAACTGGGGTTGAGGTGGTCGGCAGAGCTATCACTACACCGAGCATTCGTCTTTTTTCGCACCTGAGAGACAGCTTAGGCAATGGTATTCATAATATTTGATCAGCTATTAATATGATAGGCAAGACAGACAATTCTTATAGTTACAAATTACTAAAAATAAGAAATCATCCTTTACAGAAAAACAACACTATCGCAGCTAAATTCCACTGAGAATGAGCGAATTTAGGCATAAGCTCTGCCCAATTAAATAGCCTAACCCATACAAAACAAGAAAAAAAAGCTGAATATGATTCAGAAGACATATCTAAACTTAAATAATAAAATTTCTTCTAAAATTCCTTGTAATTCATACAAAAACCACTATAAAATCTGCGGAAGATTCAGATTTCTTTTACTATTTTATTAGAAAAAATGAAAAAAAGCTGATTTTTACTAGGTGTTTTTGGCTTGATACTGTCAGTTTCTCCTACTTTTGCATTGACGACCCCTCCAGATGCCACCACTCGATGGGAAGCTGCATCTCTCACTATAAACACCGCTGGAGCGATACACAATGCTCTGAATGCACATCTATTCACTGGCGATACAGAGCCAACAGACATAGTCGACAAACGGCACTTAGCTATTGACAAATTAAATATCACTTTCAGCTGAAATTCTCTCAATACACCATCTGATTTTAGCGACCTTTTTACTTTAGCCAATCAGTACAAAAACCTAGCTACTATCTACAATGTCGACATCACAGGCATACACAAAAATCAGAATTATGACGCTGTTATCAAATTTTTTAAGATAGTTGAGCAAGTAGACGCCAATCATCTGCAAACATTAGGCACGACAGGTGCAAATCTGATCGCTACTCACAAAAGTATAATCCAAGGTTTCGTAGACTGAAACTGATGATCTATCTGACTAAATAATTATAAAAATTACGTTAATCAGGCGATACCTCTACTCTTGAGCATCAATGCAACAGCTCTCCAGACACAGTCACGATGAAGCGATGCCGAAGATTACGAAACTGCCGCCTGAATACTCATAAATACCGCTGGAGCGATCCACAATGCTCTAAATGCACATATATTTATCTGAGACCAAGAACCGACAGTACTTATTGATACCCGATATTCAGGAATTCATCAGTTAAATAATTTAGCTTCCGCTGATAACGTGCAGAACCTCATCGCCATCTCCAATTATTACAGAGCACTTGCTCTCAAATTCTGAGTAGAGATTGCGGGTTCTCACATGAATTCCAATTACACAAAAGTGTTTGATTTTTTCACTCTCGCTGACCAAATGGATGATAACCGTGCAACTCTCCAATCTGGATTTCAGGCGACTGAATTTGCTGAAGCAAACGCCATTTATGGCAGGATTATCCAAGACTTTGTAGACTGAAAATGAGGAGAAATCTGAGCCTCAGACTACCAATCATACATTGACAAAGCTATTTTTGTACTTTCATGAAATAGCAATTCTTCTTGAAACAATATGTCCTGAGCGGATAATTATCAAATCGCTGCTGCTAACCTAATAAATACAGCTGCTGCCGTTCATAATGCCATCGCAACTTGAGATTTAGCATCTGAGCCAGCATGACTCATTGCATCTCGACTAAATGCCATCAATAAATTAAATTCCCTAAATTCTGCACAAGCAGTCCAAGAGTTCATTACTCTATCTGATTATTATAGAGATTACGCCATCTCTCTCTGAGTAGATTTCACAGACAGACACAAAAGTCTGAATTACGACCACGTTATATCTTTTTTCGAGCTTGCAGACCAGATGGACGATAACCGTACACTTCTCGAAACCTGAACCAAAGCTACCGAATTTGCTGATGCAAACGCCATTTATGGATGTATTATACAATGATTTGTAGATTGAAATGGCTGAGCCATCACCTACAGCTGAACAGACAATTGCATCAGTTATAAAGCCTATATTGACCTAGCTACAGATGTCTTAGCCTCTCTAAATACCTGAAATAACAACACATGAAGTAATAATTGATGAGGATGAGGTGGATGAGGATGAGGATGAGGTGGATGAGGATGAGGTGGATGAGGATGAGGATGAGGGGGATGAGGATGAAGTACAATCCCATATACAACATCCATTCCGATAAATTCAAGCTCTCGATGAAACCATCTCAAATCACCAGTTTTTAGAAATACACCATATTCACTAGAAGATGAGCAGGCTTTTCACTATGCGCACGCTATCTGACTTTCTAGCGCCTGATATGTTCAGGATTCCAGACCTTGGGACAATATCACCAGAGCAGAATTAGCCAAAATTCTAGTTCAATACGCTAAAAATATTCAGAAAAAAAATCCTGACACATCCAAATCCTGTTCAGCTTTTTATTCCTCTATTGCTAGTTATAAAGCTTCTGATCTATATAATTTTATGATTCAGGCATGCCAATTATGAATTATGTGAATCCAGACAGATTGAAAAGCTATCAATGATTTTATGCCATCTCAAATAGTGACAAGAGCTGACTTCGCTACTACTCTTTCTCGCCTACTCTATGGTTCTACATACAATACAGCTCAAGCCAATTACCGAGAAAAGCACCTTGCAAACCTAAAATCTCAATGAATTATCACGCTAGATCAGCCTAAACTACACGAAAAACGTGGACGAATCTTCTCACAGTTCTGGCGTCTATCTTTCTCCTAATTTACCATTATACTCCCCTACCTTAAATACTTGCTAAAATATATTTTTTTTCACACTAAAAATGGGGTTCGGGGCGAAGCCCCGCCTCGCACACGAGCTTGCCGAGTGTGGTCACCCCCTACCTTAAAATAACCTTAAATACTTTCTCTTGATTTCTTTATTGCAAAACCCTACAATAAAAGCTGTTTTTTACATATTTTTTTCACATAATCATTATGAAGAGAGCAAAAAGCTGGATTAGCGACAACAAAAGAACTTCCATCATCATCGCAGGAGTTATAATATTAATTATAGTTTTTGTACGGCACCCTCGAAATAGAAATAGAACACTGACTCCTACGTTTGCATCTCGTGAATACGTCGTTCAGACAGGCGATTTACAGACTACTCTAACCCTACAGTGAACTACTACTTTTGCAGACTCACAGAAATTAACTTTTATCAACAAAGGCAAAATCACTGCTGTAAATGTAAAAGTAGGAGAATCCGTCTACAAATGACAGGTATTAGCTGCTATTTCCACAGATGACTTAGATACTCAGGTTGAACAGGCTCAGCTCAATCTATCAGATGCACAGATGGCTCTGAGTGATGCGACAGCAGGATATGATTTGAAGATTGAATTAGCACTATCTCAGGCGAAATATGATGAAATTTTATTAAAGCAAAAAACTATAAATCAGGACCAAGCTCTAGAGCTATCTCAGCTAAATCAAACCATCGAAAAAGATAAAGTTACAATTTCAGAAAAACAAAAATCTTATGATGACGTTTTAGCAGACTACAATGAGCTTTTATCAGGATCTGAATCTGCTACTGCAGACCTAGCACTTTCTAGCACCATGAGAGACAGAAATGCTAAGTTTCAGGATGCCGTCTACAAGCTTAAAACATCTTTAAATTCCATCAAAACTACCCTTGATTGATATGATCAAATAGTAGGTGTAACTATGCGTTATTCATCATCCAATCAAGATAAAATCTATATTTGAGCCAAAGACCTCTCAACCAAAGAACAATCCGAAAAGACCTTTCAAAGCTTAAATGAGCTCACTACTCAACTAGAAAAAGTCTATTGAGATCTAGAATCTACACCAATAGCTGACATTTCCAAAGAAGAATTACTCTCTGCATATATTATTCTCAAAAATATCGGTTCTGATATGATGATTTGGTGAGAAAACAACTACACAATGTTCAAATCCAGTGTCGACACCATCGCACAACCCCAGTCAAAACTAGATTCTTATGCCAAGACTTACGGTACTGACACTCAGTCTGCAGGTATCCAATATATCCAATCCTATACAAATACAGTAGATATTCTCGCGAAACTCGATGATGACACCTCTCTTCCTGACAAAAAACGCGAACTCGATAATGCAAAAATCGCCCTACAGCAGGCAGAAACTCAATTAGAAAAAGATCAGCTTTCTATTTCTTCTCTTTTGGTATCTCAGCAAAAAGAAAAAGCTGATTTGCTACAGAATTTAGCTAATATCCAGAGAGACATTGCCAAAATCAAAGGATGAGAATCTCTAAATCAGTCCAAAATCAATCAAGCCAAAAATAGCGTCAGACAGAAACAAGAGTCACTAAATGCTCTGCTAAAAAAATACGATGATTATCTACTAGAAGCCAATTTTGATGGGGTCATTACTCAGATGGATATGCAGATGTGAGACAATATCGAATCAAACTCTGATAAATATATTTATGTAGAAAATAATAACGTTCTGGAAATGGTTTTAAATGTTGAGCAAGTAGATATTATCAAGCTCAAGGCATGAATGGATGTTGTAGTATTTCTAGACGCATACTCGACACAAGAATATCACGGCATCATAACTGAGATCAACACAATACCTACATCAGCTGGTGGTATCGCCACTTATGAAGTTACAGTAACTTTCGAGAAGAACGATCCAGATGAAGTAATTCTAGCTGGTATGTGATGAAATGCAAAAATCATAACTTCTCAAACCAAAAATGTTCTTTTAGTACCAAACCAATCTATCACTAGATCCTGAGATGACAACATAGTTTCCCTCTACAAAAATTGACAACGAATTGATCAGATAGTAAAAATCTGAGATTCCGATGAAAACAATACACAAATCACAGAAGGACTTTCCATCAGCGACAAAATCAAAGCAATATATATCACTCAATATGGTTTATCACAAGCTGGGATCTCCACCGAGAAAGAAGAATTAGATATTGAAGCTATGCAACAACAAAATATGCAAAACAATGTACAACAATTCAATGCGAATAATTCAAATAGATGATGAGGACAGGCAGGTGGTAGAGTATCAACTTCCACAATTAGAATGTAAAAAACCGCCAAAACCGCCAAACAAGAATGTTACGAAATTACGGGAAGCTTGCCGAGAGTGGTCAAACTTTAAATATTCACCAAAAAATAATACCTTTCACACTTAAAAGGGGGTTCGGGGCGAAGCCCCGCCTCGCACACGAGCTTGCCGAGTGTGGTCTACATTTCCAAGTCATAAATTTGCATTTTTTATCTACAATAGCTATAATTTAGTGACTCTAAATAGAGTCTATATTTATGGTTATAAAACAAAATGACAGACTTGATAAAGTCAATCCTCGAGCTTACAGATGTGCAGGCATTACAGCCTGATTTTGTGCAAATCAAAAGAATTCCTAGAGAAACTGCCGAAAATAGCCAAGTTTTGATTTTTCAGAAAACTCCAGAAAAAATAGTACATATATTGACCACAAATACCTATCCAGACGCAGTAAAAAGCATAACATCACAACTCGATACCCACTGAGAGAAATATCAGATTTTTTATACTTCTCTAGAATGATTTCAGGAAGCCTTAAAATGGTATGATCAAATTACTCAACAAGAATTAGCTCAAGAAATGAAACAAACTCAGCAACAACAAGCAGAATGACAATCCGCAATTGATGTTTTAAAAAATTTATATGATAAAAGAGCCAGCCTTGACCCTGGAGAATTTATTTTGCAAATTGTTAGATATGCTTTCCAGTCTGGGGCATCAGACCTACATTTCCAGCCAAAATGAGACAAGATTGAACTTCGTTTAAGATTAGATGGAATTTTACATGATATTCTGACTTTTGATCTGAAAGATTTTCTCAAATATCTCCAGAAACTCAAATTCATATCAGGAGTAAAGATGAATATAGATTATTTACCACAGGATGGTAGATTTAGCTTTGAAGCAGTTAATCCAAATAAAATACAGACGAAAGTGGATGCCAGAGTCAATTTTATGCCTGGACTAGGAATGGAATCTACTGTAATCAGATTTTTAGATTCTACCAGACAAGTCTCTACTTTTCAGGATATATGATTTTCAGACGAAAATTACGAAAAATTAAAGCCTTATCTAGCAAAAACCACTGGTCTGATCGTGGTTGCCTGACCTACCTGATCTGGTAAAACTACAACACTCTACACAATGCTAAATACTCTCAATACCTGAGAAACCAAAATTATCACCCTAGAAGACCCTATTGAATATGTTATGAACTGAATCCAGCAGTCTCAGATTGATTATAGTAAATGATATGATTATGAGACATGACTACATGCTGTATTGCGTCATGATCCTGATGTAATTTTAGTAGGTGAGACCAGGTCTCTCGAGACAGCAGACATTTCCATCAATGCATCTCTCACAGGACACCTAGTTTTTACAACTCTCCATACCAATAATGCTGTTGCAGCCATTAACAGGCTTCTTTCTATGGAAGTAAAGCCCTATCTTTTGGCTCCTGCATTACAGTTAGTGATTGGTCAGAGGTTAGTACGTAAAATTTGTCCTCACTGTTGAGTTAAAGTGCAAGCAAGTTATGCTGCAGATGCAGATATTCAGCAAGTTCTCAAAACTCTATCAGATTTACAGTATTTCAAAGATAAGCCAACTCCAAGCTATGATGGTCAGATAATTCAGGCGACAGGCTGTGAACAATGCAATAAAACCTGATATATTGGTAGAATTGCCATTTTAGAATTATTAGAAATAACGCAAGAGATAAGAAAACTGATCGAAAACTGAGGTGCAGATTTTGAAATTCTAGGAAAAGCTCGTGAAAACGGATTTATCACAATGAAAGAAGAATGAGTATTGAAAGTATTAAACTGAATGACGACAATTGAAGAAGTTCAAAGGGTAGTTTAATACAGAACAACACAGCCAATCTCTATTTCTATAAAAGTCAAGAACATAAGCTTCACAAAGGCTTATTTTTTTGTTTATAAGATAAAAAATGAATATAATTAAATCAGCTATTTTACGTGTTTTCCCATCAAAACTATGCTACCAAAATCAATCAGATTTCTTTTTCTTTTGTCCATTTTCGCTATCATTTGATCTATTTTTTATATAGATTCAGCTACTTTTAGTCATAATTTTGCTCAAAACAGTATCCAAACTCAGTCAGAAACATCTTCAAAACTATATTTATCTGGAGAAGTAAACAAATTAGAAATAAAAAGCTGAACTGAAATAAAAACTGAAATAAAAAACGAACCATTAGATCCGCGTTTAGAAAAGCTTTTAATGTCTGAGGAGAATTTCGTAAATGAAAATACCCAGTTTTCCAGTATAGATTCCTTAATTCAAGCTTTCAATCAGACACAAGATACAAATCTAATCAATCCAATCGTTGAAGAATTAGTTTCTACTTATCAGTTTATACCTGCCAAAAAGTTTATTCAATCATTAACTAATGAACAAAAATATTTTATAGATCCAAATTTAGATATTTTGGTAACTTTCAACACATTTCAGTTATCATCTAGTTCAGCTATATCTAATTTACAAACAAAAATAGAAAATTATAAGTCCTCACAAAGCATAACAGCAGATGAAGCTAATCGATATTGCTGAATCATAGCACTAATGCAACAGAATTATCAATATTTTTTTGACATATCTAGGTCATTTAAAAACCAAAGATATCAAGAATTTTCTGCAAAAATAGCTTCCATACAAACTAAAGTCAATCAGCCAGGAGATATGCCGTCTTATTATTTAGATGCCTTAATTTCAATAGAACTTTTCAATCAATGATTATTTTATCCAGCAAAAGTTCTAGCTTTAAATGCAGTATCTCAGAATACAAAATATATTTTACCATACCAAGTATTAGCATACTCTAACTTTTTTTCAAATTCACGAGATGCAGCAATAGAGTACTTCACGACACTCAAATCTTTAGATCCAGAATCTAATGATAAATATACATTTTTTATCTGAATTGCACATTATCGAGCCGAAAACTACACAAATTCTGTACTTTATTTATCCCAAATCAAATCTACGAGCATTTATTATCCAGATATTCAGAGATATTTAATATTGGATTATCTCAGTTTAGAGCAGTATTCTAAAGCCAATGAAGTATTTGACAATTTATTACAATCATGAAAAATTAACGCTTCAGACTTTTATTCCTATTTTTCTGAAGTTTTTTTCAAACCATACGCCAAATGATGAGAATTAAACATATATAAAGCCAATCCATCTCTAGCCAAACAGTATATTTCTAGCTGTGAAACATTTCTCGCCTCAGATCAGACTCTCAGTTCAGTATGTGCATACGGAAAAGCAGGTCTTTCATTACTACAACAGACAAATATCGATTTAGAAGCTGTCCTTTTAGAGTTAATAAAGGATTATCCTCAGTGAGTATTATTTCAGGCACTTGGCGAGTATTATCAGAGACATAATGATCCCACAAACGCAAAATATTATCTACTCAAAGCCATCAGTTTAGCCGATTCTGAGCAGGAAAGATACCAAATCAAATCTTTACTCCAAAAAGTAGTAGAGTAAATTTTTCTCAAAATAAAAGAAATGCTCTCTTGGCAATCGAGAACATTTCTTAACCTGTTTAGTCTTTGTGAAAAGACAATCTACAGTCTAATTTTTTTTCTCTATATTTCAAGTGGAAAAACTCTAAAACACTTGACAAACTAATGTTTTATTTTACCCAGCATTTTACAATTCTAATATTAAAATGAAAAGTCTTCACCTCTTCAAATTCCATCCAATCTCAAAATTCTTGCCTCAAGATTTCAACCTGCCAAGTCATCATCTCTAGAAACATTATAATATTTTTATAAGTTTTCACCTGATCGAACATAATTCTATACAGATTTAATCCATCATCTCATCATACAAAAGCGAGTCTTGGTTCCCATTTCTGCACATTTTCCAGTGCATTATTATCAAAGGTATCATCTGGTATATATGGCAGATTAGCCACTAAAATTACTCTCCCTTGCCTAATAATAGGATAATCATCGACAAAAGCTGCTAAATCAGACCTCAAAAATGATATATCATACCTATCAATTTCTATCAATTTATTATAATTTATTTTTGCCACATCCAAAGCCTCTTGTGATATATCAGACAAGAATGCTACTTTAAAGTTATCAGGATTTTGCAATAAACTAGAAATTCCCAATATTCCTGAGCCAGTTCCAATATCCAACAAGATAAAGAAATCATCAAAATCAGTTTTTTTTTGTTCTTTCACAAAATTATCAATTGCCTCGATCATATATTCCGTCTCAGGACGTGGGATAATCGTATATTGATTGACATAAAACTGATATCCAAAAAAATCAACATGCCCCAAAATATACTCCAGAGGCTTCTTCTCATCTACATATTCACCATAGCCTTTCAAAATCTTAATCAACACATCACTATCTATCTGGTCGTCCAGATGAAGCCAGATTTCTTCTCTTTTTTGGTTTGTATATTCTTTAATTAAAGCCTCCAAAACTGATTTTTTCTTAAATTTTGGATTTTTTAATAATTCTCAAAAGGTCATTTACATTTTCTACTAGAAATTAAAGCAGAAAACAGTATAAAAAAGCTGATTTTATTTGCAAGAGAGAATACACTTTATGCAACCACGTTTCAAAAAAGTAAAAACTGTCCACCACATATTGCCTGAATTTCACGATTTTCTAGCCAAACTCGATAAAATTCCAGAAATCCAAAGAATGATTCCAGGTAGGATTTCTCGTCAGCAAAAAGGCAGCTCTCAACAGAGATTTTCCATATCATACGACACACCAGCAGGCATCAAATGCATTATGTCCAAAGGCTCCACCGCACAAGAATTATTCATCATCTGTTCACAGCAGGACAGAGAAATTATCAAAAACCACCTTGAATCTAACAGTTAAATCACTATTCTTCACATTATGCAATCCCCTCTTTTTATCGATATTTCTAGTGATTTTGTATATTTATCTTGCCAATGACAAGAGCTTTTTTTACCCAGAAATGGTATAGAAAACCAGTTATGAATTGACTTAGTACAGCGACACAAAAATCTATCTTTCACACAAGTCCAAGTACTAAACTGACCAGGCTGATTCACAAATTTAAGAGTTGGAACCTTATGCTTAAATCTTTTAAACGCATTGACTGATAATTCATTAGATTTTTATACAGTTTCCAAGCCTGATTTATACCAATTTGCCTACGATAATTGAGATATTCCTAGATACTGAGTGATTTATATAGGTCAGAAAAGCAATATTCGACTGCGAGATTTCCAAGAGAAAATAAAAATCTGACAAATGTCATTTGAACAGCTCCAAAACGAAATCATTGTCAAAAAAATCTTTAAAAATGAGCTATTCTTGGACATTACAACTGAACGTGAATATTATCCAGATTTTTTATCTGATTGTCTGATTCTAAATTACACAGACATCAAAACTCGAATGGATAAATATTTAGAACAGTTCAATCAACAAGCCACAAAACAGCTCTCAGCTAATTATATGATAGATCCGACCATAACTCCCAGCAAAAAGTGTAGCATTTAATAATTTTTATCCCATTTAATTCAATTATTTATGAGAACAAAATCAACCATCTTATGAATCGATCGAGGTAGTAAATACATAGGTCTAGCCTATAGTCTCAGAGACGAAGACGTCGTTTTTCCTATCGGATACCTGCTAAATGACCAGATGGTGTATTTCCACATTGCCGATCTTATCCAGAGACACGGGGTGAAGACTATAATCATTGGACGACCAAAAAAACAAAAAGACGTCCAAGAAAAAATTATGAAATTTATGAACAGTCTAAATTATATCATTGAAAAAGACGAAATTACACTTGAGACAATGGATGAAGACTATTCAACAGTCGAAAGCTGAGAAATTATCTCAAATTTCAAAAAAAATGAAGCGACAGATACAGTAAGTGCGATGGTAATTTTAGAAAGATGGAAAAACTCTTGAAAAGAGGAACATAATTAGTAATATTCCGACTGAAAGATATTTTTTATTTCTTTACTCTCACTGGTATGAAACTCGACTGAAAAGCAATCCAAATGGCTATGATGCAACTCGTTGAAGATTATAAATTTGACCCTTACCAAATACTAGAAATATCAAAATTAGGGATAAAAACCTGATTCAAAAAGGACTATCCAGAATACAAAAAATCAGAATTATTGGTAGATATTGCTGATTCTGGAGCTGTAACTATTTACAAAGTTATGGAAGTTGCAAAAGACATTGAGGATCCTGAAATCCAGATAGCTTTATCTGAAGCTAAAAAAATCAGAAAAGACGTAGCAATCTGAGAAAAATTACTAGAAGATGTGACTCCAAAATCTATGGAACTTTCTAGAATTGCAGCACAAGCAGCTGCTCAAACTATCAAACAAAGCCTAAAATCTATGGAAAAAGAGAAGTTTTTCTCCAAATTTCAGGACAAAGAATGAGAACTCTTAAAAGCGAAAGTTTTAAAAGTGCAAGCAGATACTGTATTATTAGATATAGATCAGACGACTGTAGTTTTACCACTAGAATGACAGCTTCCAAACGCTCATTACGAACCAGGAAGTGATATTTTTGTATTTCTAAAGAAAATGACCAAAGACTCTGGAGGTGTAACTCTAGATATTTCTCAGACAAATAGCGAATATGTCTCTGCAATTCTAGAAAAGCTCATTCCTGAATTAGCCAGCTGAATCGTCCAGATCGAGAAAATCGCAAGAATTGCAGGACTAAAAACCAAAGTTATCGTAAGTTCAAATGATGAAAAAGTAGATCCTGTATGAGTAATGATAGGTCAGAAATGAGATAGAATTCATACCGTTTTATCCCTTCTAGATTGAGAAAAAATTGATTTCGTAGAGATGAATAACAATACTCCAGAGCTGATCAAAAAGTTATTTGCACCTGCGAAAATAGTTGACGTAAATATCAATGCAGACCGCTGAGAAGCAGTAGTAAAAGTAGATAAGGAAGATATGCCACGTGCATTCGGTCCCAAAATGTCAAATCTCAGATTAGTAAGCCAATTAGTTGGTATGAAAATAAGTTTGATAGATTAGTCATAAAACGATGCAATGATTTATCAGAGACTCTCTAACATTTATTACAAAAAGCCCCAAATTAATAAAGGTGGCTTTTTTGATGACATTTTGACATACAGTAGCCTATGTATATCTAATAGCATACTTTTTCAATAGTGCGGTCAGGATAAAATATAATGCAGGTGCTGATACTTCTAGCATTCTTCTATATTTATTCAATACTATCCAAAATTTAAATCTATGGTGATTGATTATTATATTTGTTTTGATAGTTTTAGTCTGATATTTTTGGATTTATCCAGTCGGAGAAGCCACACTCATACACGGGATCAAAGAAGAGT
Organism: candidate division SR1 bacterium; assembly: GCA_025997135.1. GTDB lineage: Bacteria > Patescibacteriota > Gracilibacteria > Absconditabacterales > Absconditicoccaceae > UBA3291. Next base: position 11,976 of record BNUE01000011.1, on the reverse strand, counting down.
GATCTAGCCTATCCAAATCTCTAAATCAGGGTTTTAAAAACTTTTTTAGTATGCTAGAGTACAGAAGTATGAGCTCTTTCCTAGGGATTTATACTATTATTACAGTAATCGTTAGATTATGGGTTATGTGAATATTAGAGAGTTTTGTAATAAAGCCTATCATAGGTATCTGGCTTATTTGCTCGCTTTTCACTATTTTTTTCCGACCATATCTCAAATATTACATAGTTATAGACAATGATAGTCCCTTTGATGCAATGAAAAATAGCGTAATGCTGACTCTAGGAAATATTAAACTTACTTTTAAATGAGTTATCACCGAACAACTTCTGATGTTGAGGTATTTTTTAGCCATCATAGTAGTAATTGCCGTGCCTGTACTTTTATTGATAGGAGCGGTTAAAGCTGGAATAATTGATTACCGATGGGTCGAAGCAATCATTTGGAGTATTGTCTGACTTTTATTACTGATTATAGTATATATGAACTGAATTTTCGAGACTTTTTTAACTAAATATCGATACGAAATATTCAAAAAAGCTGAAAAAAATCTATGATAACACTCATTTCATATACAAAAACTTGCAAAATACAAAAAAATTAGTATCATTATTGTTGTATTTTTATTTCTTTTTATATATTTAGATGAAAAAATTAATTTCTACGTTTCTTATCGCTATTGTCGGATTATCTAGTCTATCAATAGTACCTGCTGTCGCTCAGTGGGAAGACCCCTCTACAGTACCTCCTATCGAAATAGGGGATAACAAAATTACTGCAGACAACAATGGAAGCTCTAGCCTACTAGATATGATAGTAAAAGCCATCAACTGGGTTCTTGGTCTATTATCTATTATAGCTCTAGTAATCTGTCTTTATGGTGGATTTATGATGGTAACTGCTGCTGGAGACGATGCTAAATTCAAAAAATGACAAGGTATTCTCAAACAAGCTGCTATTTGACTAGCCGTAATCCTCCTAGCTCGAGCTATAGTTTCGATCGTGTTCTGGTTCGTAAATAGTATGGGCTCTACTGGAGCATAACAACTTATTTAATTAGCATTAAAAAAACAAGAATGAAAAAGCTGATTGGAAGTGGGATTTTAGTAATCTTCACTCTAGTATGAATTTTTACTCCTATGAACATAGCTGAGGGCTTTTGAGGTACTGACTATATTGGTGAAGTCAAGGTACCATGAACCGATGAACCGAAGATTGATGACTCATTGCTAAATATGGCACTAAAAGCCGTAAATCGAATTCTTGGACTCTTGTCTATTATAGCAGTAGTTATCTGTCTATATGCCTGATTTCTGATGATGACAGCCGCTGGAGATGATAGTAAGTTCAAAAAATGACAATGAATAATCAAAAATGCTGCCATTTGACTGGTAATCATACTAATTTCACGATGAATTGTCTCGTTAGTATTCTGGTTTATAAACAACGTTTTGATGAAAGAATAACTAATCATCTACTATAAAAACTAGCATTCTTGAAAGGGAGTGCTTTTTTTTAGAAATACCTCCTCCCCTTCAGTTCATCTGGAAAATGCTGATTATCTGTAGAAATAGTACCATCTGAATTGCGATTTTGTGGCAAATTATGAGCATATTGATAACCTGCACCATATCATACCTCAGCCATAAATTTAGTAGGAGCATTGCGAATACCCATAGGAACTGGTAAATTTCCATATTTATCTATATCTTGCTGAGTTTTAATATCTATCTGATACAAAACATTATTTTTAGGAGCTTTCGCCAAGTAAAGTGCCAACTGAAATATAGCTAACCTGCACTCAGGCAGTCAGATTTTTATTACTGTTTCATAAACTGTATTTGCCAAAAGAAGTGCATTATTATCAGCTGGTCAAATATCCTCTGAGGCAAAACGAATTAAACGACGTACAATATAACGCGGGTCTTCACCTCATGAGATCATACGTTGTATCCGATAACACGCAGCATTCCCGTCGCTATCACGTAGCGATTTATGTACTGCTGATATAATATTATAATGTTCTTCTCCATCACGATCGTAATAAATCGGCTGTCCAAAGGCTTTCTGGATAATTTCTTCAGTAATGATTCAGTCCTTTGCGATAGAAATAGAAGATTCCAGTAAGTTACAGGCAAAACGCAAATCACCATTTGAAAGAGACGCTATAATCTGAAAAGCATCATCAGAAACATCAAATGGAATGCTAGATTTATTCTGCTGGAAAAAATGCACAATATCTTCCTGTTTTAGTGGTTCAAAAATCAGCACTTTACAACGTGAAAGAAGTGCATTTATGATAGTAAAAGATGGATTTTCAGTCGTCGCACCGATCAACGTAATTAGTCCAGATTCAACAGATGGCAAAAGTGAATCCTGCTGTGCCTTATTCCAGCGATGTATTTCATCCAAAAAAAGTATAGTTTTTTTTCCGTATGATTTATTTTTTTCCGCCAATTCTAAAACCTGATTTAAATCCTCTTTTTTAGATTTTACACCAGAAAGTTCAAAAAAATCTGAATTTAATGAATGTGAGATTACGTGTGCAAGTGTAGTTTTTCAGCATCACGGACTCCCTCGAAAGATCAGAGATGGCAAATTTCCAGAATCCAAAAAAGACTGAACCGTCTGACGAATTGAGTCTTGACCTACCATTTTGTCTAGAGATATGGGACGTAATAAGTACGCAAGTGGCTGATACATAATAATCATTTTACTAAAACTGCAAAAAAATGCAATATCTTCTTACTTTTTAGTCAAAAACAGCTTGATTTTTATATTTTTTTGGATAATAATACAGTATTTTAGCACTCTAAATCACATAAACATGGACAATCTCAGTCAGCAAATACCATCTCTAATATTTTGAGCCATTATATGAGCTACAATCTGATTTTTATTTGCTAAATTAGCATTCAGATGAGAAATTTTGGAGGCGAGAAAACAAGCCAGAAAGCAGTCCAGAGCTGTAATCCTCGGCGAAGTAAACGAAAAAGTCGCTCCTCTACTCCCATGATTCCCATACGACTTCAAAGATATGGTATTTATCGGCAAAGGGATTGATTATCTAGTATTTGACGGCTTATCCAGAGGGAACTTACAGCAAATCATATTATTAGAGATAAAAAGCTGAAGCTCCAGACTAAATCACAATGAGACCTCGATCAGAGAATGTATTTCGAGAGGGAAAATTTGTTACGAAGTATTCAGGATTAATTATTAGTGTATCGATTATTCGAGATTGTCCAGTCAGGAGGAGTCTCATTGAAAGTAGCTTTCAGTCAGACATCTGTATCTCCATAATGTCACTGAGAGACGATAGTCGTCTCCCACAGAGCAAAAGGTTGATCCCAGGTGATGACTAAATATCAGGTATCACTAGATTGATTTAAAATCACTAAATAACTTGTTATTTTTTTATTATTCATTGTTTTTATTTTATCTAAACTACCTGTTATCTGTGATATGTCTAATTTTCAATTACTATCTAAAGTACCATTCTGAGTAAAGGAGACTTCATCAATAATACTAAGATTTTCTCCTGAATAAGCGTAAAAACTATATAAAACATCATTCTCTGTATCAGTAGACTGTAATCATTCTATTCTTATATTCAGCTTTGAGACATTATCATTCACATCCGTAAAATATTTTATATTATTCATTTGATTTCCCAATGCTCATATATGACTTTTTTCATTATCAATATACATAGGTATAGTTATACTTTCTCCAGGAATTAAGTCTTTTTCTAGTTTTGTCGTTGTGGCTTTCATAGTCCATCCCCATGATGGTTCTCGAGCCTTGAAACCAGACAATAAATTAGACTGCACAATCAGGGATCAGCTAGTCACAGACTTTATTTCAAATCACGGATAGCGAATACTCACCTCCGTTAATGCTAATTCTAAACCGCCTTTTGAGAGATAATAAGCTCTGAAAAAATTATGTACAGTAGAGCCATACGTCATCAGAGTTCTCAACTGAATAATCGCGAGTAGCGAAAAAAGTGCAGATGCCAGCAATACGAAAATCACGAGAATAGAGATGTTAGCTTTTTTATGAGAATGGGTCTGGAACTGGTGCATTTAAGTTGAAAAAAAGTTGTAAAGGCTGATCTATCTGATTTTTTCAGATCGACTGATAATATGGGGAATAAAAATGGATAAACAGTCGAAATGACGGTTTTCATAAGTTATTTGTAATATTCACATCTCCATTATCATAATATCGCTCATTTGAATGAAAAGGAATAATCCTAAATTTAGCCTTCGAAACTATAATTTTTTTGAAATCATCATTATTTGTAGCGATAAGTGGTGTCTTTATACCATTTTGTTCGAGTATCAGGTTACAACCAGAATAATTATACATATCAAAGTTTCACCTCTCACCATCATTATATTCACCTCATCATTCCAGTGGCAGACAAGTTCAGGTCGTATAAATAGACGCCCCAGACCATAGTTCTCCAGTGAGATAAAGTACATCAGCGTATCAGTTTACATCAGCTAAATCAGCTAAGTCTGAACAATTCTGTTTTGTACAGTATTTAGTATAGTCAATAGTTGCATCTGAGGCAATTGTGTCTATAATTTGAGTAATAGATAGAGCCTCCTCTGTCAGATTTTTCTTTTGATCAATACGAAAAGCAATCCCAGAAATAGTCAAATAAGACTGAATAATACAGCCAGATAACACACTAATTATGATCAGGACTATGATCATCTCGAGGAGAGTAAATGCTTTTTTCATATCTTAATAATTTCAGATAAAGCTTTCCATAATGGATTCTCAGGTGAATCCTCACTTACGGTACAATACATGAGATTCTATCTTTAGAATATTATCACTCGGAAGGATAGTTTGACCATCTTTCAACGATTTGATCAATATATATCTAGCATATCGCGTCGTTTGACAATTTTTATTATCTACATTATCTCCAGAATAACCATAATAAAAGTCAGACACTCATATACAATATACCAATTGATAATTATTAAAATTCGTTTCAAAATCAGTCAAAGCTGGTCAAACACTAGCCACAATATATGTAGAATCATCTTTTGGTGGTAGAGATAGTTTTAGCACATCTCCTCATGTAAAAAAAGCTGAACAATAAGGATTTTTTTCATCTTTCTGATTAAGAGTAGTAGTATTCTCAATATTAACATCTTTAAAAACACAATTTCGTGGTTGTGATTTAGCATAATTAGCATCTCTGAGTGCATACATCAGTTCAATCCCCTCTCTAGCAAAAAACGAAGAATCGATCATCATCTCCGTACTATCTTGGATTCTGAGAGTCTGAGTGATTCCGTACAGCACCGTCAAAATCCCAACACCGAAAACGACGATAACTAAGAGCATTTCGACGAGAGTAAAGGCTTTTTTCATCTAAATAAAATTAATCTAAAACTGGACAAGGTATCTCTATCAGTCTGCACAGATTTGTCTGAATCCTAAAACAAGCGACATTACGTTTTCTAATCTCAGAGACAATAACTATAGTTTCAATATTTTCTAACTCTGGAAGTTGGCACTTGATAGAATATGGCTTCAACAGTACTGATAACTGAGGTATATCTGTCTTGTTTATAATTTCACCATTATACTGATTTGGAGAAAATTTATGAATAGAAATAATCCTAAAATTCTGATCAAAATAGATAAAATCTTGTTTAGCTAAGTTTGCACTTTTTTCTCAATCATATTTAACTGAAAATCAATTTCCACCTGACATAAATTCCACATTCAGACCTGTATAAACATCATTATTCACCAATGAAGAAGTGAGATTATGAGAATAAATATTTTGATAAGCCGACAAAAATGATTCTCTGGTTATCTTGCCTTGTAATTTGTATATCTGAGAGCTAATACTACTGATAGAAAAAAGAGCGATTATACCTACGATAACGATCACTATCACCATTTCTACCAACGTAAAAGCCTTTTTCATACCAAAAAAAAGAAATAAAACGCTGATTTTATAGGCTTTTTTGGTTTATTTGCAAGGGAAAAACTATTTTTAGCCGACAGATACATTATCCATCACGGCGAAAATAAGCCCAAATACTCAGAGGGCGATCAACATCACAACGGCTCATACGACGACGAGAATCGCTGGTTCAATAGCTTTCGCAAAGTTTTTAATAGAATTATCTAGCTCTTCTTGATACATTTCGATGACATTCGATAGAGCGTGCTCTAGATTTGCCGTTTGTTCTCAGACCTTTATAAGCACTGACACATTTGATGGGATGATAATTCTCCACTCAGACAAAGGTTCATACAGAGTCTTTCACATAGAGATATCAGCTAATACCTGCTCAATCATATCTTGATACATTGGAACCTTGAGAATATCACGCAAGAGTCTGAAAGTCTCCACATAATCCATACCAGAAGCGATCATCAGACGCATATATCTAGCCCATTTGATAAGATAATATGATTTAGACATATCTCAGATGAGCGGAAGATTCAGGAGTAGAATTCAGAGTTGTTTTTTTCCTTTTTCTGTCATAGAATATGCGACAATCAGTAAAATCAGACAAAAAACGCTGATTATAATAATTTTCCAATTATTTACAAAAAAGTCCGTCATTCACTTGAGAAACGCCGTAACTGGTGGCATCTCAGAAACTCATCCTGCAATCATATCGAAAATTCCAGGCAATACAAATGCGAACAGGTAAATCACCGCTGCGAATGAGATAATAATCAACGCACACGGATAAATCATCGCTCATACATATTTAGATTTAATTTCTTTGAGATAAGCATATTCTTCTGATAGAGACTGAAGTACCGCTGGCAAATTACCTGATGTTTCCCCTGTTCTAATAATTGCAGCATCTCAGTCATCGAAAAATTTAGGCAATCTAGAAATAGCGTATGAAAGCGACTTTCCTTGTTTTAAATACCACTGTATCTCAGCAGCAACATTTTTAATAGCAAAATTATCCCCAGATGTAGCCAGAATCTCCATAGCATCCATCAGAGCTACTCAACCTTTCATCATATAGACCAACTCTTTGTAGAAAAGTATTTTTTCTCTCGCTGAAAAAGATCATTCATCACTGGCAGAGAGAATCTTTTCGATAAATTTATCAATAAACTTAGACTTAGTTTCCAAAGTATTATCAGCTTGTTGATAGATTTTTTTAGCTTTGGATAGGTTATCAGTCAGAGACAAAAGAATTTATAGTTAAGAATTAAAGATTAATTTGGTGAATTATAATAATATGCAGTCATCGAAATATCGGTCGTCTGAGGCTTATTTGCAGCGATAATATCATATCAAATTTCATTGATTTTATAGAGAATACGATCTTGAGGGTTATTTATCAGTTTTCTTTCCACATTTTGGACAAATGCGATAAGTTCTGGAAGAGTAGGAAACTCGATAGTGAACATAATCGGTACCTGATAAAAATTAGGAGTAGTATTAACTAGCTTCGGATCTCCTATAGTAATAGAAGAGATATTTCAGTTGATAACTCTAGATCACGTAGACACTCAGTCTCTAATTAGGTATTCATTCAGATTTTTAAGGACTTTTTGTTCATTTACTTGCATTTTCTGACTATACAAACTCTGAAAAGCAAGAAAAGCAATCGGAATATTAGCTCATTTCATCCATAAACCCAATAAATTACACTCATCAAACGAGTTCTTATTGAGACAACCATCTAGTCTTGTAAATTTCCTAGTTTCATCATCAGTAAGTACTCAGCTTTTTGATTTCTCTTGTAATTGGTCAAATTGAATTTTTAGACGTGGATAATTAGTCATATCTCCAGATAATAACTGACATACAGATAGATTTCACTGATTGATACAGGTTTTAATATTGTCTTGTGCATTTTCAATTTCTAATAAATATTCTGCAGTTTGTTCATATTCAGCCAAAGTCTTACTCAGCTGGATTTCCTGGTTCTGCACCGATTTATACGAGTCATTTGTAGAATTGTAATTTCTATTAACACTTGGATAATAAGAAGTTCAGAGGATAAGACCTATCGCGATAACCACACACAGATAAATCTTATATCTAGCAGTTACAATGCGGACATTTGAGACCATATTGACTTTAGTATTTTCAGTAGACATAAACATATCTGAGGAAACAACTCAATCATTACTCTCCTGAGAGACAGACAGTTCTCAGCTTACTTTTTCTCATTCAGTGACTGGATCGACAACAGGAGAATCTCCAGAAGTTTCATGAACAGTATCATGATAATTCACTTCTGGTCAATCTATAGTTTGTCAGCCAACAGCTTTCGCTCACATCAGCTTTTCCAATATTTCATTATTCATCGTCATTATTGATTACTTTAGCAGTTAAAGAGAAGTCATATCCTAAACCATCATCTGATCTAGTATAATTCTGAATTTTTATTTCATCCAAAAACGATAGATTTTCAAATCTCTGAATAAAAGATGGTCTTTTCTCAGGATCTGGCGAAGAATACAAGATTCTCAGATCACTAACATATCCATTTACACTGATGGAGTCTAGCGTAATCTGAAAATCTGAGAGTATAATATTACTTGTCTCTGACTTATCTGTACTGAGAATATCTTCAAAAATAGTACTCACCTGCTGAATATGTCTAGATCGTGGTATTTGTTTGAGCGAATTTTCTAGATTTATAATTATTTTTAAGTTATCAAAACCTGGAATATCTGAGAAACTAGCCAAATTTTTATTTAGCTGAACAATATCTTTTTGTTCCTCTATTATCAGTCTCTGAGTAATTTTTGTATTTACAAATAAAAAAGCCATCCATCCGATCAAAACGATCAATACTAGAAAGCAAATGACGAAAAGATGCTTTTCTATAGGGGTTTTAGGTCATGATTGTCCTTTCATTTTGTTTTGTACAAATAAATTATTATATTATAAGCTTTTAAGCCAATAAAAGCAAATTTTTAAAGTTTAAAATAGAATTTAACTTGTTTTTTTCACGAAAAATGATAATATATATTTATGTATTTAGAATCAGTCCAAAAACTATTAAAGAAATTTTACACTGGGAATAGACAAGATATCGTAGATGAAATTTGGGATTTCTATCTTAAAAGCAAATACTGCGTTATCAATTTTTTATATTATCCTCAGATTATCGGGTTTCATCAGTTTGAAAATGAAAAAAGTATGAGTTTAATGGAAAAAAAGTATCGTAAAACTATCTTAAGATCGGCATTTTTATTGCCTGATGGGATAGCTTTACAAATTTATTATTTCTGTGCAGTGAAACTCAAAAAAATAGACTCTCCCACTGCTCATCTGAATAATCTAAATTGAACAGATTTTACGCCATACTTTTTAGTAGAAATAGAAAAAAAAATCTGAAAACACAAACTCGGTTTGATTTGCTACTGAGCCCGTGAAGAAAACTTAGAGAAAGCTTGTTATTACCTATGATGATTAGGTTTTGATGTCATATATGCCCAAGAGTGATTTAGTGAATTTGACTGGAAAACAGCACATAAAGCCATAAAAGAGTCAGACAAAGAAGTATTTATTATGCTCCAGTGAAGATCTACTCCAACCAAGCCATTACAAGAGCTTTGGACTGATGAAAACCGGGAAAATATCCAAAAAAACCAGCTAATTTTATTAAACGTCGGCTGATTATTTGACTGGCGAAGCTGAGATCAAAAAAGAGCCCCAATACTGGTCAGAAAAGCCAAGTTAGAACGATTACGAAGATTTATATCTAACCCAAAGAGAAATTTTCAGAAAATCTTAAATACCGCAAAATGAGCTCCACATCTATTCTCTTTGCCATTTGCCCGTTAAAATCAATTCAACTTTTTATCTCTTTTTTTTCTCCATTTTATGTGACTAGAACGCAAAATAAATACTTTCTTCCTCAAAATCATGTTTTGAAAAAAATACATCAAACAGATTAACGGTAATAATACTGAGAATAGCTCTGTAGATAGCGTTAGAAATTTCGTAAAACTCTGATTAGACGAACTAAAAAAAGAAGTACAGCACAAAACTAATCAATAAACTGCCCATCCTTCATTTTAATCATTTTTTGGGCATTTGATCCGATATGTGCATCGTGAGTAATGAGCAAAATCGTCCTATGCTGATCAGCATTTAATCTTTGGAAAAGGTCCAGAATCTCTTCTCATGTCCTAGAATCCAATGCTCCAGTAGGCTCATCAGCCAAAATCAATCCAGGATCAGTAACCAAAGCACGTGCGATACAAACTCTCTGCTGTTGTCCTCCAGATAGCTGATTTGGCAATGCTTCTAGCCTATTTCATAGCCCCACGATATCTAGTGTATTTGCCGCTCTGTCTAATTTTTCTTTGGTAGGAATACCCAGATAGCCCAGTGGTAAAGCGACTTGTTCTATAGCAGGCATCCTTTTTAATAGATTATAACCCTGAAAAACAAATCAAATTGTTTCCCTACGAATAAGAGACCGCTCATCCTGCGTCATCGCCTCGACTTTACGCCCACGAAGCAGATAATTTCCTGATGTCGGAGTATCCAATAATCCTACAATATTCATCAGAGTCGATTTTCAGCATCCAGACGGTCCCATTATAGCCAGAAAATCTCAGTCATCAATTGTCAAATCTACACCTCTAAGTGCGTGTACAGGTTCCATATCACTTCATCAATATGTCTTTTTAATATGCTGAAGCTCAATAAAATGATGATTATCCATAAGTTGCAATTAAGTAAAAGTTAAAAACATTCTTCCAGTATACTGATCAACCTTAAAATAACCTTAAATCCAGCTAAAGCAATTTCATATCATATAACATAGCTTCATATGCAGGATAATTATCTGGGTACTTTTTTTTCAAAAGGTCTCTGAGTAAATTCGTCCATCCACCAAATCATTCTCTCAAAAGTGAATCCTCAGGTCTAACGATTTGTGAAAGCAGATCATCAATTTTAATCTGATTTTTTCTTAATTTTAAGTCCAAAAGTGATTTTTGCAATTCTGGAGCCACAAAAGCATCTAACTGAGTATAATCAAGTTGTGGGACTCTCAACGATAAAGATACATTTTGGAGATCAAGAGATCATAAGAAATGCGAGACAATTCACGAACAATTATCTTGAAAGTTTTTAGTTAAAACAGAATAAAAAGACTGAATATCCTCTCCAGTAAGCGGTATATTCACATCAGTATTCGCATCCATCGAAATATAGTAATTCACGCCTAGTTCATAGAATTCTCGCTGATGGTTAGTAAGCTTCCAAGCTCCTTTTATCTGGTTTTCTTCAAGAGGGGAAGTAGACCAAGTAGAGCCAGTACACAGATAATTTTTGTAAATAAAAGCTTTGTGAAGATGACCTGAAATGAGCGAAATATCTGGATTATCGAGTAATGCTGAATCTAGACTACGATCGCGATACATGAATTTAGACTTTTGACCTGGAAAAACAGTATCAGCAATATAATAATGATGTACGAGAGTAAATTTATGATATTTTTGCACAGCCTCTTTCAGAAACTGGTTTAGATACATAGAAAATTGCTCATTTTTATTGTTCCCCTGCTGATTTATCACTCAAGTCTGAATATCTCAAATCTGATCAATCTCCAACATATACGGCAGAAAGAGAAATTTCTCACCTTCGATTTCATGAAACTCTGGAGATGTTATGAAACGAAAAACATTATCACCCTGAGTATGAATAGCTGATTTGAAAGACTCTAAAATTTTCTGACCCTCAGAGAAAACAAAATGCTGACCTAACCAATCATGATTTCCTGCTAAAATATATAGAGATTTCCCCTGCTGATACAGCTCCACAAACCAGTCAAATAAAGCTAAAAGTGCCTTACGATCGTATGAAAAATGATAGACAAAATCACCCAAAAAAATCAGATTTTTTTCTGATTCTTGGGATAAAACTCGAGACTTCAGCTTGGAAAACAAACGATCTTGAATTTTTGAATTGATATGAATATCTCAGAT
>BNUE01000010.1 GCA_025997135.1 candidate division SR1 bacterium | reverse complement strand
TTCTCACTCAGAGAAGAAGAGCCGCTGGTAGATTTCATCTTTCTATGGATTATTACGAGCGTATTTATGGGTATAGTGGATACAGTTAGTATCGCTCAGAACCTGTCTCCTCGTATATTTATGACCAAGTCGAAAGTCCAGTTAATTAGCTGGTCTACGTATGCAACCGCCCTCGCAGTCAGGAAATCTGCTTTTTTGTCTATTTTTATTTCCTCCATTCTTCACCGCACAATCTCAGCATTATCTAGTTTTAGACTGCTAATGATCTCATTCACGGCTTTGACTTTCTTATTTACGCTATCAATTCAGAGGAAATGCACATCAGGATTGGTCATCGCAAGTGGTAGAAGTGGAAATCAGCTACCAGTGCCGACATCTATTACTTGGCTTCCAGCTGGAAATTTAATGATTTCATTAACTTCTAGGCTGTCCTGTATATGTTTGACAAAAATCCCCTCTGGATCACGTATCGCAGAGAGGTTTAGTTGAGAGTTCTTGGCTCTAAAAATTTCTATAAGATTTCATCGATCAATATTGGTCATAGTTTAATATTTACTTTTTGATATGTTCGCCTATTCATTTGATAGCTTCTAGCACCTCTACTGGGATCATCCATACTGTCGTATTGCTCTGATCTGAACTGATGTCATTGATGGATTGTAGTGTCCTCAGGTGCAGGGCTCCAGGAGTCTTGGCGAGCATAGCTGCGGCTTCCTGTAGATTCTGAGCTGATGCGAGTTCTCACTCAGAGGTGATAATTTTTGCTCTCTTTTCTCTCTCGGCTTCAGCCTGTTTTCCGATAGTTCTCTGCAAATCCTGAGGGATATTGATGTCCTTCAATTCTACAGACATTACCTCTACTCACCATGCATCAGATTTTTCATCGACTATTGCTTTGATTTTGTGGCTCGCTTCCTCACGTTTTGATAGTAATTCATCTAATTCAAACTGTCAGACGATATTTCTCATGGTCGTAAGTGCAAACTGAGTCATCGCATAGTCTAGGTGCTTCACGTTTATGATGGTCTTGTGAGCGTCCTCTTCACGAACCTTGTAATAAATTACAGCATTGATAGTGCAAGAGATGTTATCTTTTGTCATAGCCTCCTGAGATGGCACATCGACTGCCTTTTCTCTCACATCAACAGATTGAGAAGTCTGAATTATAGGTATGATGAAATTCAGTCCTGGACTCAGGATATATGAATACTTTCAAAGTGTAAAAACGACCTTTCTCTCATACTGCTTCACTATCCTGACAGTCAGGAAGAAAAGTACGATCAGAATTACAATAATAGCAGCCATAATGGTAATTGGTTATATAATAAAAAGGTATACTTTATTCATTGTCTAATTCATCAAAGAGATGATTCATAGGTTTCCTAGGGTGATTGACGATTTCAGGTTGTCTGTGGGATGTATTCTCATCAGGTATATTCAGAATTTTAGTTCTTCTGCTAGTTTTTTTTGCATTCATCCATAGAGTCACAAAACTCCGCACTAAACCTCACATTAGCATCAGCTGAGCAAAGATAGCACCTCTGGTCATAAATATACGAGGAGACAGGTTCTGAGCGATACTAACTGTATCCACTATACCCATAAATACGCTCGTAATAATCCATAGAAAGATGAAATCTACCAGCGGCTCTTCTTCTCTGAGTGAGAAAAATTGCATAATAATTTTTTTGAATTTCACGCTGATATTCCATCATAATAGAAATAAAAGGCTGAGTGCGACGATGATAAATGACCTAATGTAAGCACCAGACAATAGCATAAAATTTCCTCATCCATCTCCATTTATATCCGCACTAATTTTCACCATCGAAAAGAAGATAAGTACGATAGTTAGAACGATCAAATAAACAATAAACCGTTTCTTGGAATTGTGGTAGTTTGAAAATCTATTCCACAATTTTTTGAATAATCTAGATAAGTTACGAAAGAAAGCCTGCATAATGACTAGCTTTTAAAAGAAATAAAATGTAGATTCACCATCAAATATAAGAACATTATCTGGAATATCAAGTGATGTTTTAAATGGCATTATTTTACCTCAGATATTGCACAATTTTGGTTTCTCTGATACCAGAAATCCTGATCACCCCTGGGTAATCTAACTGTTCTTCGATTTTTTTTCATATAGTTTCTAGCAATTTTTCTATTTCTAGATCTGAAATTTGTTTTGGATTTACATACACCATAATCTCCCTTCCAGCCTGCATAATATGTACTTTATCAACTCATTCAACCTCTATAATCAGTCTCTCTAGCTCTCACATCTTCTCTATGAATAATTCTTTGGTCTCAAATCTAGCTCCAGGACGAGCGGCACTCAAAGCATCAGCTGCTGCAACGACTCGTGAGATTGGATGAGTCATCTGAACATCGTAGTGATGTGCCTCAGCTGCATTGATAATTACTGGATCCATTCACATCTTGCGTAATAGGTCTGCACCGAGTTTTGTATGGGATTCACCAGCTGTCGAAAGGATTTTACCTATATCGTGCAAAAGTCAGGCTTTTTTTGCTAGTACTGGATCGAGTCATAATTCTAGTGCAATAGCTTCAGAGATTTTAGCTACTTCTACACTGTGGTTTCGTAGATTCTGTCCATAACTATATCTAAGGAAAAATTGACCGATAGTCTTTACGACTTCTGGCTTCATCATAGGGAGATTGAGTATAGTCAGAGCTTCTTTCCCTTTTTCTATGAAAGTATTTTGCAGTTCTTCTGTAACTTGATTGAAAATCTTTTCTATATACATTGGGTTAATTCTGCCGTCTTTGACTAGGATTTCCAGTGTCTTGGCAGCTATAAACCTCTTTTCGTGATCAAATGACGATATTTTGACCGTACCTGGCGTATCATCGATAATCAGCTCCACACCTGTCATCTTCTCAAAGAATGCGATATTTCTTCATTCTCTACCGATTAGTTTACCTTTGAAATCTTCATTTGGCAAATCAACAGTTTTTGTAGTAAATTCGCTGACGTTCTGAGTCGCAATCTTTTGTAGAGAGTTTACGATAACTTTGGCAGCTTCTACCTCAGCTTCTTCAGTCTTGATAGTCTTGTATTTCTCTACAAATCTCTGAATTTCGTCTTTATTTTCTTTTTCTATCACGGCAAATATCTCTTCTTTTGCCTGTTTTGGAGTGAGATCTGCAATTTCTGATAATTTATCTTTTTGTGCTTTGATAGTTTCTTCGGCTTCTTGGCGTAATTTGACGATTTTACTCTTTTCTTCTTCTAATTTTTCTAGCCTCTGTTCCATCTTTTCTTCTCTATCCAAGAGGCGATTCTGAATTTCTTCCATTTTTTTGATTCTCTGTTCTTCGATTTTTTCAGCTTTTTGTTCTGCCTGAGAGATAAGTTCATCACATTTGATTTTAGCCTGTTGCAACTGGTCTTCTTCGATTTCTTTAATTTTTTCCATCCTTTCTTTAAATTTTTTTGCCTTTTCAGTCAAGGTCTTTTTGTATCCAAAGAAGCCTCCACAGCCTCCGAGGACAACTCCTGCTACAGCGAGCAGAATCGTCGTGAGTACGGACATATTATCTATAATTTATGATAGTAAAAGCGTGTGCATTTCCAGCACATCATACGTATATAATAAAAAGGATTTAAAAGTCTAGTGATTTTTTCATATTTCAGTTCATAATACAAAAATTCTATTAGTTGGTATTATTGTTTGATAAATTACAAAGTAAATCACCCACTGTATAACGATTTTTGACGTGGTTGTAAGAGTTTTTTGACAGAAAAGGGAAATAACAAACTGAATTTTGCAAAAATATAATAAATCAGTATAATACATGGTAATTTACATCAAAATCTTAAATAAAAAATGAGAAAAATAATTCTGACTTTTATATCTTTTGTTTTAATACTCGGTGGAACGGTTAGTTGTGCTGATTTGGCTGGATATACGATCAAAGATTATATAGTACGTATGGAGCTAAATGAAGATGGCAGTATGGATGTACAAGAGTCAATTGATGTTAATTTTTCTGAATCTAGACACGGAATTTATAGGACTATACCTTATTATTCGCCGACTGGGAGATACACGATTATTGAAAATCTCAGAGTTGAATGAGATAGTGCAAAATATTATACAGAAAATAATACCTACAACCTAAGGATTTGAGATGCCAATAAGATGATAATCTGAGACCATACCTATATTATTAAGTATAGAGTAAAAAATGCGATTTGAACTTTTGGTTCTGGATATAAATATTGGACTGAGCTTTATCGGAATGTGATAGGGACAGACCGAGCGACCACAATTGATCGTGTGAGTTTTAGTATAAGTTTGCCAAAGAGTCAGACTTTTGGTTTTGATGACTATTTTTGGAGATATGGGAAAGCAGATGAAAAAAAGACTGACAATAGTCAAATTTCGATCCAGCAGTCAGGTTTGATGATAGTTGGGGATATTTATGCGAGATTATGAGATTATGAAGGTGCGACTGTGGGTTTGAAGTTCCCTGCTGACTATTTTGAGTTGAATAAGGAGTATTTAAGTATTAAGGCTCCACAGGTCACTAAGCCAAAAATTAATTACTGAGCAAAATTGATACGACTTTTAAAAGAATTTTGAAAAGTAATATGAAAAGCAGTAGGATTGGTAATTTTATTTCTCATTTTTGCATTTTTTGGCACGAAAATTAAGCATCCAAAATTACACTCAAAAAGTAAACAAAAATACAAATCAAAAAGGCCCATTACAATCTATTATACCCCACCAAAAAATATTGATTTATCTTTGGCAAATGAACTATACTTCAAGAATAATCAAAGTCAAATATATACAGCACTATTCTATTTCTTCGCCTCTCAAGGTTATATATTGATAAAGTATATAAATAACGGATTTTGGTCTTTTAAAAAATCATATTATTGTGTTCATATCTGACCAAAATATAGTGAAGCATCTTGAGTCAATCAAAAATTATTGAATACTTTGCGACCAATTGTGGGGGAAAACGGCAATCCTATAGATACATATTTTGACTTGTCTGAGAATAATTACACTACATTTAACTTACGAGAAACGATAATTCAAAATTATACAAATTCCTGAAAATCAAAATATTATATCTGGGAAGAAAGAAAATTTGTATTTTTTTCTCGCGATGCAACTGAAAAATTAAATGAAATATGAATAGACATCTGCGAACAGATTAGATGATTTGAATATTTTTTAAAGCATGTAGAACGTCCTTATTTAGAACAAATGCTAAAAGAAGATCCTTTATATGTGGATAAAGTATTACCGCGAGCTGTCTTGTTTGGCGTAGAGACGGAATTTCTGAAAGAGGTGAATAAAATACTGCAAGCTTCATTTTGAACAACATATGTTCCAGATCGATATTATGGCGATATGAGATTTTCAACAGATATTATAAGCATTGTTTCATATAGAGAAGCATCATCAAATTCATGATGATCCGACTGATGGTCTGGATGATGATGAAGTTCAGGCTTTTCGGGCTGATGAGGACAATCTGGTGGTGGATGAGGAGGCTGATGAGGTGGAAGCTGGTAAAGCCCAGCAGCTGCCAACCTTGCGATAGGCACTCTGAATGGTGAATGGCTTACTTTAAAAAATAGATAAAAAATCTGAATTAAAATCACGGTTCGAAAAAAGTACAAAAATCCTATTGACTTTTTATAAAAAATGAATATACTGAATCGGATTCAAGGTAGTCTTGAAGTCGGAAAGTCCCCGTATGGACTGGAGAAATAAAAAAAATGAAAAAAATTGTAGAAGCAAGCAAACCTATAAAATGTCCAGTATGCGCTTGTGAATTTACTTATGGAAGGGAAGATGTTGGTCATATAACTAGAGTAATATTAAGAGATAAGTTGTACACCAACTGTCCATCTTGTACTGAACGAATTTACCTTAAAAGGAAGTAAATTGTCTGGAGCCTTTAAAAAATTTAAAAAAGACGGCGTTTAAGCCGTCTTTTCCCTTATCTCTAATTCAACAAAGCCGAATGAGCCGCCGCTAACCTTGCGATAGGCACTCTGTACGGACTACAGCTCACGTATGCCAATCCAATTCTATGGAAGAAGTCGATTGAAGCTGGATCTCATCCATGCTCTCAGCAGACACCTAACTTAATGTCTGGTCTGGTAGCTTTTCAGCCTTCGACAGCCTGGCGAACGAGCCTACCGACTCCCATTTCATCGATTGTCTGGAATGGGTCTTTTTCAAATATGTTTTTTTCTAGGTATTCTTTTATGAATTTGCCTGCATCATCACGAGAGAAGCCAAGTCCCATCTGAGTCAAATCGTTTGTCCCAAATGAGAAGAATTCAGCGGTCTGTGCGATTTCGTCTGCCGTCACAGCCCCACGAGGCACTTCAATCATAGTTCAGAACTTGTATTCTACGTCTATGCCATATTTTGCCATAGTTTCTTTGGCTACTCTGCGGACGATTTGCTCGTTGAAGTCTAGCTCTGATTTGAAACCTACGAGCGGAATCATAATCTCAGGTCTAGCGTCGATTCATTCTTTCTTGAGTTCACAGGCTGCTGAAATTACAGCTTCTGTCTGCATCTCTGCGATTTCTGGATAAGTGATCGCCAGTCTACAGCCTCTGTGTCCGAGCATTGGGTTGAATTCGTGCAGTGCCTCTACTCTTTCTCTGATTTTCTCGGCTGAGATTCACATTTCAGCAGACAGTGCCTGAATATCTTTATCTTCTGTAGGTAAGAACTCATGTAAAGGAGGATCTAAAAATCTGATCGTCACGGGCAGTCCTTCTAGTATTTTCATGAGTTCATAGAAATCGCCCTTTTGGTATGGCAAAATCTTGGCTAAAGCTCTCTTGCGTCCGTCTACGTCATCAGCCAAGATCATCTCTCTCATCGCCAAGATTCTATCTTCTGCGAAAAACATGTGTTCGGTGCGACAAAGTCCGATACCTTCAGCTCAGAAAGTCTTTGCCTGTGCAGTATCGCGAGGAGTATCAGCATTTGTTCTGATTTTTAGAGTTCTGTATTTGTCAGCTAGTTCCATCAGTTTCGCGAAGTCTCCGCTAAGCTCTGGGTCTACCACTGTCAAGCCACCATTGAATACTTCACCGGTTGAGCCGTCTAGAGTGATAATATCGCCTTCATTTAGCACTTTCCCATTGATCGTAAGAGTTTTTGTATGTTCGTCTACTGAGATTTCACTGGCTCCTGATACACAGCATTTTCCCATTCATCTGGCAACGACTGCTGCATGTGAAGTCATACCTCCGCGAGCGGTCAAGATTCCCTGTGAAGCTGCCATTCCCTGAATATCCTCAGGTGAAGTTTCTAGTCTGACGAGAATTACTTTCTTTCCGTCTTCATTCCAGTTGTGAGCATCTTGTGCATTAAAAACGACTTGTCCGACAGCCGCTCCTGGCGAAGCAGGTAAACCTTTGGTCAGAAGCTCTGCGTTGGTTTTGGCAGCTTTGTCTATCTGTTTGTGAAGCAGTTCGTCCAGCTGATTTGGAGCTACACGAAGCACTGCAGTTTTTTCATCGATCAAGCCTTCAGCGAGCATCTCGACTGCGATTTTTACAGCAGCAGCTCCTGTCCTTTTTCCATTTCTGGTCTGAAGCATATAAAGTTTACCCTCCTGAATTGTGAATTCCATATCCTGCATATCGTGATAGTGTTGTTCCAGTCTCTTGTAAATTTCAACCAGCTGATCATAACATTCTGGCATTACGCCTGCGAGAGTATCGATCGTCTGCGGAGTTCTGATACCAGCCACCACGTCTTCACCCTGTGCATTCATCAGAAATTCTCCATAAAATTTATTTTCACCAGTCGCTGGATTTCTAGAGAAGCAAACTCCAGTTCCAGACGTTTCACCCATATTTCCAAACACCATACTCTGCACATTTACAGCAGTTCCGAGCAAGCCTTTGATGTCATTCATCTTGCGGTAATAGATCGCACGATCATTATTTCGTGAACCGAAGACAGCATCAATCGCCATTTTCAATTGCTGACGAGGGTCATTTGGGAAGCTGGTCCCTTTTGCAGCCTGAACAACAGCTTTATAATTCTGAACTACTTCTTTGAGAGCGTCAGTATCGAGTTCAGTATCGAGTTTCACTCCTCTCTTGTCTTTCACGCCCTGAAGAGCTTTCTCGAAATCATGGTGCGGAACCTCCATCACTACATCTCCGAACATTTGAATGAAACGTCTGTAAGAGTCCCGTGCAAATCTCTCGTTTCCAGTTTTGGTTGCAATTCAAACTACACTTTCATCATTCAGTCCTAGGTTTAGCACTGTATCCATCATCCCTGGCAGAGAAGCGGCAGCACCAGAGCGAACAGAAACCAAAAGCGGATCATTAGCATCACCCAGCTTTTTTCCCATTTTGGTCTCAAGTTCCACGAGGTGAGCTTCGATCTGCTCAGTCGCTTCGACAGGATAGGTCTTATTATTTTTGTAAAAAATATCACAAGTTTCGGTCGTGATAGTAAATCAGTCAGGAATTGGCATCCCGAGAGAAACCATCTCTGCTAAATTCGCTCACTTTCATCAGAGCAAGTCTTTACCTAGTCCTTTTCACTCTGAGAAGGAGTAGACATACTGTTTTGTAGGCATACGGCATTAACATAAAAAATAAAAAGCAGATTATTTTTAAGGTAATCAGATTTGAATGCAAGGGAAAATGTCTACAAATGGCGAATTATTGTCTACAATATTTATAACTAAAATTGTCATTCTCGAAAAGGGCTAATACAAGCCAGAAAAATCTATTGACTTTTTAAAATTTTTGAGTATAATATAATTATGCAATAAATAAAAATTTTACAAAATGCTAGTAAGAAAAAAATTATTATTGAAACAACTAATTTTATTTGTAAGTAGCCATCAGGGATCTTATTGATTCTTGATGGCTTTTTTGATGCCTCTATTTACAGGGACAGGAACAAGCCCCCGACATGTCGAAAACAAGCCTATACCTACAACATGATGAAACTATAAAGCGAAATCATGGTTAGTGACTGTGATACCAGCATCATTTCCTCAGAAAAAATCGACAGGAAGGTTGACTCATCCCCCAAAATATCTCTGAAGCGTCAGCCATATGCCGATACCTATCGCCAAAACTACGACAACTATCACTGCCTTGAGTACTTTTTTGGAAGGAATTAGTTGACTGACTATAGTACCTGCCATCGTTCCTGTGATAGCAACTAATATAGACTGAACCTCTGGAGATAGATTTCGAAATCGAGACATGTGATAATGATAAATGTAAATTATTAAAATGAGTTATAAAAAAATGATATAAAAATTCAACTAAAAATTAGTTGTTGTGCTATAATTTTTTACCCTTGCTTTTTTTTGGTCTTTCTGTATGGTATGTTTTGATAAAAAAGATGAAAAATCTGGTTTTTATTCGTTTTTTAGCTGACAGATGGCGAAAAATCTAGTGATAGTGGAATCACCTGCAAAATCCAAAACTATAGCCAAATTTCTGGGTTCTGACTATGAAGTGCATGCTTCATACTGACATGTTGTGGATTTACCGACCAAGTGAATGTGAATAGATATAAAAAACTGATTTCAACCTGAATACGTAGTTTCCCCAGATAAGAAGAGAGTTATTTCAGATCTGAAGAAACTCGCAAAATGAGCTAAAGTGTGGATCGCAACCGATGAAGACCGCGAATGAGAAGCGATCGGACGACACGTAGCGAATGAATTAGGATTAGATATTAAAACCGCTCCTAGAATAGTTTTTCATGAAATCACAGAAAAAGCCATCAAACACGCAGTCGAAAATCCTAGAACGCTAGATATGAGCCTGGTAGATGCACAGCAGGCTAGAAGGGTGCTGGATAGATTGGTAGGATTTGAGCTTTCACCAGTTTTGTGGAAAAAGATAAAAACCTGACTTTCAGCAGGTCGTGTGCAAAGTGTAGCGGTAGAGTTACTGGTGGAACGTGAGAGAGAAATCCAGAAACACGAGTCAGAAAGCTCATTTAAGATCGTGGGGACTTTTGTCTGAGATGCGAAAAAGGCTTTTGATGCCGAATACAATAAATCCATAAAAAAACCTGAGGACGTAGAAAAGCTATTTGAAACGCTAAAAAATTCAGCATTTTCTGTCTCTTCTATTGAGGTAAAACCTGGTAAGAAGTCGCCTTCTGCTCCGTTCACTACTTCCACACTCCAGCAGGAAGCTAGTCGCAAGCTAGGATTTAGTGTATCTAGGACAATGCAAGTAGCTCAAAAATTATATGAAGCCTGACTGATAACTTATATGAGGACTGACAGTGTGAATTTGTCTGATTTTGCGGTGGAGGAAGCTAGAAATGAGATTCTGAAAGCATACGGCAAAGACTATTCAAAACCTACTCACTATGCGACCAAATCCAAATGAGCTCAGGAAGCTCACGAATGTATCAGACCGACACATTTTGAGAGTCATAGTGCTGGAAGTGATGCAAGTGAGAAAAAACTATATGAATTGATATGGAAAAGGGCGGTAGCCAGCCAGATGTCGCCTGCTGAAATCGAAAAAACAAAGGCGGTGATAGAAATAAGTGGTGATAAGGGGAATTTTGTGGCAACTGGTGAAGTTGTGAAGTTTGATGGGTTTTTGAAGCTGTATTTCGAGGGGAATGACGAGGAAGATGATGGCGAATTAGCAGAGGGGATGCTTCCAAAATTGACTGAATGAGAAAGTCTGAAAGATGAAAAAATCGTCGCTACGGAGAAATTTACCAATCATAAACCTAGATATACAGAGGCGTCTCTGGTAAAAGAGCTGGAAAGCAGATGAATTTGACGTCCGTCTACATACGCATCTATCATTTCTACAGTTCAGAAACGTGGTTATGTGGTACTGGAAGATCGTCCGTGAAAACAACGTATTTTCCGTGAAATCTCCCTTATAAACTGACAAATTGCATCTTCTGAAAATAAGCAAAACTATGGAGCAGAAAAGAAAAAACTGTTCCCGACTGATGTATGAATGGTTGTGACAGATTTCCTCATCGAGCATTTTCCAGAAATTATGGATTATCAGTTTACCGCCAATGCAGAAGATGAGTTTGATATTATCGCTGAAGGTAAGCTAAAATGGCAGGATATGATTCAGCATTTTTATGATCCTTTTCATGTCCTCATAGAGAAAACGGCAGATATTGCCAGAGCAAATGCTGAGAGAGAGATCTGAACTGATCCAAAATCTGGAAAACCGATTATCGCACGCATTGGTAGATACTGACCATTACTTCAGATATGAACTGCTGAAGATGAAGCCAAGAAATTTGCAAATATCCCCTCTGGGCTGAATATTGAGACTATCACTCTGGAAGAAGCGTTGAAGGCTTTTGAGCTGCCTCGTGAGATTGGAGAGCGAGAATGAAAGATGCTAAAAAGCAATATTTGACGCTTCTGACCATACGTTCAGCGGGATAAAACATACGCAAGTATCAAAAAAGATGCCGAATTTGATGTATTTAGTATCACATACGATCAGGCAGCAGAACTGATAAAAGAGAAAAAAAATGCTGATGCAAACAAATATATAGCTGAATTTGAGCATAAAGGTGAGAAGATAGAAGTTTTGAACTGACCTTACGGACCATATGTGAAGTATAAAAAGAAAAACTACAAGATTCCCAAAGGTGGGAAGGATGCGACTGATCTGAAACTGCACGATGTGATGGAAATCGTAGGTGTGAAGTAGGATTTTATGCAAATGAAAAAAGAATTATTTCGAGTTGAATTTAGAGGAATATGGCATAATTTGCTCTTGACTTTTGCTAAAAAATGAGTATGATGAAAATCATCTATATTAAACAATATAACAAAAAAGGTGAAAACATGAAAAAGATTTTAAATCTCCTATTTCTATTAAAACAAAGTCCACTAGAGCGTAAAGTAAAAAAAACTCGGAAAGAGTTTGAACTATTAGACAAAAAGTTGGAAAAATTGGACAAAAGGGTGGTAGAATTAATAAAATATAGAAACAGAATAGTTAAAACATCTATCAAAAAAAGAAAAGAGTTGACAAAATTAGGTGAAGAGTTGGAAGAACAAATAATAAATGAATTTTATTAAAAGGTCAGACCCGCAGTATTTGCGGGTTTTACTTTACTAGTTTTTTTACTGTGTCCCTACTAAATTATCCCCAAAACAAATCCATCTTTCTCCCAAATTTTAACTTTGTAGTTTAGTCACTTATAACTCACATTAGCCATGTCTTCACCTAGAGAAACTGTCATTTTTTCGTGTCGGTCTAATTTTAAATCCAGAAATTTTATGAGGCATTCTTTGCTGACTCGGGTTTGGTAAAACTCAATAGGCTTGGACTGGATTTTTTCGCAGTCTATGGCACATTTTTTGGTATCGATAATTATGAGTATCAAATCATCTGAATGGCTAGATGAAAAATAGTATTTTCAGCACTGAAAAACTCAGTCCTCAGGTATAAAATCTACATATCATAATCTCTCCATCTCGCGGGATACTAGATAACGTCAGCATAAACTATCATCTCTCTTTTGGAGAAAATCACTCCTTCATTTCTGAAGAAAATAATCTTTCGCCTCTTTTATGAGTTTGGGAGTGAGATAATAATTTTTTGGCATCAGTTGCTATTGACTTTTGTAAAATTTTGAGTATAATAGAAAGATGCATACATTTAGAGACAACACTCGGCAGGCTTCCAGTAGCTTTGTACGGGACGAGGCGAAGGATCCGCCCCCGAACCCCATTTTAATTAGGGGTTTGAATGATTATGTGGAGATATGTCGAACTTTGTCTTGTATTTCATCTGAGATTTTGTAGACTCATGAGTGGTAAGGTGTCAGCTTTTTTTACCTTTTTTCTTATAATATTCAATGACAAAAAGCACTTTTTTATTGGGCTGCGGGATATTTATCATCTTATGAGCTATACTTTTGGGATTATTGACGTGAAATACTATATTTTTCAAGGTATGAGGCGGTATTGAGATAGCTTTTTTCTTATTGATGCTGGTGGGATATAACGTATCATCTCCCAAAGCTTCAGCTTCTGCCCCAAAAATTGCGAAACCAATCCAGTCGACTAATACAAGTGCATCGTCTATATCAGCACCATCTGACCAGGCAACACCTTCACGCCCTGCCTCTGGAGCAGTGTATGAACACAAAACTTATCATGAGCAGAGAGAAGAAATTGTCCGCCCAACTACTACCAAGAGAGTCAAAATCAGAAAAACTGGACAATGGGTAGTCCTAATCATATCACTGATTGTGGCTCTGATACTGATGTTTATCGTCGGAGAAATCATTACTTTCTGGAGTCCATTGGTGTCTGGCATTATCGGCTTCCTTCTCTATGTGGTCATAGGCAAAATCCTAGATATAAGGGGTTTCTCATCAGTCAAAAAACTCTGATCAGCACGGATATATTACCTGATTATGATAGCTTCGCTCGGATATGGATTACTATATCAGTTTAATTATCTGACATCAGTGGATGTGCCTAATTTCTGGACAGGAAGCTGAAATTCTGGATATGTACAGACAGGTAATATTATAGACCCATTAGATACGGATATTTCAGGAGATTTGGACAGTGGATATGTATATGAATGAACGGGTAAAGTGATAGATACGACTACAGTTCTCAGCTGAGATAATACATCTGGAAGTATGAAGCCAAACGAGACGGAAACAAGTGAAACTGGGAATATTGGATGAAATACGGGAACAACTACAGAGCCAGATCCTATCATAACTAAGCCAGGAACTACCATATCTGGATCATCAAATACAGACACAACATCAAATAAACCGACTGGTACCGCTCCTGTGAGTATGATTGAGTCGCTGAAATACTTGTTCGATAGCCAGAAAGTCTCCCTTTCTACTAAGACTTCGACTTCATTTGACTATATCAAATCTGCTAGTCCAGACTACAAATATGCCCAGACAGCATACGAAAAACGTATGATAGGTAAAAACTCAAACCTAAATCAGCAAATCTCTTGTGAAACATATATGGTATTCAAATGACTGTTAGCAGGTCGAAAAGTCTGATCTTATACTGATGTAAAGGCAGCATATCGAAATAAAGCTAGTGAATTATGAGAGACAGGCAACTGTACGAAATGAGCTTTGCTTACAGCAGATAAACTATAATTACATATCAAAAACACAAAAATGGTTGTTTTCAGGGGCAGAAATGCTCCTTTTTTTTGAAGATAAAGATTTTTTTGGATATAATTAGATTGCGAGTCAAGCCCGCAATGACCAGTGGATTAAATTAACTTTTATATTGAAATTTATCAGTCTATGACTAGCAAAATAGCAAAATTACTCAAAAAATGAATAATAATCTGATTTTTATGTCTGATGTGAAATTTACTGATCGGAGGCAATTTGGTAGGTCATCAGGAAGTATATGCAGCAGATGATAAGACTACTATACAAGATGAATTTGAAAAAGTAAGAGGACTAGAAGATGCTGTGATTAGACTGTCGAATGTCATCTTGCGACCCGCACTTATGGTGGCTGGCTGGGCTATGGACAACTCTCTGATAATGTGAGAGGTTTTTTGATTTGATGTCGCTCTATGGAACCTACGAAATCTCACAAAAAATATTGCGAATTTTCTACTGGCATTTCTATTTATATACAACATCGGTCTACTGCTCAAGTGAGGGAAAATACAGTCGGAAATTATAAAATTACTAAAAAAAGTACTGATAGCTGGTGTACTGATACAGGCGAGCCGATTTGTATCTCTGGCTGCTATAGATATATCGACTATCGCTACATACGGAATATGAGGGTTGCCTATCACGTCTCTATCTCAAATGCAAAATGGATCTGACAGTAAACTAAATATAGTGGTCTTCAAGCAAGAAGTCATCATAGACCTCCAGCAGAATCAGGAAAAAGATTTTACTATCCTGCACTCTAGGACTAAGAAAATCTCGCCATGTAGCACGATACGCAGATGATCATCTTCACAACCTGAGATTTACGTAGCTGATAGAGAGATTGCATTATATCAGTCTTCATACGATGATAAGCGATATCTGACAGAGACTAATATGTGTCATAACTGATGAGAGATATATCGATTTACAACATCATCCAGAGTAGCTAGTATATGATGAGATGATGCAACTAATGCAAAAAATCAGCAAGACTATAAAAACACGTTATTAAAACGACAAGAAGGACTCTCATGAGACGCACTCGCTACAGCCAAATCTGCTGGACAGATAATCTTGATTACAGATATTGTATCACAAGTGTCAAATTTAGAGAAAGATACAGCTTGAGGCTGAAATATAGGTAGAGATATAAATAATCAGCGAATGAAAGATGCAGGTGAAGCGTCAGGATTTTATCTCTCAGAGATATTAAAGGAAGGTTCTTATGTCTGAGCTATGACGTCAATGTATGGCTCGCTACTCTGGGCTGACTGACTCTCTCTAAATATCGATCCAAATAATTCAAGTGATACATTCGTAAATCTACTAAATACCTCAGTGAGTCTACTGTATCGTATCGCATTAGTGATCCCGATCGTGGCACTGGCAGTGGTACTGATAGTCAGGATACTGATACTGCGAGTCATACTGGCGATGAGTCCTATCTGGGTTGTGCTGCTGGTATTTGATTATATCGAAAAGATCAAAATAGATGTTATCAAAAATTATTTTTCACTAAAAGAGGTGATAATGCTGTTATTGACTCCTGTATTCGTCACATTCGCAGTGAGTCTATCTACTGTGTTTGTATCTCTCATTATGGAATTAAATAAAACTTCTAATCCATTCTCTGAGATGACAGGAATCAACTTCTCAGATATAATCCAGATAACTATCAAAGACTGAAGTATCAACTTCTGAAAACTCATTGTCTCACTGATGTGAATAGCTGTCGTGTGGGCTATACTTTTCTGGGCGATAAAAATGTCAGCTGTCTGAAAATCTATATGATGACGAATGCAATCAGCTACAGAAAGCTATCTCAAGAGAATTCCTATCGTTCCACTACCATGATGATGAGGTAGTGTCTGAATTGAGGCGGCGATGACCATTCCCAGCAGAATATGAGATGATATAAATCAGAAAACTCAAGCAATGATGTACTCAAACGCTGAAGGTTCAATATTTGAAAATTTATTCGAAAATGAGATAAAAAGCTGAAAAGCTCAGGTAGAAAATATAAACCAGAAAGCCCTATCTAGGATGACCTTTGGTGAGGCAGAATATCAAAATATAATAAATAGTGTCTGAAAAAATCAAAAAGTAGAAATAAATGGTAAAGCTTTCGAGACATCAGATGTCATCTCTCATCTGGATACAAAAAACGATACATCATTTATGCAGGCATTCGAAAAGACAGTAGAGGCAAATAATAAGATTACGCCACCACCGACAGGCGATCAAAAACTCATCAATGACAGAATAAAAGCTGAATATCTAAAAACACTCAAATCTCAGGCTCTAAAAGAAACAGATAAAATAAAAACGGAAGCTATTTTAGCGAAATATCTAGCAGCAGGATGAACCTGATCATTAGAGTCAGACTTTAAGCCTAATATAGATACACGAACTATAGATAATAAAACATATATCGTGGACTGAGATAGAGCGGCACTGGTAGAAAAACCTGTAAACTAAACTAAAGAATAATCAGCTTTTTAAATCTTTTTTTACAACTTTTAAATAATAAATGATCAAAAACAGTAGATTTAAGCCCATAATCATAATAGCTATCATCGCGATAGTAGGGTTTTGATGTACTTTTGCTCAGGATGCGACTCCAGCTAATCAAGAGATAAATACAACCGTACAGTTGCTAAAATTCTTTTTTGGAATTCTGTCTCGAATCTGGGTAGTGCCAGCACATTTAGCAGGAAACTTCCTCACTAATCAGATGGTAAATGGGGCAGTGCTTGGTATCGATGGATATCTGTGGAACTGTCGAAATGTTATGAAAAATATCGCGAATTTCCTACTTGCGTTTCTATTTGTCGCTTATATAGCCAAAAATCTAGTATCTAAAGGCTGAGATATAGTGCCAAAAGTTAAAGACTTGCTACTAAAATTATTGGTAGCGGGAATTGCTATCCAGGCGAGCCGATTTGTTACTTTTGCAGTTGTGGATCTCTCTACTATTATGATTTCAGCCGTCTGAGCTATGCCTTCACAGTTTATATCGACATCTAATACTCTACCTGACAACTTCGCAGATATACTCAGAGATCCTGAAAAAAACTGAGAAGCAGCGTACAATCAGATCTATCGCGTAAACTTCGCAGACAAAAATACAAGCGATAAAACCAATTTTAATTTCCGAACTAAAGCTCAGGAGGCTACAGCTGAAGTGCTATCAAAAGATCAGGCTGTGGATACTTGGATGCCAAATGGCGATTCTCTAGCCTGACCACTAATCTATATGGGTGTCAGTATATTCCAGTCATATAATCAGCACGCTCTAGACAATACAGCTAAGCCAACATCTATGCTACTATTCTTACTAATGGATGCTGGAGGTATCGCACTATATGCACTGATGATGATTTTTCTATGCGTGGTTGCATTTATGAGGATCGTATATCTGTGGGTTTTTATCGTATGTTCACCTATCATTATTTTGCTCTTTTGTTTTCAGAAAATAGGAAAAGAGGCTGATCTATCATTATCGAAAGAATTATACTCCACGCTGGAGAATCACTGACTCAGCATAAACAGCATTTTATCTCTGATTTTTAAGCCTGTGGTTATGACTCTGGCTATTTCAGCGATTCTCATATTTTCGACTCTGATGCAGTCAGTAATTCAGAGAGGAGCTACGGCTATAATCCCATTTGACAGAGATATTACAGTCAAAACTTCTATCGTCAATACTAAAAACTCCAGCAATGATAAGATTTATAACTCTACTTTTGATAGCAAAAATCTATCATTTACTCTGAGAAATAGTGCCAAAACATTCGGAGATGTTTTCCTGATGATTATTACAATGATTGGGATGTTTTTTGTCATAAAACTGGCTGTGACCAGCAGTATCTGAGGCAAAAATAATCTAATCGATAAGTTCACATCCAAGGGACGATCAGCTGCTGAAACTTATCTCAAGAGGCTGCCTATCGTGCCACTGTGAGGTAAAGGTCCAGCGTCTCTCGACCTACTATCCAAGGCTACTGATAAAATATGACAGAGATTGAGTCCTGAATACTTAACTGCCAATCTGATGGATGAGAGTGAAGCTATGATCAATGCATTTATGTGAACTCCAGATACAAAATTACTCCAATCAGAAAAAAACACACTAAAGACAGCTCTAAACACAAGTATTACAAGTAAAGATTATACGGGGCAGATTAAAGATATAGAATTTATTAAAGCAACTAATAATGCTAAAATCTCTGGTAAATACTTCCTACATGATCCATACCGGCAGAATCTATTCGTAGAATGGATAAATTCAATGGATGCAACTCAGATAAGTAAAATAACTGATCCACAGCTTAAAAATTTAAAACAAAAACGAGAAGAACAATGAAAAGACAATAGATCACTAACTAATTTCATCAAAAAAGATCCAACAAATAATGCAATATTATTGCGAAATATTTTCGGTGGCTGAAATGCTCCAAAAACTCTCCCAGAATTTAATTCTAGGCAGAATTTCAAATAAAGTTATCGGACAGGTACAAGCCCTGTCCCTACTTTGATTGCCACCATCGAATACACACTTTTTTTGATGGAAAGGATGTGTTTGTGATTTTTTACTTGGACAGTAATAAAAATATCTAAATATTCTGTGTAAATTGGCAAAAAACCAGTAATAAACTGTGAAATCAGATTTTAGTTTATTTTAAGGTTGATGTGTATAATGATAGCACTCATGAGTTTTTATTTTATAACTTATTATTATGTATACAAAACATAGTTTATTATGATTTGGAATGTTTGGTGCAGGTTTAATGCTAGCTTACTCAGTATTACCTACTACTTCAGCTAGTTTTAGTGATGATATAGGGAATACAATCACAACTCCAATTGTATCAGAATTAACAGATGAAAAAAAGGCTGAAATTCAAGCTCAGCACAAGGAAAAGCTGGCTCAAGAATTGGCTGAAGGCAAAATTAGTCAAGAGCAGTATGATAAAATGCTAAAAAATCTAGAAAATTGGACATTTCCGATGATGAGATGAGAGAAATCAAATCATTCAGAGTATTCAAGCGGTGAAAGTATTAGTTTTGATGATGTTCATATAGAATTTAGTGAATGAATTAGAGATTTTAGAGCCGTTAGACTAGATGAAAATGGGACAGAATCTATTGACTTCACGGTCGCAATAATGAAAGACGGTCAGGACTATAAAATAATGAGACACTGATATAAAAAAGATATGATAACACATATTGAAACCTCACAAGCTACTGAATAATGGAGAAAATGGAAGAATAAAAAGAATAAAGGGACCCAGTGAAGACTGGGTTTTTTTACTCGCTCGTCCCTCATAATCTATATCCAAATCACTTGACTGTAATTATCAGATTTTTACCTAGCTTTCTGCGAAGAGTAGAGATATAGACATCTAATTTATCATCAGTCTCCCAGATAGAGTCCTCACCTCGAATTTCAGTCAAAATATCTGTCCTAGATACCGCGACTCCCTGATTTTGGATCAGAAGCTCTAAAATCTGAAATTCTTTCAAGGTAATCTGGAGAATTGCTCAGTTTTTTTTTACTTCTTTTTTGTCTAAATTGATAATGATGTCTTCATAATTGAATAGATTGCCCACGACTCATCTGCGTAAGATAGCCCTGCAACGTGCTAAAAGCTCCTGCAGATCAAATGGTTTGGTCAGATAATCATCAGCACCCATCTCGAAAAGCTCCAATTTATCCTCTATCTGAGATTTGGCAGTGATGACGATGATAGGGAAACTTTTGGATTTTCTGATGGTCTGAATAAAGGTCTTTCAGTCGAGCTTTGGTAGCATCAGGTCTAGTAAAACTAGATCATATTCACGACTTTCAGCCATCGTCAAACCTTTCTCTCCATCAAATGCAGTGTCTACCTCTCGTTCAGGCTCAATTTCCAGATAATCTTTGATATTTTGAGCGATTTTCTGATTGTCTTCAATGAGTAAGATTTTCATAGGTGATAATGAGAAAAGAATTAAAATAATACAATGAATTTGCTACCCTGTCATATTTCACTTTCTAACCTGATTTTCCATCAGTGAAGCTTTACAATCCTCTCGACTAAGTAAAGTCATAGTCCGAAACTATGCTCTCATACTTCTGTCTTTTCTCACTGCCAAAATCTCTCAAAGATCTTGTCTTGCACATCATCTGGTATTCCTCTGCCTGTATCGATAACAGATAGAGAAGACTGACTGATCGCGACAGAAATCTGTGCATCGTCGCCAGCATACTTACATGAGTTTTCGATCAGATTTCTTATTATCATCTGAAATAGCTCTGGATGAGCCTGAATATTTACATTTTGATCAATGGTTAGCTGGATTTTCCTGTCATATTTTTCAGAAATTTCATCAATTGTTTCTTGAGTAAGATAGGCAAGATTTCATATCTGTTTTTTCTCGATTTTCTTGCCATTTTCTAGGGTAGTGATGAGAGAAAGTGTGTCAAGCAGAGATGAAAGCCTCTTGATATTTGACTTGATATTGATGAGTCTAGGTTCGTAATCACGCTTCTTGAAGGCTAGATCTACTTCTGTACTCATCATCATCAGCGGAGTCTTGAGTTCGTGAGAAGCATTTGCAGTGAAATCTCTGAGCGACTGGATGTGAGCCTGAATTCTCTCAAGCGATCCATTAAATGCGTCTGTAATCAGCTTTATCTCATCATTTGGATGTCATAGGATTTTCAATGGGTCATTTTTCTTCTCGAAATTTAGATGCTGGACATAATGAGTAAGTTTTTTGAGATTTTTTAGTGATGATTGGACGAAATAGAGAGAAATCAGGTATACCAGCAGGATAAAGATTAGTCATCCCAGCAGTATCAACTGCATCAACTCAGCCTGAGCATAGGCAAATCACGTCACATCTATCAGTTTTATAGTACGATCTACACGCTGCCAAATATAAAATTTATTGTCCTGAGTGGCTAATTTGACACGATCATGAGAAATAAAAGATATAAAGCTGAATTTACTCCAGCCAGCCTCAGCAGTGAAAGTATCGCTCGGTATCTCCTGTATCTTGGAATCCATAGCCTGAGATCTGAAAACGATATTTCACTCGGGCTGGGATGTGTGCTGCGGAGGATGTATCTCGCGGACGATCATCATATCTCAGTCATCAAATGCTATCGTGCGGATAAAATCTAGCATTACTGGCTGTGAATAATCGCTATTCATCACTAATCTTTGTTGCTGTTTGTGATACCGAGTCGAGAAAAAAAGTAAACAGACTATAATAGAAAAAACTATCAGTATCGCTGAGGTAAAGAGTGTAAATTTGAGTGAAATTTTGGTAGAAGTTTTTAGTTTCATCGCTTTATTATAATCATTTACCTTAAAATAACCTTAAATATTAGCAAGATTGTTTGTTAGACCACCCTCGGCAGGCTCGGGTGTGAGGCGGGGCTTCGCCCCGAAACCCCTTTTGTCCTCTGAATATATCGAATTATTAGACCGCTCTCGACAGGCTTCCTGTAGCCTTATTCATTGTTGTCTAAACAACTTTTTCAAACTGGGGTTTCCCGATAAATCGGGAGGCTTTGCCCTCGCCCCAGACCCCAGACAGCCCCCTCTTCCGTCCTCCTCATTCCTAGTCGTCCTCTCCCGCTGTTCAGCGGGATTCCTCTTTGAATCGCCTCTTCCCCTAACAGGGAGACAACTGGATACAAAGAAACGAAGCAAAGAAAAATCAAGAAATTTTAGCGAGCCTATAGTGGTTATCGTGATGAAAGAGATGAATACAAAGCGAAACCGCAGATTCGTATGGGACAAGCCTCCGACATATCGAGAGCAAGCCTATCCCTACAAAATATTGTTTCGTACAGCGGTGTTCGCTCGGTTTGGTTTGCTATTGAAAGGATTGACTACGGTTGGCTCTGTAAAATTTCTATTGGCTGAGTGAGATATACTTATGTATTTTATTACCAGCACCCAAAATGCCCTTTATCCTCTGAGAATGTCAAGCCATCTTCACATCGCCAATTGCTAGTTCTCAGACTGACATTGGCTGGTAGATACAGTATTCACCAGACATCATCCAGCACATTGAACGGCACAATGTGTGAGAACATCTGACCATCAGGTCGTGAAACCTCTAATTGATTCCCGCTTGATACAATCACAGGAGAGATAAAAAACTGATCTATCAGCTGGGCATGTTCAGTATTTTTGGCGAAATAACGCATAGTTATCTCAGCTTTTATACCTGTCGAAGCCTCATAAACTCGCGACACGTATGGAGAATTTCGAGAATCATGATAGTCAGGATAAAACTCTATAAGCTCATCAGTATCGACCTCAGGAACTGGAATATCTCTGGTAATACTATACTCTTTCATACTCAGTAATTCGCAAGAAATCGCAGTAATCATCACGCCACTCGTGATCGCAAACAGCAAAACTCACAGGTGAATATACCAGTTTTTAATCGGTTTCGCGGAGAAAGAAGAAAATAGTGCAATAATCCAGAAACAGCAACAAGCCAAAAAAATCCCAATCGGTAAGCCTAAATTTCAATCAAATAACATCTTGAAAGACTGATTTAGCCAGGTAATATCCCCTATCCATGCTCAGAGTACAACCATCAAACTCACAAGCACACAAAAAAGAACAATGATAAAGCTGATCCTCAGACATATCCAGATAAATTTCCGCAGATAAATCGTGAAAAACTTATACAGAAATATTCCCAATCGTTTCAAACCTTTTCGTCCCCAGATTCATATTCGTTTTAGTAATCTTCGAGTCCAGATGCAGGTTCGTTTTAGTACTCGCCAAATTCAGAGGCAAGTTCGCTTGATGATGTTTCGGAGCCGTATTCCCACTTGTCTAACACACTTTCGTAGTCAGGATCAGATTTTTGTGAATCTTGTTTTTGTCTGACTGGTTTCTTTCTCGAAACCGAGATTTTCGCTACTTTCAAAGACATCTTCTGGTTCGCCAAGTTCATTGACCAGTGCAATCAGCTTTTTTTGACTGATCGGCTCTTTGATCGCAAGCAACTTGTCCAAAATAGACTGGTAAATGTCGTCAACCACATCTGGATTGATATTATGTTTGCGAGTGTAGAGGTCTATTCTATGGAGGTATTTCTCCAGAAAAGTTTTGGCATTTTGCTCAATCTGGAAGCTGTGTCACTGAAAATCGAAGGTGGTCATGAGAGATAATGGTTAATGATTAAAGGTTGGTATAACTTTTAGCATTTACATCAGGTGATTGTCTGTACAGTCTGCGAAAGGTGTTTCCAGACTTTATCCATTGATTTGAGGGATTCTTTTCATTTGGAAGTCAGTTTGTAATACTTCCTCGGCGGTCATTGGACAGATTCTACTCGGATATATTCCAGCAGTTTCTCAGTCTTCAAACGGGAAAGTAGCGGATACATCGTACCCTCCACTACGATCAGATTTTCCTTTTTCAGAGTCGAAATAAGGTCATTTGCGTAGGAATCGCCGCGTGAAATGATGGATAAAATGAGATATTCTAGTATTCATTTTTTCATTTGAGTGGTTATTTTATCGGTTTCTGACATAGGATTTTATGAATATTTGTAAAAATAATAGTAGCTGGTATTGCAAGGTATTATGGAAATGAAAATGAAAGTCAAGAGGAAATTTAGGAAAAATCCTCTCCAGGAGTGAGAGAGCTTTTGCAAAAAAAGTCACTTTTCTCTTGATTTTTCAGAAATTTTGAGTATAATAATAAGCGTAATCACGAATAGAATCGTATGGATTAAGTCTTTGGCTTGGTTGGTGCGATTTTTTTAATTCTGCTGTTTATGAATGTATTCTAGTTTTCACCTTAAATTAGTTAAATTATCTATTTTTTCTTTTGCTGCTTTTTTTAGGAAAACCGAATAAGCTTTTAAATTAGGTACAATTAACATAAGTAATTTATTGCATTGATACAGATGTTTGATCAGGCATGAGAAATCTCCATCTCAAGTTATAATTAAAGCCTTATCGTATTTATCAATATCTACAATAGCTTGTAATACTAATTCTGCATCTACATTCCCTTTTGTAGTTCAGTTTCTCAGAGATAAAACTGGTTTAAATATAAGATGATAACCTGCGTCCTGAAAGAAGCTATACATATCTTGATTCTGTGGAACATATCCTATAAAGAGATAAGCTTTTGTTACTTTATATTTTCTCTCAAGGTATTTTCTCAGTTTCTGTCGATCAAGCTTCTAACCCTGATCCCTGATAGCGAGATTTACATTTTGAGTATCTATAAAAGCATAATTATTTTCCATATTTAGAGTAATGACTTTATAAAGATATAGCTGTTTATACTTACCCTCTTATTATACTCATTTTCACTTCCAAAATCAAGGAAAAACTACATCAAAACCACCCGGTGGATTTCCCTCTTCTATCACCCGGGTGATTTTGCGGGGGTTAAGAAAAACCCACCACCCTCGCGAATGATGAGTCTCTCAATTGGTAAGTCTCTATCAGATGATGAGCTAGACTAGCTAGATCGATCAACTCTAAAGTCTCCCCATTTACCTACATTAGGATAAGTCTTATCGATAGTGTAAGTGTATGTAGTGCCTGCACTTATAGTAGTATAAGTAATTCCACTAAGGAGTCCAGGAACTGCAGCTGCATTTGTTCTGATAACAACATCAATAGATGCACCTTTTGCTAATGAATTAGTAAGAGGAGTAGTAACATCCTGTCCATCAATAGTTGCAGAAGAACCTGTCCAATTTAATCCGCTAAGAGTGATTGCCTGATTAGTACCATTGGTAATAGTCAAAGTAATCTGATTTTTAGTAGATATAGAGGCTACTTTTACAGTAGGGAATGCTTTTACAAAGTAGTAAGTAGAGTTGATAGGTGCAGCTGGGCCATCATTTAACTGGATGCTAGTCACCTCCATCACAAGACCAGTGTCAGCAGCGTCAGTATTTACATTTGTAGTGATAGTCGCTTTGTAATCATTTTCTACAAGACTTGCATTGATATTGTCAAATACAATCTGAGTTGAAGTCGAAGTATCTGTAGACTGATAAGTGTTTCCACCAATAGTCAATGTAGCTGTTTCTCATATTGGGAAGTTAGTTCCAACAACAGTTACTTTAGCAAGATTGATAGTTCCATCCTGAACAGAAGCTGTAAAGTCAGTTAATTTAGCATTTGCTCCTTCGATAACTACCGCAGAAGTCGATGTAGAATTAGAAACTGATACAGAAGCTGCATTAAGAACTCTAAATGCTACAGTGTTGATAGGGCTAGATTTAGTCTCATTGGAGTCAGAATCTGTACCTCTAGCTACTACTGAAGCTACGAATCTACCTGTACCTGCAGATGCAAGATTTGCATTGATTTTTACAGTTTTAGCTGTAGCGTCTACTGGGAGATTTACGTTGAATGTAGTAGTACTACCTCCAGTCATATTTTTGATAACCTGAGAAGTCATAAGATTACCATTTACGTAAAGGTCGAAGTTAACATCAGTCAATCCTGAAGCAAATCCATCAAAAGAAGTAACAGTAAGGTCGAACTTAGAAACTGTAACTGGTGACTTAGAAGAAATAGGTCCCTCGAAAATCGTCTTGGTAGAAGTTTCATTAACTACTGCATTAACAGTTGAAGATAATGTGTTGTTTAGAGCGAATTTAGGAGTCTCAACTCTGAGCTGAGAAATCTGAATTCTTCCAGCAATTTCAGCAGTGTCTGAAGTGTCACCATTTAAGTAAGTAGCTACAGGAGACGTAAACTGAGCTGAAGAAAGCATATTTGGACTGAAGGTTACAGTTCCAGTGGCAGTACTTCTAACAGTAGCGATCAATCTAATAGTAGCTGATCTCTGAGCGTAGATAGTATCTTTGTCCCAAGTATAAGTAGTAGTACCTGCAGAATAAGTCTGCTCTGCAACATATCTAGTACCTCCGATCTCTAGAGCGAGTCTAGTAATATCACTTTCTGTACCTGTAACAGATCCAACTGAAGTCAATGTTAATTTTCCGAAAGATACTGGTTCAGTAAGTTTCAAAGTACCTGATGCGATAGCAACGTCTACTGATCCTTGTGCAGCACTAATAACTGATGCGAAAGTAGAGTCGTTTTCGAAAGTAATTTTACCTCCGTTGAACTGGAATGCATCAAAGTATAATGAGTCATTTCCATTGTCTGCTGAGTTCTGAGTCCTGAAATTAGAACCAGCCTCATCAGCAACTACATCACTCATAGCCTGAAGCTGAAGCTGTACTTTACTAGGTACATCTGTCATGTTTCCGATCTCAGCTACGATAGTATATACAGCTCTTTTACCAGCGTTGATAGTATCATTGAGAGTGATAGTCAGATTTCTTCCATCTATTGAAACATTCTTGGCTACATTAGTTCCTTCTCTCAAAACTTGGATGTTTTTGAAGAAAGAAAGGTCTGTAGACTGAGTGTTTTTGAGAAGAACTGATTTTAAGTTAACAATCCTGTCTTCACTGTTTGCACCGTCATTTGAAACTCTAAGTTCTCCGATAGTGTAAGTAGGCTGAGAACCTAATTTGTATTCAGTGAAAGTACTGGCAGTCCCAGTAAGGTTAGAGTTTGTAGAGAGAGAAAGATTAGCTACCTTGTAAGTAGTAGTCCTGTAAGTAGTAGAAAGTACATCTCCTAAGTTAACTTTTTCAGCTGATGAAGAGATACCAGTAATCTTGAATGAAACTTCAGCTCCAGCAGCTCCAGTAAGAGCAACTACTAAGTCTAAGTTTTCAGTAGATTTAACCACAAAACCTCCTTTGAAGTTAAGAGTTGCAGTACCGTCAACAGTTGGTTTAAGCTTAGAAGTAACGGCTACACCGTCTTTTTCTAACCATACCTTATCAACTGATCCTCTAGAAGTAAGTCCTGCCATAGCAACAACTATACCATTTAAGGTGATAGATTGACTAGCTTTGAAAGAAACATTATTGAAGATTACAGTTCCTTGATTTGGAGCAGATTTGATAGTAGATGAGTAATCAGTAACGTTTACGTCGAGATTACCAGCTTTTACCTGACTAGATCCATCATCGATGTTTCCGTCCTGGTTTCCTTCTTTACATATAGAAGGGCAAGCGTCAGTTTCCATGATACAAGCTAATTGGATGATAGGATCATTACACTGAGCTTTTCCGCCAGCTATAACGTCCTCATTCCCAGCAGCTCTCTGTAACATGATCATTACATAACCACGTACCTCCTTCATGTCAGGATTGATCTGCGTCATTATCCCAGCATTCTTTAAAGCATTCAAATGAGCCTGATAATACGGAGTACCTCCATCATTTTCATCTCCTCGAATAGCTCTAGAAAGAACTGTTCCGAATTCACCTCTAGTAACTGTGTCGTATGGTCTGAAGGCTGTGATACCCTGTCCCATAAGACCAAGCTGACAAGATTTAATGATCCAGTCTGCTAAGTCACCCTGTACTGAAGCAGTATCAGTGAAAGAGCAAGTTTTAGAAGTGTCTGGAGCCATACCTAATGTGTTGATAGCCCATTGACCAAGCATTTTTGCCATCTGAGCTCTGGTCATAGCACCAAACATATCAGCGTTATCAATTGGGTATTGTGTAGTGATACCCTCACTGTATGCATAATCATATGCACCTTGCATTTCATCTCCGTAGTTAGTTGCACCGAGTACGCTAACTGGAAGAAGAGTTTGTGCTGCTAGGATCACTCCTGAAACTGCAGCTAACATCTTTTTTAAAGACATGTGTAGTAGTAATAAAATATAAAAGGTCACAAATTCTGACCAAACAGGGCTGTCAGTTTGTCTCCACAAACTTTGACTGGAAAAGAGCTTATGAATTTTGGACACAAATGCAAGACATTTTTTGACATGTCTGGACTGAGATGACAACCATAGGTTATCAGCCAGCTTTTTGTATCTTTTCTCTGCTGTTTTTCCTGCCCTTACATTCACGATTACGACAAACTTGGACGTTTGTGACAAAAAAAGTCGATTTTTTTCAGTAAAAAAACATCAAAATTCAATATTACCTATTTCAAGCCAAATATTGCTATTGACTTTTGTTAAAAAATGAGTATAATATAGTATTGGATCGTTAGGATGGAATAGCGATACATGAGTTTAAAACTGAACGCACATTGCGAGTCAGATTTTTTTTCTGTTTTTTTTATCAGATTTTAACACAGATGACAGTATGACTTATTAAGTGTATAAGTTGACCCCCTGTAAAGTGTTTTTATTATTCAAAAAAACTTGGCTTTCAAACCAATGAAAATCAAGCTTTTAGGTATTATTATGATAACAAATCGTTTGAAGTATTCTTGTCTGGGGCGGCTGATGAGAATTGAACTCACGACCCCTTGGACCACAATCAAGTGCTCTAACCAACTGAGCTACAGCCGCCATTTTATAGTATTTATAATACAGGGATTGAGGGACTTGAACCCCCGACGCGGAGCTTTGGAGACTCCCGCTCTACCCCTGAGCTAAATCCCTGCGTTATTTTGGAAGTTTATTGATTTTCAGATAAAAATCAAGAGAGGATTTTAAAGCAAAATTTTATAATTCAAAATTTATCATCCCTCTCCTGAGGTAAGAATCTAAAATACTAAGTTTTCATCAACCTAAATCTGAAGGCAATGAAACTATAAGTTTTCTAATCAGACATGATCTAAATTTACTATTTACCGTAGTAACTGTTAGTGGAGATAGAGGAGAGAGTGTAGGCTTATAAAGAATTTTTGAAACATCTAATTTGTTTTGCATGAACTGCATACATACCGTCCCCTGCTGTAATAGATGATGTGGATGTGGTTCTAGTTCAGAATGCTCTAGCTATAGTTGTGGATGGAGAAGATGTCCAATATTCGTAATATCATATGTCATGGTGACCTATACTTCAGTTTCCTTTGTTTCCAGCTGCTGGTAATTTCAAGATAGATGCCATTGTTGAGCCTAATGATGATTGAACGAGGTTCCATTCACGTGCAGAAGGAATATGATAACCTGTAGCACAAGGTCATTTTCTATTATTAGCTGTTCAAGCTCAGTTAGTCGTTATGGTATCTCCGCTTCATCACCATAAATTTTTATTATTTGAAGAATCTCGTGACCAGTTATTTGTACTACAAGTAGTTGGACTGGCATTATAATAATTTCATGGTCAATAACCACTAGCATTTACACAAGTTGTTGTTGGTCGAGTATCAGCTATGCTTATGGCATAATTATTTCCCCACATGAAGAACTTTCAATATGAACTACTTGTCGTGCCAGCGGTAATCGCTCAAATATTACATGCAGCGACTGTGTAGCTACCAATTGTTATATCATCAGTATCACAGCCTGGATAACGAGACGAAGCCATTTCGCAGCTGCTTCCATTCCAAGTATAATTTGTATCACATTTAAATCTACAGTAAGAAGCACTCGCTAATTCACTGTAGGCTCACTGCAATGTCGGCATCCATGAGGATCCATCTCGCATCTGTGTAATCATAGATACGCTATTCCATACAGCATTCGCTGGTAGTCAGATACAGGATTGAGCCCTACTATCTGCCATACAGCTAGTTCCATTTCGGGTATAGTTTGTATTACAGCTAAATGTACAGTATCACGGAGTAGTATTATATCACCGACTATAAGATGGCGACCGACTAGTTCCATTTCGTGTCGCTGACCAAGTAGTAGCTGAAGCATTGGATGTAGCATTGGCAGGAATAGATCATTGACAACTTGCTCCCTGAGAATTTGCTACACATTGACTGCCATTTCGTGTATAGTTTGTAACACAAGTATAATCATAATTACATGTCTCTGAATTAGTATTCCGATTTCCTAGATTACAGGTAAATGTCTTGG